>JAICWX010000023.1 GCA_025934635.1 Streptosporangiaceae bacterium | reverse complement strand
GGCCACGGTCATGCTGCTGATCATCGGCATCGTCGGCACCACGGTGGCGCCGTGGCAGCTGTTCTTCCAGCAGTCCTACGTGGTCGACAAGCGGATCACGCCGCGGTTCATCCGCTACGAGAAGGTCGACCTGTGGATCGGCATCGTGATCGTCGTGGTCGGCGCGGCCGCGCTGATGGGCGCCGTCGCTGCCGCCTTCGCCGGGACCAGGGGCGCCGGCAGCTTCACCGACGCCACCGGGCTGGCGCACGGCATCGCGGCCCACGCGGGCCGGATCGCGGGCGCGGTGTTCGCGGTCGCACTGCTCGACGCCTCCATCATCGGGGCCTTCGCGGTCTCGCTGTCGACCGCGTACGCGGTCGGCGACACCCTCGGCCTCAAGCACTCGCTGCACAGCGGGTTCCGCCAGGCCAAGGGCTTCTACGCGATCTACGCCGCGCTGATCGCGGTGGCCGCGGCCATCGTGCTCATCCCGCACGCCCCGCTCGGCCTCATCATCGAGGGCGTCCAGGCGCTGGCGGGCGTGCTGCTGCCGGCCGCCACGGTGTTCCTGCTGATGCTGTGCAACGACCGCGCGGTCCTGGGCCCCTGGGTCAACAGCCGCCGCACGAACGTCTTCACCTCGGTCGTGATCACCGTGCTGATCGCGCTGTCCGCCGTGCTGACCGCCTCGGTGGTCTTCCCCGGCATCACCGGCCGGCAGATCCTCGTCATCATCGGTGCCTGCCTGACCGCGGCCGTCGCCGCCGGCGGCTGGACCCTGCTCCGGTCGCTCCGGGTGCAGAGCTCGGTCGAGATCGACCGCCGCGACCGCGAGAACTGGCGGATGCCGCCGCTCAACGTGCTGTCCAGGCCGGTCATGTCCGGCGGCCGCAAGTTCGCGCTGGCCGTCCTGGGCGGCTACATGGGGATTGCGATGATCTTGGTCATCATCCGGATCAGCCAGCTGGCCATCGGGCATTAGGCGGCATCCCGACCGCGAACAACACCGCGACCAGGTCGATATAGCGACAAAAGCGGCCGCAAGAACTGACCCGCTGGACCGCGGCTTTCAACCGGATGGTTGACAGGTCGCGGGTCTAGGCCTAAGGTCAGTTTCAACCAATAGGTTGAAACTGGGGAGCCGATGGCCGCGGACACACTGACCCGGGTCTTTTCCGCCCTCGCCGATCCGACGCGCCGCGACATCGTGGCCAGGCTCGCCGAGGGCGACGCGACGGTAAGCCAGCTGGCCGAGCCGTACCGGATGACACTGCAGGCTGTCTACAAGCACCTGCGGATCCTGGAGGACGCCGGGCTGGTGAGCCGGCCGCACGGGCCGCAGCCCCGGCCGGTGCGACTGGAGACCGAGGTCCTGACCCAGATGGAGACCTGGATCGAGCAGTACCGGCGCCGCGCCGAGCAGCGGTACCGCCGCCTGGACGCCCTCCTGGCGACCATGAGCAACACCGACGACAAGGATGGTGCCGACGATGTCAACGATCACGCAGACGGCCATCGAGGCTGACCCGAAGCTGCCGATCATCCGGATCACCCGCGAGTTCGCGGCCACGCCCGGGCAGCTGTTCCGCGCCCATACCGACCCCGTGCTGTTCGCCCAGTGGGTCGGCCCGGACGGCACCGACACCCGGATCGAGCACTGGGACGCCCGCACCGGCGGCAGCTGGCGGTTCAGCGGCAGGCTCGGCGGTGCCGAGTACGCGTTCCGCGGCTGCTTCCACGAGGTGCGCCCGGACCGCATCGTCCAGACCTTCACCTACGAGGGCGATCCCGACGGCGTCGCCCTGGAGACCTTGTGGTTCGAGGACCTCGGCGGCGGCCGCTCCCGGCTGCGCTCGCAGTCCCTGGTGGACAGCTTCGAGGCCCGGGACGCCTGGCTGGCCAGCGGCATGGAGACCGGCGTCAACGACGGTTACGCGGCGCTGCAGAAGATGGTCGACGATGGCGCTGTCTGAGTACCCCGCCGAGCGGCACCGGCAGATCGGCGGGCTGTTCACCGAGCGGGCCGCCGGGGCCCGCGACTGGGACGCCCCGGCCCCGGTCGCCGGCTGGGCCGCGCGCGACGTGGTGCGGCACCTGATCGAGTGGTTCCCCCCGTTCCTCGCCGGCGGCGCGGGCATCGAGCTGCCCGGCGGGCCGCCGGCGGACGAGGACCCGGTATCGGCCTGGCGGGCGCACTGCGCTGCGGTGCAGGCCGTGCTGGACGACCCGGCTACCCCCGGCCGGGTGCTGGCCAACCCGCACATCGGCGAGCTGCCGCTGGACCGCGCGGTCGACCAGTTCTACACCACGGACGTCTTCATGCACACCTGGGACCTGGCCCGGGCGACCGGCCAGGACGACCGGCTGGACGCCGGCCTGTGCGGCCAGCTGCTGGCCGGCATGGAGCAGTTCGAGGAGGCCATGCGCTCCTCCGGCCAGTACGGGCCCCGGGTCGAGGTGCCCGCGGACGCCGGACCCCAGGCCAGGATGCTGGGCTTCATCGGCCGCGACCCCTTCTGGTCTCCCCCTCGCGCTGTCTAGTCGTCCTGCCCTCTCGCCTGCCCGGTCCGCCGGGCGCGCAGCGCCCGGAGCTTGTGCCGGTTGCCGCAGCGCTCCATCGCGCACCAGCGCCGGGCGCCGGGCCGTGACGAATCGACGAAGACCAGCGGGCAGTCGTCGCCCGCGCACTCGCGGATGCGCCCGGCGAGCGGCCCGGACAGCAGCTCGATCATGTCCCGGGCCAGCGTCGACAGCGCTTGGGCGGCCCGCACCGGCGGCGCCCACTCCGCGGTCGTGCCGTCAGCGGCGAGTTCGGGGATCAGCGGCGCCGCGGCCGCGAACCGGTTGATGGTTCCGACTGCCCCGGCGGCGAGGCGGCGACCCGCCGCCTGGTCGTGCGCCGTGTCCCAGATGGCCTGGCGGAGGCGCTTGGCCGCAGCCAGGTCGCCGGCCGTCACGGGGACCGTCGTGACTGCGGCCAGCGGCGGCTTGGCCAGCCATTCGGCCAGGTCAGAAGGCTGGTGCAGGATCTCGAAGGCCGCGTACCGGCCCGCGCCGCCCGCATGGGCGTAGTCCAGGCAGAGGGCGCCGGCGTCGAACCAGAACGACCCGCCCCGGTTGTCGTACAGCACCCGTCCGCTGCGCGCTTGCATGAAACCAGTTTAACTGGTGTCCTAGACGACACCACTATTACCGGTGTCAGCGTTACGGGAGGCAGCACATGGGCGTACGGCACATCAACCCCGAGGGACTTCACCGCAACCCGGCCTTCAGCCAGGCCGTCGTGGTCGAGCAGCCGGCCAAGACGATCTACGTCGGCGGGCAGAACGGCGTCGACGCCGACGGCAAGGTGGTCGGTTCCACCGTCGGGGAGCAGGCCAGCCAGGCGCTCCGCAACCTCGCGACCATCCTCGAGAGCGAGGGGGCGGCCCTGGCCAACATCGTGTCCTGGTCCATCGCGGTAGTGGACGGCCACTCGCTGGGCGAGGGCTTCGCCGCCTTCCAGCAGGCGTGGAACCCGGCCGACCCGCCGCCGGCCATCACGGTCCACGTCGTCGCCGGCCTGGGCCCCGGCTTCCTTGTCGAGATCGACGCCGTCGCCGTCGTGTGAGGCCCCGGGCCGGTGATCATCGGGGCCGTTGATCACCGGGCGACGTCCAGTCCGGCGCTGGCCCGCCAGTCCGCGATCCGGACGATGGTTTCCAGGTAGGCCAGGACGAGCGGGCCGTACCGATCGCGCCGCCCGAGCGCGGTGCGGGTCCAGGAGCGCTCATCACCCGACTGGAACTGGTCCAGGCTCACGGTGAGCTGAGTGGCGGGCTGGCCGAGCAGCGGCGGGATGTCCGAGGTCGCTCCCTCCTGGAGACCGAGCAGCGTGCGCCGTGAGGTTTCGCCGGCGACCCGGACGGCGGGTTCACCGGGGTCAGCACGGTCGCGGACCCGGACGCGCAGCTTGCCGTGATGCGCGAGCACCAGGTACCGGGCCAGGTCGGCGTCCGGCACGTCCGCCAGCAGCCCGTGCAGCGGCCCGTCGAGGAGGAGCAGGGAGGCCAGTTCATGCCGGAACGCGACGCCGCCCTCGAACAGCAGCCGCCTGTTGGTCCCCGACTTGGCCCAGGGGCGCCCGGCGGCGACCTCGTCCCGCCACTCCCCCGGCGCCACGCCGCACAACGCGTCCTGCCAGATCCGGTGCGCCTTACCCACGTCATGCAGGTAGGCAGCGGTCACCGCGGACCGCGCCGCGCCGTCCGGGACGTCGGGAGCCAGCACGGACAGCAGGGCCGCGGCGTGGTCCCGCGTGTCCTCGCTGTGCTGGTAGAGCGGTACCCAGCCGGCCCGGCTCGCGCTCCACGACTCCACCCGGGCCGGGTCCTCGGCGGCTACCGGGTCAATCGAGGGACTGCCGGGCACCGGCCCGCGGGCCGCCGGGTCGAAGCCCGTGAGCCGGTCATATCCGCCGTCAGCGGCGCTGACGAGCAGGATTTCACCGGGCTCCACCCTGTCCGGCGGGGTCAGCGCGACCCACTCCCCGAGAGCCTGGTCCAGCCGCCATACCGGAAGGTCGCGCGCCAGGGCGCGGACCTGGCCCAGCGGGACCTGGCAGCGGAAATCAGCCCCCGGGATCCTCGCCTCGGCCGGCGGCGCACCGGTCACCGGTTCCGCGGTCCAGGTGGCCCAGGCGAGCTGAACGTCTAGATCCTCCGTATCTCGTAGATATAGCGATATATCGATATTCATTCCGCCTGGGTCCGGCGCGGTGTCGAACAAGGCCAGGAAGTCGTTCCAGCGCAGCACCTCGACCGGCGGGCCGGCGACGGCCACGTCGCGGCTCAGCAGGTCCTCGCTGGTAACCGCGCGGCCGTCGAGCCCGGCCAGTTCCGCGCCCGACGCGTCGATGTCGGTCTGCTCGTAGGGCCGCGGCGCGGCCGGGGGGATCCACCACAGCTCGGCGTCGGGCACACGGCCGGTGCGGTTGCACCGGCCCGCCCGCCGTACCAGCGAGGGCCACGGGGCCGCCTCGGTCATCAGCACCGCCGCGCTGAGGTCGAGGCCGCCCTCGACCACCTGGGTGGCGACCACGATCCGGTCGTCCGGCGGCCCGGTGACCGCGGCCATCAGCCCGGCCCGCTCCAGGGGGCGGAACCGGGGATGCAGCAGGGCGCATTCAGCCGGCCCGCCGCGCAGGGCCTGGTACACCGCGCGGGCCGCCTCGGCCGTATTGAGGACGACCAGCGTCAGCGTCCCGGCCCGGTGCCGGTCCCGGGCCGCCGCCGCGATCGCCCGGTAATCGCCCGGCTCGGCGTCCAGCCGCCGGATGACCCGCTCCGCGCCGAGCCGGGCCGCGAGCTCGCCGGCCCGCTCCCCCGGCAAGATCGTGACCGCGCCGCCGCGCTCCGGGCTGCCCGCGGCCGCGGGCAGCCCGCCGGGCACGGCAGCCGACATGCAGGTCAGCCCGAACGGCTCGGCCGTGCCGGACGCCTTCGCGAAGGCGGCGAGCTGGCGCAGCGTCGTGGCGGCCTGCGGGCACAGCCGGACCTCATCGATCACCCAGTGCGCGCCGTTGGTGACCAGCGCGCAGTCGATCGGGTAGGAGTCCCGCCAGAGGTCGTAGCCCCGGTTCAGCGCCTTGCTGACCAGGACGTCGACCGGGCCGATGACGATAGCGGGCTTGTGCATGTCCATCCGCCAGTCGCCCGGCGATTCCCTCGCCCCGCCCAGCACCACGTGCAGCGCGACCTGATCGGCCAGCCCCAGGTTCGCCAGCCACCTCGCGGCCTGGCCCGCGGCCGGCTCGGCCAGGCTCCGCGGCGGCAGCGCGTACACCAGCCGTCGCGGCGTCGATCCCGGGTCCGCGTACAGCCGCCGCCACAGCCAGGACAGGACGATCCCCGTCTTCCCGGTCCCGGTCGGCGCTTCCACGATGGGAGGAAGCCCATCTCGGGCCATCCGCGCCTGGTAACCGTATGGCTCGCGCCCGTCTGGCTCAGCCTCGGTCGCGCTCGCTGCGCGGAAGAACTCAGCAAATGCATCCATGTCAGGCCTCGTAATGTATCAACTCGGCCGCCGCGCGGTTCTCGGCGCGGCGCTGCCTCCCGGACACCTCAGCCGGTCGAATTGTCGGGAGAACCCCGGACGACACCCGGTCCCGCCATCCCTAGCGTGGATCTTCACCGGGCCGGTTCCTGGCTCCGGGCCTGCTCAGAAGAAGGATGCGCAACACATGGCAGGATGACGGCACGGCGGCCGACCCCGCTGCCGGAGATCCGGATACGGCGGCTGCGCAGCAGCGACGTAGGCACTAGAGCACAGTTAACCGTTTTCCTGCTATCGCGGGTGGCGCCTACGATCTGAGCGTGCTGACCGGAATGCCTGCCTGGCCTGAGGTCCGCCTGCGGGTGGCCCGGGAACTGGGCGAGCCGGTCTCCGGGGCCGGGCCGCTCGGGCTGGCGCGGCAGCCGGCGACGACGTGGGCGGCCCGGGCGCAGCGAACGGGCGCAATCGTGGTCAAGGTCAGGCACGGTGACTACGCGGAGGAGAAGACGCGCTGGTGCGCGGCGCACCTTCCCGCGCTCGGGGCGCGCGGGTACCCGGTCCCGGCCATCTTGTGGCATGGACTGATCCGCGGCCAGTGGCACGTGACCGTCCAGGACCGGCTCCCCGGCCGTCCCCTGTTCGCGCCGGGCGTGGCGCTGGCCGGGCCGGTGCTCGACGCGCTGCTGGACCTGGTCGAGCTGCAGGCCGACGCCGGGATCCCGGCCGGGGAGCGCGATTTCACCGGCTACGTGGCGAACGTGCTGTTCGACGACTGGGACGAGGTGTGGGCGGACGCGGCCCGGGCCTGCGCGGCGGCCGGCGAGCTGTGCGCGCGGCTGCGGCGCTGGCTGGAGCCGGTCTGGGGGATGCGGCTGCCCGCGGCCGACTACGCCCACAACGACCTGAACCTGGCGAACGTCCTGACCGACGGGGCGGTGATCACCGGGGTGGTGGACTGGGATGAGTTCGGGCTGGGCAGCCGCGCGCTGGACCTGGTTGCCCTCGCCCTCGACTGCGAGCGGTGCGGCGACCCCGGCGCGGCCGACCGCCTGCTGGCCCGGGCGGCCCGGGTGGCGGGCCGTGACGGGCTGCGCTGCCTGGTCAGCTACCGCGCGATCGGCGGACTGGCCGTCTTCGCCCACGAGCGGCAGGCGTACGGCGCTTCCCACGGGGACAAGGCGTGCGCGGCGCAGTCGGCCATCCTCGACCGGCTCCAGGCCAGCGGCCGCGACTAGCCGGGCAGGACGACCACGCGGTCGCCGCCGCGGGCCGAGGCCCGCCAGGCCCGAACTTCACACCGAACGAGCTGGCTGTCACCCCTTGCGGGCCACGCCCGCCGCCGCCATCTGCAGGACCGGGTGATCGCTCATGCCGCCGGTACCGGTACCGGGATCGGGCCGCCAGCCGGGGACCGGGACCACGCCCGGATCGATCAGCTCGAGGCCGTCGAAGAGCTCCCTGATCTGGGCCATCGTCCGGAACTGGGCCCGGCCGACGCCGGCCCGCATCTGCTCCTGCAAGGTGGCCGTGGCCGGGTCCTCGGTGTCGAGCAGGTGGTGGATGAACACGTAGCTGCCGGGCGGCAGCGCGCGGTACAGCGTCGCCGTCAGCGCAGCCGGGTTCTCCTCGTCCAGGATGTAGTGCAGGATGCCGCACATCAGCAGGCCCACCGGCTGATCCCAGTCCAGGTGATCCCGCACGGCCGGCTCGGCCAGGATGGCCGCGGGATCGCGCAGGTCGCCGCCGGCGACGAAGGTCGCCTTGTCGTCGGCGAGCAGCGCCCGGGCGTGGCTGAGCACGACCGGGTCGTTGTCGACGTAGACCACGCGGGTGGCGGGCTCGGTCCGCTGGGCGATCTCGTGAACGTTGTCCGCCGTGGGCAGGCCCGAGCCGATGTCCAGCAGCTGCCGGACGCCGGCCTCGCCGACGAGGTAGCGGACCACGCGGCCCAGGACGTCCCGCTGGGCCCGGACCCCCACCTGGAGGGCGGGCAGCGACGCGATCATCTGGTCGGCGACGGCCCGGTCGGCGGCGTAATTGTCCTTGCCGCCCAGCAGGTAGTCGTAGACACGGGAGACGTGCGGCCGGGAGGCGTCGAATCCGGGATCAGGCACCCGCCGATGGTAGCCGAGGTCCCGGGCCGCGCGGCGAAGGCAGGCCGGAGGATGATGACCAGATGGACGCGGATGTGATCGTGGTAGGCGCGGGGCTGGCGGGACTGGTCGCCACCGCGGAGCTGGCCCGGGCGGGACGGCGGGTGCTCCTGCTCGACCAGGAGCCCGAGTCGGGCCTGGGCGGGCAGGCGTTCTGGTCGTTCGGCGGCCTGTTCCTGGTCGGCACGCCGGAGCAGCGCCGGATGGGGATCAAGGACTCCCCCGAGCTGGCCTGGCAGGACTGGCTGGGCAGCGCGTTCTTCGACCGCGGGCCCGACGACCCGGCCGGCCAGGACTACTGGGCGTACCGGTGGGCGCGGGCCTACGTCGACTTCGCCGCCGGGGAGAAGCGGTCCTGGCTGCACGGGCTGGGGGTGCGCTGGTTCCCGCTGGTCGGATGGGCCGAACGAGGCGGCTACCTGGCCGACGGGCACGGCAACTCGGTCCCCCGCTTCCACGTCACCTGGGGCACCGGGCCGGCCGTGATCGCGCCGTTCGAGCGGCAGGTCAGGGAGGCGGCCGCGGGCGGCCGGGTCTCGCTGCGGTTCCGGCACCGGGTGGACGCGCTGACCGTCACCGGCGGGAACCTCGACGGGGTGCTTGGCGCGATCCTCGAGCCGAGCCAGGCCGCGCGCGGGACCCCCAGCTCGCGCGCCGAGGCCGGCGAGTTCGAGCTGCACGCCCCGGTGGTGATCGTGACCTCCGGCGGGATCGGCGGCAACCCCGGCCTGGTCCGCGAGAACTGGCCGGACCGGCTCGGCCCCGCGCCAGACCGGATGATCACCGGGGTGCCCGAGCACGTCGACGGGCGGATGCTGGCCATCGCCGGACGGGCCGGCGCCCGGCTGGTCAACGAGGACCGGATGTGGCACTACACCGAGGGCATCCAGAACTGGGACCCGATCTGGCCCGGGCACGGCATCAGGATCCTGCCCGGCCCTTCCTCGCTGTGGTTCGACGCGCGCGGCCAGCGGTTCCCGGCGCCGCACTTCCCCGGCTTCGACACCCTCGGCACGCTGGGGGCCATCCGCGCCACCGGCTTCGACTACTCCTGGTTCGTGCTGACCCAGAAGATCATCGAGAAGGAGTTCGCGCTGTCCGGGTCGGAGCAGAATCCCGACCTGACCGGCAAGGACGTCAAGCTCACCTTGTCCCGGGTGCGGCCCGGCGCGCCCGGCCCGGTGGAGGCGTTCAAGCGGCACGGGGCCGACTTCGTGGTCGCCCGGACGCTGGCCGAGCTCGTCGCCGGCATGAACAAGCTGACCGGTGAGCAGCTCATCGAGCTGGCCGACCTGGAACGGCAGATCGTCGCCCGCGACCGCGAGATCGACAACCCGTTCACCAAGGACCTGCAGGTCATGGCGATCCATAACGCCCGCCGCTCACGCGGCGACCGGATCGCCCGCACCGCGGCGCCGCACAAGATCCTGGACCCGAAGGCGGGCCCGCTGATCGCCGTCCGGCTCAACATCTTGACCCGCAAGACGCTGGGCGGCCTGCAGACCGACCTGTCCGGCCGGGTGCTCGGCCGGGGCACCGTCTCCGCCAGCACAGGACCCGAGCCCGTGCCCGGCCTGTTCGCGGCGGGCGAGGCGGCCGGGTTCGGCGGCGGCGGAATGCACGGCTACCGGTCGCTGGAGGGATCCTTCCTCGGCGGCTGCCTGTTCAGCGGGCGCGAGGCCGGCCGGGCCGCGGCGCGCGCGACGGGCGGCTAGGCGAACAGGCGCTGCATCAGCTCGTCGATGGCGTCGGCGCCGTCCTTCATCGCCGCCTCCTTGTCCTGCGCCCGGGCGACCAGCAGCGCCACCTCGTTCATCGACGCGAGCAGCACGTGGGCGAGCGTGTCGGCTAGTTCCGGCCGCAGCTTGCCCTGCTTGGCGACGACCTGCAGCGTCATCTTGATACCGCCGAGGGCGTGGTGCTCCTCCATCGCCCGCCATTTCTCCCACCCGAGGACCGACGGCGCGTCGATCAGCAGGATCCGCTGCACCACCGGATCGCCCGCCAGCCGGATCCAGGCCACGGCCCCGGCCCGCAGCGCGGCCACCGGGCCGTCGGCGGCGGCCTCGGCCGCGGCGGCGAAGGTCTGCGCGCCGACGCTGGTCTCGACCTCCTCGGCCACCGCCTCGAACAGGGCCTCCTTGCCCGCGAAGTGGTGGTAGAGGGAACCCCGGCTGACTCCGGCCTCCCGCAGCACCGCCTCGATCGAGGTGTCCTCGTAACCGCGTTCGGCGAACATGCGGGTGGCGATCGCGAGCAACTGGCTCCGCGTCGCCTCCCCGCGGGCGATGTTCTTGTTCGGTCGGTCCATCCCGGCTCCAGAGCGGTTGACAAACCGACTGTCGGTTTGTTTCTATAAACCGACAGTCGGTCCAATAAGGCTAGCGCATCCTCAGGAAGGCGATCGTAATGCAGCTCCAGGAACTTGACGCCGCCCGGCACAGCGTCGTCACCCGCTCCGGCGAGATCAGCTACCTCGACACCGGGACGGGGCCGGTGGCCCTGTTCGTCCACGGCATCGCCACCAACGCCTACCTCTGGCGCAACGTCATCGGCGCGCTGAGCACGCAGCGCCGCTGCATCGCCCTCGACCTGCCGCTGCACGGGCGCAGCCCGGTGGCCGACGGGCAGGACCTGTCCCTCGCCGCGCTGGCGGCCGGCCTCGAGGACTTCTGCGACGCGCTCGGGCTCACCGGCGTCGACCTGGTGGCCAACGACACCGGCGGGGCCATCGCCCAGATCTTCGCCGCCCGGAACCCGCACCGGCTGGCGACGTTCACCCTCACCAACTGCGACACCAGCGGCAACACGCCACCCGAGACGTTCAAGCCGGTCGTCGAGCTCGCCGCGGCGGGCCAGCTCGCGCCGGCCGCGGTCGCGATGCTCGCCGACCCCGGCGCCGCCGCGCGGCTCGCCTTCGGCTCCGGCTACGAGCACCTGGAGCAGATCGACCCGGCGGTCATCCGCTCCTACCTGGAACCGTGGTGCGGCACCCTCGAGCGCGCCCGGCACTTCGAGCGCCTGCTGACCGCGCTCGACGACGGCGACCTGACCGCGGTCACGCCGCTGCTGGCCGAGCTGACCGTGCCCACCCTGGTGGTGTGGGGCACCGGGGACGACTTCTTCGACGTCTCCTGGGCTTACTGGCTGCGGGACACCATTCCCGGCACCACCCGCGTGATCACCGTCGACGGCGCGCGGCTGTTCTTCCCGGATGAGCGCCCGCTGGACCTGGTGCCGCACCTGGAACAGCACTGGGCGGCAGCCGCCGCGGTCCGGGCGTAAGGATCGCCGTCTCCCCCGGCCCACGGGGGCGCCGGGCGGATACGGCCGCGGCCTGCCTGACGATTATCGTCAGGCAGCTGAGGACGCCCGACAATGGGTTCATGCCGGGATCGCACAGCGAGATTCGCGCCTGATGGCGGGAGCGGGCGAGCCCATCGCAACGGCGGATATGCCGTGATATCGCTACGCTTCTGCAGTCATGGGCGGATGTGATGCACGGCCGGTCGTGGTTCTCGCTGACGATGACGGGGCCATCACGTCCAACCTGGCGCCGTTCCTGGACCGGGCCGGATTCACCGTGCATATCGCGTCGGACGGGGAAGCCGCGCTCGAGCTGGTCGAGCGGCTCGACCCGGACGGCTGCATCCTCGACGTCCTGATGCCGGGACCGGACGGGCGCGAGGTGCTGCGCCGGCTCCGGGCGGCCGGCCGCTGGCTGCCCGTGGTGCTGCTGACCCAGGTAGGCGAGTCCGGGGAACGCGCGATCGCGCTCGACGAGGGCGCGGACGACTACCTCAACAAGCCCTTCGACCCGTACGAGCTGCTCGCGCGGCTGCGCGCGGTGCTGCGCCGCGCGCGGCCCGGGCGCAGGCCGCTGTCCGCCGCGCCGACGCTGCGCGCCGGCGACCTGCGGCTGGACCGGATCTCCCGGCGGCCCTGGCTGCGGGATACCGAGCTGGTGCTCACGCCCAAGGCGGCGCTGCTGCTCGACTACCTGATCACCCACCCGGATGAGCTGCTGAGCCGGGACCGGCTGCTCGAGGTCCTGTGGGGATTCGATTTCCCGGTCGGCACGCGGGCCGTGGACAACCGGATCGCGGAGCTGCGGCGCGTGCTCGGCGACGACCCGCTGCGGCCGCAGTGGATCGCCACCATCCCCGGTCAGGGCTACCGGTTCGTGGCCCGGGTGGACGACGCCAGATGACGTGGCTGTCCTGGGGTTCCCGGTGGCGGGTGCTCGTCCCCCTGGCGGCCGGGGCGGCGGCGGGCGCCGCGCTGCAGGCGGCCGAACCCGCGGCCCGGCTGTACGCGCTGGTGTCGCCCAGCCTGCTGGCCGCGCTGGCGGGCCTGATCGGCACCGGCGTGCTGGCCGCTGTCGTCCTGATGCGGCAGCGGGCCGCCGCCGCGCAGGCAACGGCCGCCAGCGCGGCGGCGCGGCGGGCGGCGGCCAGGGCCACCCAGGACCGGCTGCGTTTTCTCATGCGGCTCGACCACGAGCTGAAGAACCCGCTGACCGCCATGCGGGCCGGCCTGGCGAACGCCGGCCAGGCCGGGGCCGGCTTCGGGGCCGCCCGCGGCACGTCGGCCGCCCTGTTCAGCGTGTCCGCCCAGGCCGACCGGATCACCCGCCTGGTCGGCGACCTGCGCAAGCTGGCCGACCTGGAGACCCAGGAGATCGAGGCGGCACCGGTCGACCTGCCCGGCCTGCTGCACGAGGTGGCCGAGGCGGCCGGCGAGATCCCCGGCGCGCGCCAGCGGATCCTGCGGCTGTCGGTACCGCGGGCGCCGTGGCCCCTGCCGCTCATCGAAGGCGACCGGGACCTGCTGTTCATCGCCATCCAGAACCTGGTCTCCAACGCGGTGAAGTTCTCCGGCCCGGGCGACACCGCGGAGGTCCGGGCCAGCGAGGACGACGACGGGCTGCTGCTCGAGGTGGCCGACACCGGGGTGGGCATCCCGGCCGACGAGATCGGGCAGGTCTGGCAGGAACTGGCCCGCGGCCGCGCCGCGCGCAGCCTGCCCGGGACCGGCATCGGGCTCGCCCTGGTGCGTGTCATCGCCACCCGGCACGGAGGCAAGGTGGCGATCCGCAGCCGGGAAGGCCAGGGCACGGTGGTCAGCATCCGGCTCCCGGCCAGTCCCCGCTGATGCCGTCCCCGGCTATGCCGTCAGCCGGTCCAGCCGCTGCAGGAGCTCATGGGCGGCCAGCTCGACATCCTTGTGCCGCCACTCGGCCGCCCGGTACAGGCAGGCGATGATGCCCATCCGGTGGATGCGCCGGAAGTCCCCGTACACGAAGGCGTACCGGGCCTTCGTCTCGTCGTTGGCGCCCTCGGTCAGGCCGAGGTGCCAGCGCGCGTACTCATCCCACGAGTGCCGCTTGAGGTAGGTGTTCTGGTCGCTGGCGCTAGGCTGGACCTTCCCCCAGTCGCTGTCGAGCACGTACTGACGGCTGTCGATGAGATGCTCGGCGTGAGCCACCGCATCGGGGTTAACGGAATACGAAGCCATGACAGCATTCTTGCCTGCCGTCCTGGTTACGAGGCGCCGGCCCGGGAAGGGCGCATGATCAGTTCCGGGAGATGCCGGTATCGAGCGCGGGGTAGGTGCGATGAGCAGGAGCGGACTTCGGGCGGTCGTGATCGGCGCCGGGCTGGCGGGCCTGGCGTGCGCCGGGGACCTGGTCGCGGCGGGCGCGGCGGTGCGGGTTCTCGAGGCGGGCGACACGGTGGGCGGCCGGATGCGCACCGACCGGCAGGCGGGTTTCCTGCTCGATCACGGCTTCCAGGTGTTCAACACCTCCTACCCGCAGGTGCGGCGGCGGATCGACCTGCGCGCCCTGCAGCTCCGCCCGTTCACCCCGGGAATGCTCCTGCACACCAGCCGCGGGCGGGTGCGGTTCACCGACCCGACCAGGCAGCCGCGGCGGGCCGCCGAGGCCGTGACCGGCCACCTGGCCGGGCCGCGTGACATGGCCGCCCTGACGCTGCTCACCAGCCGCGACGTGCTCGTCCCGGCCAGCCGGATCAGGCACCGGCGGGACCAGGCCACGCTGACCGCGCTGCGCCGCGCGGGGATCTCCGGTGACCTGATCGAGCGGCTCTTCCGGCCGTTCCTGTCCGGGGTGTTCCTGGAAGAGGAGCTGGAGACCTCGAGCCGGTTCTTCCACCTGGTCTGGCGGAGCATGCTGCGCGGCACCCTGTGCCTGCCCCGGCACGGCATCGGGGCGGTCCCCGGGCAGCTGGCGGCGGCACTGCCGCCCGCCACGATCCGGCTGGAGACGCCGGTCAGCGCGCTGACCGATCAGGGCGTGCTGCTCGCGGACGGAACCGAGCGCCCGGCTGACGTCGTGGTCGTGGCCACCGGCCCGGCCGCCGCCGCCCGGCTGCTTCCGGGCCTGCAGGTGCCCGCCACCAGGACCGTCACCACGATCTACCACGCCGCCCCGGCCTCGCCGCTGGCCGAGCCGACCCTGCTGGTGGACAGCGAGCGCCAGGTCCTGCACACCAGCGTGCTGAGCGAGGTCACGCCGGGTTACGCCAGCAACGGACGGGCGCTGGTCTCCACGTCGGTCCTGGGCGGCGGCGGCGAGAGCGTCGAGACGGCGGTCCGCGGGCGGCTGGCCACCCTGTACCAGGCCGACACCGCGGGCTGGGAGCACCTGGCCACCTACACCGTCGACGGCGCGCTGCCCGCCATGGCCGCGCCGCACCCGCTTATCCGGGGCTGCCGCGTCGGCCCCGGGCGGTACGTCTGCGGCGACCACCGGGCCACCGGGTCCGTCCAGGGCGCGCTGGCTTCCGGCGCCCGCGCGGCCCGCGAGGTGCTGGCCGCGGCGGGCTAGGGCCGCCGGGCCCGGGCCCTGGCACGGGCACGGGCCGCGGTGGCGCGCGCCCAGATGAGCGGGTCGAGGTCGGCCGCGGGCAGCGGGCCGGGCACCGCGGCGAGGACCTCCCGGCGGCCGACGCGATGGGCCTGCGGGCGGATCACCGGCGCCGCCGGCCGTGACCGCGGCCCGGCCGGAGGACACTGGGGGCGTGGACCACGAACGGGCAGAGGCTTACCTGCAGCTGGTGGCGGAGGCCGGGCTGCGCTCGGGCGACGGCCTGCGGGTGACCCGGGCAGCGCAGGTGCTGACGGCCGTGGGGGCGCTCGACGACGAGGTCGCCGCGCAGATCCTGGCGGACTTCGAGCTGGCCCTGGGCGTCCGGCAGGCTGATCCGGCCAGCCGGGCCGGGCTGCTCTCCAGCCCGGCAGCCCGGCTACCAGGCCCGGTTCAGGCGGCCGGGCCGCCACCGCAGGCTGGCCGCATCGTCCCGCTCGGGCAGCTGGTCCAGGTCCACGGGCCGGCCGCGAGCGGCGAGCTCTGCCTGCTGTCCTACGCGCAGCCCGCCTTCCGCGGCCTGCTCACCATGGTCGCGCGGTCAGCCGGCCCGTCCCGGCCGCCGGACGGCCTCTACTTCATGGATTTCGGCGCCGCCGATGACCAGGGAACCAGCTACGGCATCGGCCTGCACGGCAGCGGGGTCAGCGGGCCGGGTGAGTGGATCCTCCAGCTCAATCCGGACCCGCCGCGCACGCTGCGGTGGCTGGACCTCACCGTCGTCCCCGGCCAGCCCGCCGTCCGTGTCCCGCTGGCCGGCCCGGGCCAGCCGCCGCCCGCGGTGGCGGTCAGCGCGGCCAGCCCGGACCCGGGCGAGTACCTGCTGACCGCTATCGCCATGCGGCTGCTCGCCGCGGCGGCCGCCTACCCGCCGCTCATCCCGCTGGATGTGGCCGGACTCAAGGTGGGCCTGGTGGCGGAGGGGCTCGGCGACGTCGTCGAGGCCCTGCAGGCCAGCGAGGCCATCGCGGCCGGCAGCCCGGTCCCCGGCCAGCTGGCCGCCCTGTGCCAGTACCTGCACGTCGGCGGCCACGGCATCACCGCCCCGCCGGCCGGCGGCCTGCCCGATCGCTGGCGCGACGTGCTCATCCAGCTCATGCGGGGGCCCGTCGAGCGGGGACCGGCCGGCTCTGCCGCGGCGGCCGTCACGCTCCCCGAGATCGACGGGATCCGGTTCACCATCCTCGGCGTGCACGACACCGCCGACCGCACGGTCATCTTCATGCACGCCGCCGGCGCGACCGGGAACGAGTCCGGGATGGGCACCTGGCCGGCGATCTGGGTACGGTCCCCGGCCGGGTGGCACGCCACCCGGCCGGGCGGCAGCCGGGACCTGGACGGCGAGGTCACGATGAACGTGACCGTGCTGCCGCCGCTCGGCCGCGACGCCAGCTGGATCGAGGTGATCGCCGCCGGGCGGTCGGCCGTGGCCCGCGTCACCCTGCCGCTCAGCTGGCAGTAGCGGTTACTTGATGGCCACCGCGTTGGCGGGCGATCCGATCCCGCCGGGCGCGTTTATCGGCGTGCTGACCAGGAACATCTCGTACACGTGGTCGGCCGCGCAGTCGCTGGCCAGGTCGCTGAGCCACCACAGCTCCCCGAGGGCCATCCCGAACTGCCCGATGAGCACGTTATGCAGGAAGCCGAACGGGTGCGCCTCCGCGCTCATGTCCGCCGGGAAGGACTCGACCGCGAAGGTGTCCGAGGCGATGGCCGCCGCGTGGCTGTTCCACAGGTACTCGCAGACCGCCTCGGTGTGCTCGACGCCGGGCGTCGCGGGCTTGCCGAACAGCTTGTTCTTCACCCGCTGGGGCTGCTGGACGTACCAGGCGGCGAAGCCGGTGTGCAGCAGGATGATGTCGCCGGGCGCGTACTCGACGCCGGCCTGCCGGCGGGCCAGTTCCAGGTCATCGACGCTGAGCGTGGAGCTGGCGCCGGGATCATAAGGCCGCCCGGCGTCCCGCATCGCCCGCTCGACGTCCAGCAGGACGGCGCGGCCCGCCAGGCCGTGCCGGGCCCAGTGGTCGATGGTGTTCCTCGCCCCGGCCAGCACGTCCTGCTCGGTGGCGCCGTTGTACATCTGGTCATGCGCGTAGCCGACGTGGGCCAGCGAATCCCACTGGCTGGACGCCTGGGGGTAGAAGTTGTCGTAGACGTCGTCGAAGCCGGCGGTGCCCGGCTGGTGCAGGACGTGGTGCCGCGGCGCGGTGCGGAAGGGCGCCAGCGGCGGCGAGATGCTGCCGAGCGGCATATCCAGGCAGAAGACCTGCCCGCGGCGGACCAGCCGGGCGGCCGCGGCGATCCGCTCCGGGGTCAGCAGGTTGATCAGGCCCACGTTGTCGTCGGCGCCGAACAGGCCCCACGCGGAGCGTCCCCCGTTCGGCGCGGGCGGCAGGTCGGCGTAATCCGGCAGCTCACTATCCGGCAGGTCTGGCATCAGGCACCCTTCTCGCGGATCTTGGTAGTGCCGATTCTGCCCGAGCTTCGCTAATGTGCTGAATGTCACTCCCGGCTATTCCCCACGCGCGAGGAGATAGCAGCCCATGGCCCTGACCACGCAGACGATGACCGACGAGCAGCGCAAGTCGGTCGCGCTGGAGTACCTGAAGGCGTTCGACAACGGCGGCGTCACCTCGGCCGGCGGCAGCATCCTGGACCTGTTCGCCGAGGACGCGCAGGTCTACTTCCCCAAGTGGGGCCTGGCGAACGGCAAGAAGGACATCGGCCAGATGTTCGGCGACGTGGGCGCCACGCTCAGCTCCATCGTCCACCACTACTCCCACTTCAACTGGGTGATAGCGGGCGACATGGTGGTGTGCGAGGGCACCAGCCACGGCGAGCACCGCGACGGGCCCTGGCGGGCCGGGGTGCCGGAGTGGGCGGCGGGCCGGTGGTGCGACGTGTTCGAGATCCGCGACTGGAAGATCCAGCGGTGCTTCATCTACCTGGATCCCGACTACGCGGCCAAGGACACCGAGCGCTACCCGTGGCTGCCCCGGGGCTAGCACGTCCGGGCATGACCTCTGGGGTAATTGCGAGCGCGGCCAGCGCCGCCGATGGTGGTAACGGTACCTAGCCGCCAGCGCGAGAACCCAGGAGGAGACATGCCTGCCTACGCCGTCGCCCACATGCGCCGGGTCACGATGGGACCGCCGATCGTGGAGTACCTGGAAAAGATCGATGCCACCCTGGCCCCGTTCGGCGGCCACTTCATTGTGCACGGCGGCGACTTCGAGCTGCTGGAGGGCAGCTGGCCCGGCAACCTGATCGTCATCGAGTTCCCTGACCGGGAGCAGGCCCGCGCCTGGTACGGCTCCCCCGCCTACCAGGCGATCGTGACCCTGCGCACGGGCAACTCCGACAGCGATGTGATCATGATCGACGGGGTCGATCGCGACCATAAGGCCACCGACGTGCTCGGCTGAGCCTTCGAGCACACTGGAGGCTGCATGAGCGAGGTCGTGGTAATCGGGGCCGGGCTGGCGGGGCTGGCCGCCGCCCGGCGGCTCGTCGCGGCCGGGCATGAGGCGACGGTGGTGGAGGCCCGCGACCGGGTCGGCGGGCGGACCGAAGGCCTGGTGCTCGAGGACGGCACCCCGCTCGAGCTCGGCGGCCAGTGGGTGGGCGAGGGGCACACCCGGATGAGAGAGCTGATCGGCGAGCTCGGGCTGTCGACGTTCCGGACCTGGAACGACGAGGGACAGCTGCTGCTGGACCTGCTGGGCAAGCGGTCCACCATGAAACCGGTTAAGGGCGCCGCTCCCCGGCTGTCCCCGTTCGCCCTCGCCGATCTCGCCCAGGGGGTGCTGCGTTTCGCCCGCCTGGCGGCGCGGACCGACCTGGAGCGGCCGTGGCTCACCCCGGGCGCCGAGGTGCTCGACGGCCAGACGTGGGAGAGCTGGATCCGCCGCAACCTCCGCACCCGGGCCGGACGCGCCTACTTCCATATCGCCTGCGAGGCTGTCTGGGCCGCTGAGGCTAGCGACGTCTCCCTGCTGCACGCGCTGTTCTACACCCATTCCAACGCCGACTTGGACACCCTGCTCTCGGTCGACCGGGGCGCCCAGCAGGACCGGGTGACCGGCGGGTCGGTCCTGGTCGCCGAGGCGATGGCGGCCGCGCTGGGCGAGCGGGTCGTGCTGGGACGCCCGGTCCGCCGGATCGAGCACGACGCCGCCGGGGTCCGCGTCATCACCCGCGACGGGACGCAGTACCGCGGGGACGCCGCCATCGTGACCCTGCCCCCGGCGCTGGCCGGACGGCTGGAGTACGACCCGCCGCTGCCATCGTGGCGCGACCAGCTCACCCAGCGGATGCCGGCCGGGTCGGTCATCAAGGCGTACGCCATCTACCCCGAGCCGTTCTGGCGTTCCGGCGGGCTCAACGGGCAGGCCGTCTCGGACACCGGGCCGGTGAAGGTGACCTTCGACAACTCCCCGCCGTCCGGCACCCCCGGCGTCCTGATGGGCTTCCTGGAGGGCAAGGAGGCACGTACCTGGACCCGGCGCAGCCCCGAAGAGCGTCAGGAGGCGGTGACCGGCTGCTTCGTCCGGTACTTCGGCCCGCAGGCGGCACGGCCCCGGCAGTACGTCGAGCGGGACTGGATGGCGGAGGAATTCACCCGCGGCTGCTACGGCGCCCACTTCGCCCCGGGCACCTGGACGTCCTACGGGGAGGCGTGGCGCGCGCCGGCCGGGCGCATCCACTGGGCCGGCGCCGAGTGCGCGCCGCGGTGGAACGGCTACATGGAGGGCGCCGTGCGCAGCGGCGAAGCGGCCGCCGACACGGTGGCCGCGCTCTGACAGCCGGCCGGTCCCTGCGCGATACTGGCGGCTATGCCTGAGCTGATCCAGAAACCCACGCGGGTGACCGCGGCCGGCCAGCCGCCCAAGCTGATCGACGAGTACGTCGGGCGGGTGAACACCGGCCAGGACGGCCTGAGTGTCGCGCATATGCGCAGCCCGTCCGGCTGGGCCGAGCCCGGCCAGCGCCCGGAGTTCGACGAGTTCACGATCGTCCTGCGCGGGGCCCTGGTGGTGGAGTCCGAAGACGGGCAGCTCACTGTCGAGGCCGGGCAGGGCGTGCACACCCGGCCGGGGGAGTGGGTGCGCTACAGCACCCCCGGCGCCGACGGCGCCGAGTACATCGCGATCTGCCTGCCCGCCTTCGCCCCCGGCACAGTGCACCGGGACGAGTGACCCGGGCCCGCTAGCCGGGGCAGCGCAGGTGCTTGAGCTTGCTGGGGTTGAGCGGCGGATGGCGCCATACGGCCTCGGCGGCGCGTCCGGGCAGGGAGCAGGTGATGTCCATCCGGTGCGGGGTCTCCAGGAAGATGACCTCGACCCGCAGGGTGCGGTCATCGAGCCAGCCGCCGGAGGCGGCCACCGGGATGATCTCGCCGTTACGGTCGGCGTGGTCGGAGACCGCCCAGGTCCCGGCCCCGACGGGGACGGTCAGCGCGTTGGCGGCCTCGATGAGGCTGAGCTGCCAGCCTGCGCCCTGCGGGGCCACCTCGACCGACGTCAGGAAGGGGCGGACCTGGGCGCCGCCGGCGCCGGGGCCGATGGTGAACGGCCCGCTCCCCCACGGGCCCCAGTCGGCCGGGGCAGGCGCGCCCGGGGAGGCAGGGAGCCCGAGGCCGGCGAGCCGGTCACCGAGCTGGTCCTGCGCGGGCCCGGCGCCCGGCGAGACCGTGCCCAGGCCGGGCAGCAGGTGGGCCCACAGGGCGTCGAGAACCGCCTGCATGTCGAGGGTGTAGGCGGTGGTGACGATCACCGTGTCCTGCTCGGGCAGGACCACGCAGAACTGCCCGAAGGCGCCGTCGCCGCGGTACCCGTGCCGGGACATCCAGAACTGGAAGCCGTACCCCTGCCGCCAGTCCGGGTTGGGTTCGGCCGGGTTGGCGACCTGCTCCGACGTCGCCGCGGCCACCCATTCGGCCGGGATGAGCTGCTTTCCCTCCCAGCGGCCCTCCTGCAGGTACAGCAGCCCGAGCTTGGCGATGTCCTCGGTGCGGGCGTGCAGGCCGCTGAAGCCCTGCTCCCGTCCGGGCGGGAAGGTCTGCCAGCCGACGTGCCCGATGCCGAGCGGGTCGAGCAGCCGGGGCCGCAGGTAGCGGGTCAGCGGCATCCCCGCGTTGCGCTGGACGATGCTGGCCAGCGTGTACGTGCAGGGCTGGCTGTAGGCGAAGACCGTGCCGGGGTCACGGTCGGGCGGGTTCAGCAGGAACCCGCGGACCGGCTCCTCGCGGTCCCGCGCCATCGCCTCGGGCAGCATCTCCCGGGTATGACCGGAGGCCATCGAGGCGACATGCCGGACCTTCATCGCGCGGCTGCGCGGATCGGTGATGTCCGCGGCGAACTCGGCGAAGTGCGAGAGCACCGTATCGTCGAGGTCGAGCAGGCCCTCCGCCTGCGCGAAGGCGGCCGCGGTGGAGGTGAAGCTCTTGCTCAGCGAGTACAGCAGGTGCGGCCGCCCGGCACTGTACGGCGCCCACCATCCCTCGGCCGCCACCTGGCCGTGCCGCACCACCATGAGGCTGTGCAGCTCGATGTCGGGACGCTCATCCATGGCGTCCAGGAAACGGAGGACCGCGGCCGGATCGACCTGCTGATCCGCCGGCGTGCTGCGCGGCAGGGAGTAAGGCATGAGTACCAGGCTTAGCGGCTTGCTTAGTGATCGTGAGTGATCTAGCAGTTTAGGCCATGCTTCGACGATAGGATTTGTTTACGGGTGGCGATGAGCTTTCGGATCACATCGACGAACTAGTGATCGCCTAACTGGTGTACGGGGGGACGGCCGCTTGGTTCCCTGTTGCCGAGGGAACCCGGTGCTCGACGATGCGCTTGCTGCGCGCCTCACCGAGCGCGGCCACGCCGGATAGGCACCTGGCCGGCAGCTAACACGTCCCCCGCAGGTTCCTGGTATAAGAGAAAGACGGAGGAAGACGGCCGCATGGAGCTTCTGAGGCTGTCGCGGGCGGCGAGACGGCTGGGGGTGCACCCGGTGACGCTGCGGCTGTGGGCGGACAGCGAGAAGGTTCCGATGACGTGGGTGGGTCGCGAGCGCCGTTTCTCCTCCGATGACATCGACGCGACGAAAGTCCCCGGCGGTAAGGGCGTGGAAAGGCCGCGGCTGGAGGACTTGTACGTGCGAGTCTCGGGCACCACAGGGCAGGAATCGTCGCTGGACGCGCAGGAAGGCCGAGTTGCGCGCCACCGGCACCGGGACGGTGGCGCGGGTGTTCCGGGACCGGGCGTCCGGCCTGCGGGAGGACCGGCCCGGCCTGGAGAAGATGCTGGCGGCGGCCGCTGACGGGCAGGTGACGGTGGTCCGGGTGACGCACGAGGACCGCCTGGCCCGGTTCGGGGCCGGGTGGCTCCGGCGCCTGCTCGCCGTTCACGGCGCCACCGTGGAGGTACTCCACCCCAAGGCGCAGGGCGGCCGGGAAGAACTCCTTGAGGACTTCATCTCCCTCGTCACCACATTCGCCGGCCGCTTGTACGGGATGCGGTCCGCCGCGCGCAAGCGGCTGCTCGCCGAGTCCAACAAATACCCGCCCGGCGGCGGCCGGTGACCCGCGCTCCGGCCCCCGCCGCTGAAAAGGTGTCCCGTACCGCGTGCGCCCGCGCGCTGGTCCGCGGCGGGACCGACGAGAAGACCGGCGAGGCGCTGACCACGGCGGCGGTGACGGAGCGGGTCGCGTGGTGCGCGGCCCTGGTCAAGGACATGGCCGCCCGCCTGATGACCGCACACTGGAACCCGGCCGGCCTGGAGTCGCTTGCCTCAGGCAGGGACGTGGCCGACAGGGCGCTGCCGGCGATGGCGTGGATGGCGCTGCGTCGGCTGGGCTGGGGCGCGGCCCCGCTGGACGGGGTCACGGTCAACGACCGGGTCATCAGGATGGCGCAGGAGCAGGCCGGGCGCGCCCTGCGCTCGGCGTGCTGGCGGGACGGACTGACCCGCGCGGTCACCGGAACCTGGCCCGCCGACCCGGCCAAACGAACCGGGGAGGAATGGGACTCGGTCCGCGCCGCAGTCCCCGGCGGCGAGCACCTGCCGTCCGCCGTTATCCGCGCCCGCACCCGCCAGGCTGCCCGCTACCTGCGAGACCACGAACGGCTCCCTGCGGACGTGACCGAACTGGAGACGCCGCCGCACATGCCGGGGATGCTCATCCTTTCGGCGTGCGACCGCCAGCAGGCCGTCATCGAACGGCACGAGGCCGATCCCAGGCGGGCGCTGCTGCGCCTGCAGCTCCCGGTCCGGCCCGGCCCGCGCGGCTACGGCGACTGGTCGTGGGTCGCGGTCCCGCTGGCCCTGCCCCCCACCGTCCCCGCAGGCGCCACACTGCACCTGCCGACCTTGCGGGCCACTGGCGGCAAGGTGCTGGCCGACATCGCGTTCACCCAGCCGGTTCCGCGGGCGAAGCGGACCGGGCACACCGTAGCCCTGGGAATCGACTGGGGCCTGAACACCATGCTGTCGGCCGGGGCCGTGCGGCTGTGCCCGGACGGGAGGGTCACCGCGCTCGGCGCCGGCGCACAGTACCGGGCGGGCGGGGTCCTCGCCAAGGCGAGCCGACTCCGCCGCCAGGGCGAGGCGCTCCACGCCAAAGCCGGCCACTACCAGCGCCTCACCGCCGGCGATGAGGCGCACCCGCTCACGGCGAAAGCCGACGTTCTAACCGAAGAAGCCCGCCACGTGGCGGACCGCCGGGGCCATCTCAACGACGCCCTCGCCTGGTCCGCCGCCCGCTGGGCCGCCGACCAGGCCATCGCCGCCGGAGCCACGGTCATCTACATCGAAGACCTGCGATCGATGGAGGCGCGCGGCATGGGCCGCAACCTCAACACCAGGCTCTCCCAGACCGTGCGCGGCCAGATCTTCGAACGGCTCCGGCACATCGCCGCCGAGCACGGCATCGCCGTGGTCACCGTCCCGGCCCGGGGCACCTCAAAGAACTGCCCCCACTGCCTGGTTCCGCTGCGGCACTGCAAGTCACCCGACCAGCCCACGGCACCGGGATGGAAGTGGGCGCGGTGCCCCGGCTGCAGCTGGCAGGGCGACCGCGACCACGGCGCCTGGCAACGCATCGCCACCCGCGGCCTCACCCACCAAGCCAAAACCGCCGTCAGCCGCGACACCGGCACCATGTCCGTCCCCGCCGTCGACGACGCGCTCGAAGCCCGCGCCGTCGTCGCCCCCTACGCTTCCGGGCGCGACCGGCCCAAGGCCGGCGCCACGCCCCGGAGAAGTACCGCACGCCGCGCGCCCAGGCGACGCACGGCACCCTCCCCGCCACGACCTCGCGGCGGCCAGCGTCCGGAGGGACACGCGACAACGGCCCGGCCCCCGCTGCCTCGCGCAGCGAACCGGGACCAGCGCGTGAGCACGACCTGCACCGAACCCCCCAGGCGCCCCCACCGGGCACGCGGAGCGGCACGCGGCGCGGGCTTCCACAGGAACGTCCACGCCACACCGCCCAGATGGGGACCAGACCCCCGGCACGATCCCACGAACACGGGATAACTGAGGATCACTAAGCAGATCAGAGACGCTAGAGTCTGGTCGTGGTACACGATGATGCGAAGGTCTACGCGCTGAACCTGTTCGACGTCGCTGACCGTGAGGAGTACCTGGCCTACTCACGCCGGTCGGCTCGCGAGGTGGGCCGGCACGGGGGACGCGTCGTGGCGCTGGGCCGGTTCCGGGAAAGCGTGGCGGGCGATATCACCCCGCGGCAGGTGCTCATCCTCGTCGAATGGGAATCCAAGGCGGCCTTCGACAGCTACCGGGAGGACCCCGGGCTGGCCGACCTGCACCCGCACCGGGAAAACGGTTCCTCGGCCTACGTGTGGCACCTGTTCGACCGGCTCGACGACCTGCGGCCGCTGCTCAGGCCGTGATCTCAGCGGCCGGGTCAGCACGCCGGCCGTTAGGGTGGTGCTCGTGCGGCTGACTGTTCTCGGCGCGTGCGGCGGGTGGCCGGAGCCCGGCCAGGCCTGCAGCGGCTACCTGGTCGAGCACGACGGCTTCCGGCTGCTGATCGACGCCGGCTACGCGACCGTGCCGCGGCTGCTGGAACGGATGTCAGCCAGCGAGCTCGACGCCGTGTTCATCAGCCACGGGCATCCCGACCATTGCGCGGACCTGAACCCGCTGCTGCGGGCGCGGGCCCTGGGTGAGGCCCCGGCCCCGCCGCTGCCGGTCTACGCGCTGCCCGGCGCGCTCGACGCCGTCCTGGCGCTGGATGATCCGGACATGCTGGCGGGCGCCTTCACGCTCCACGAGCTCACCCCGGGCAGCGGCCTGGCCATCGGGCCGTTCGACGCCCTGACCTGCCTGCTGCCGCACTGGGTGCCCAACGCCGGCCTGCGGCTATCCGCGGCCGGCACCGCGCTCGCCTATACCGGGGACAGCGGCCCGGACCCGGCCATCGCCCGGCTGGCCCGCGACGCGGACCTGCTGCTGGCCGAGGCCACCTATCCCGGCCCCGTCCCGTCCCGCTCACGCGGCTTCCTGTCCAGCGCGGCGCAGGCAGGAACGTGCGCCGCGCAGGCCGGCGCGGCGCAGCTGACCCTGACGCACCTGTGGCCCGGCAGCAGCCGCGACGCCGCGCTCACCGCGGCCGCCTCGGTGTACCCGGGCCCGGTCAGCGTCGCGGCCCCCGGCCTGTCCGTCGAGCTGAGCTAACCCGCCCTGGAGCCGGCCGCCGGGGGCGGCATGCCCCCGGTTACAGCGCCGTTTCAGGGCCACGTCAGCGGTACAGGCCACGGTGAGACATGGAATACCCGGTTCAGTTTTCCGTTGATTACCCTGACCGGCGGCTCAGCCGGCTGAGCACGGCCCTGCGGATCTTCTGGGTGACCCCGGTCGCGATCGTGCTCGGCACGGTGTCCGGGCAGTTCTGGCAGGGGAGCTATGCAGGCGGCGAGACGGTGGCCGTGGGGGCTGGTGGTGCGCTGTTCCTCGGTCCGCTGCTGATGATCATGTTCCGGCGGAAGTACCCCCGGTGGTGGTTCGACTGGAACCTCGAACTGGCGCGGTTCTCCAGCCGCGTCAGCGTCTACATGGCGCTGATGGACGACCGGTATCCCTCCACCGACGATCACCAGTCAGTCCACCTGGACTACCCCTACCCTGATGCCGCACGCGATCTCAGCCGGTGGCTGCCGCTGGTGAAGTGGCTGGCGGCGATCCCGCACTACGTGGTGCTGCTCTTCCTTTACGTCGCCGCGTTCGCGGTCGTGATCATGGCGTGGTTCGCCATCGTGCTCACCGGCACCTATCCCCGGGGCATGTTCGGCTTCGTCGAGGGAGTCTTCCGCTGGACCAGCCGGGTGACCGCCTATGCGTTCACCCTCGTCACCGACGAGTACCCGCCCTTCCGGCTGGCCCGGTAACCGGTTTCTGGCCGGAGGAAGAGACAAGATCATGACGGTCAAGCCATGGCTGATGCTGGCCGGGACGGCGCTGGCCGGGGCGGCGCTGGCGGGCTGCGGGCCGGGCGGCAGCAGCAGCACGGCGGCGGGCAGCCGGACCGCGGGTCCCAGCGGCCACGCGGCCGGATCGGCCACGCCGACGCGGGCGCCGGGCCCATCCGGAACCTCAGTCACGGTGCCCGCCAGCGCCGCTGCCGTAGCCGCCTGCACGACGTCCGGCCTGCGAGTTTCGGTCGACGGATCGGCAAGCGACAGCCTGGGTCATGCTGTCGGTACCGAGCTGGTGCTGACCAACAGCAGCAGGCACACCTGTGCGCTGGTTGGCTACCCGGGCCTGCAGTTGCTGGGCTCCCGCCACCAGGTCCTGCCTACGGCCACCCGCCAGGGCGGCACCTTTTACGCGAACGACCCCGGCCGCGGGCCTGTCGAGCTGGCACCCGGTCAGGCGGCCCGGGCCGCCCTGGCCTGGACGGCCGCCGGCCGCAGCGCAGTGAGCGCCAGCTACCTGGAAGTCACGCCGCCCGGCTCCGCCACCCACGTGACCATCAGTTTCAGGAAGCTTGTCGATGGCGGGAACCTCGATGTGACGGCGGTGGCCCGCACGGTGTCGCTCAGTCTGCCCGGCTTCAGCAGCTGACGCAGCTTGATCCTGGCGGCGGCGGGTGGCACGATCGCCGGGGTGAGTACAGCATTGCAGGAGCTGCTGCACCGCCACGTTGACGCCGGCACGATTCCTGGCGGGGTCGCGCTGCTGGGTGCCGGGGATGCCGAGGTGGTCACCGCGGGCGTGGCGTCGGCAGGCGGCGACCCGATGGGCGAGGACGCGATCATGCGGATCCAGTCCATGACCAAGGCGATCACGTCGGTCGCCGCGCTGCGCCTGGTGGAGGCAGGGCGTCTCGGACTCGACCAGAGCCTGGTGGACTGGCTGCCGGAGCTGGCTGACCGTCAGGTGCTGCGCGATCCGGCGGCTGAGCTCGGCGACACCGGGCCGGCCCGCCGGCCCATCACGCTCCGTCATCTGCTGACCAATACCTCCGGATACGGCATGGCGATCCAGGTCTCGCCCCTGCGGCAGGCGATGACCGCCAACGGCACCGAGGCCGGCCCGGAGCCGCTGGCGATGGGCGCTGACGAGTGGCTGCGCCGCCTGGCCGAGCTCCCGCTGGCGTTCCAGCCGGGAGAAGGATGGCGCTATCACCATTCGTTCGGCGTGCTCGGCATTCTCATCGCGCGGGTAACCGGCCGCCCGCTCGGCGAGCATCTGGCCGAGGATGTTTTCGGGCCGCTCGGGATGGCCGACACCGCGCTGTGGGTGGCGGAAGGCAGCCTGGGCCGGCTGCCGGCGGCCTACCGGCATGATGACGGCGGGCTGACGGAGACCGAGCCGGCCGGCGGCGGTTTCTACGCCGGGCCGCCGCCGTTCGACGTCAGCCACGGCGAGCTCGTCTGCACCGCGGCGGATTATCACCGCTTCGCCCGGATGCTGGCCGACGGCGGGCGGGCCGGCCGGAAGCCGATGATCTCCGCTGGTCATCTGCGGCAGATGACCAGCGACCAGGTGCCGGCCGGGTGCAAGACCGCGGACAGCTTCTTCCCGGGTTTCTGGGACGGCACAGGATGGGGATTCGGCGTGGCCGTGCAGACAGCGGGACCCCGGCGCGGCCGCTTCGGCTGGTCCGGCGGGCAGGGGACGGACTTCTTCGTCGACCCGGACGGCACCGTCGGCATCCTGCTCACCCAGGTAGAGCTGGGCGCGCACCTGTGGCCGCTGATCGAGCAGTTCCAGGCACAGCACCGGCCGGCCTGACCGGCCGGCCTGGCCGGCGCTGGTCCTACGCTAGAGCGCATGACGCTCCCCTCCGGTATCCCCGTCGACGAGCTAGATCCCGGCGTTCGCCCGCAAGACGACCTGTTCCGGCACGTCAACGGCCGGTGGATCGCGCAGACCGAGATCCCCGCCGACCGGGCGCGCCAAAGCGTGTTCCGGGCTCTGGCCGATCAGGCTGAGAACGCGGTACGCGAGATCGTGGAAGCGGCCGCGTCGGCTCCCGACGGCAGCGAGGAGCGGAAGCTCGGCGACCTGTACGCCAGCTTCATGGACGCGGACCGGGCGGAGTCGCTGGGCTCGCAGCCCATCAGAGCGGCGCTCGCGGAGGCCCGGGCCGTCAGCTCGATCCCGGAGCTGCTGGAGACGCTCGGGCGGCTGCAGTCACGGGGAAGCAGTGGCCTGTACCGGCTCTTTGTCGACACCGACCCCGGCAACCCGGAGCGTTACCTGGTGGTTTTCGAGCAGGGCGGTATTTCCCTGCCGAACGAGAGCTACTACCGCGAGGAGCGGTTCGCCGGCGTCCGCGACGCGTTCACCGGTCATGTGCAGCGGATGTTCGCGCTGGCCGGGGTGCCGGACGCCGGTGAGGCCGCCCGGCGGGTGTTCGCGCTGGAGACGGCGGTGGCCGGGCACCACTGGGACAACGTCGCGAACCGCGACCGCGAGAAGACGTACAACCTGTTCACCTGGGCCGGCCTGTTGTCGGCGGGGCCCGACCTGCAGAGCTGGCTGGCGGCCCTGGACCCGCCCGCTGGCGCCTTCGACGAGATCGTGCTCCGCCAGCCGAGCTTCAGCACCGGGCTGGTCTCGCTGCTCGCCGACGAGCACGTCCCGGCGTGGCGGGACTGGCTGTGCTGGCGGGTGATCCACAGCGCCGCCGGGTACCTGTCCGAGGCGTTCGTCGCCGAAGACTTCGACTTCTACGGCCGTATCCTGAGCGGCACCCCCGAGCTGCGTACGCGCTGGAAGCGGGGCATCTCGCTGGTCGAGTGGGCGATGGGGGAAGCGGCCGGCCGGGCCTACGTCGGCCGCTACTTCCCGCCGGGAGCCCGCGAGCACATGGATGTCCTGGTCGCCAACCTGATGGAGGCTTACCGCCAGAGCATCACCACGCTTGACTGGATGGGGCCCGAAACCCGCCAGCGGGCTCTGGACAAGCTCGGGAAGTTCACGCCGAAGATCGGCTACCCGGATAGCTGGCGGGACTACTCCGGCCTCCGGATCGACCGGGCCGATCTCATGGCCAACGTGCGGGCGGCGCGTGCCTTCGAGTTCCAGCGCGAGCTGAACAAGATCGGCAAGCCGGTCGACCGCGGTGAGTGGCACATGACCCCCCAGACGGTCAACGCCTACTACAACTCGGGCATGAATGAGATCGTGTTCCCGGCCTCGATCTTGCAGGATCCGTTCTTCAATCCCGCCCGCGACGATGCGGCCAACTACGGATCGATCGGCGCCATCATCGGCCACGAGATCGGCCACGGCTTCGACGACCAGGGTTCCCGGTACGACGGCGACGGCAGGCTCACCGACTGGTGGAGCGCAGCGGACCGGCAGGCGTTCGAGGCCCGGACCCGGTCGCTGATCGATCAGTACAACCAACTGGCGCCGAAGGAGGTTCCTGACCAGCATGTGAACGGAGCGCTGACGATCGGGGAGAACATCGGGGACCTCGGCGGCGTGGGCATCGCCTGGAAGGCCTACCTGGTGTCCCTGGATGGCGAGGAGGCGCCGGTCATCGACGGCCTGACGGGCGCCCAGCGCTTCTTCATGTCGTGGGCCCGGACCTGGCGGCAGAAGATACGGGAGGAGGAAGCCATCCGGCTGCTCGCCATCGACCCGCATTCCCCCGGCGAGTTCCGCTGCAACCAGATCGTGCGGAACCTCGACGAGTTCTACGGCGCGTTCGATGTCGGCGCCGACGACGAGCTGTGGCTCGAGCCGGCCACCCGGGTCCGTATCTGGTAGCGCGGGCGGGCCAGCACGGCCGAGACCAGCAGCAGCAGGAGCAGGACTCCGGTGGCGATGCTGATGAGCAGCAGGTTCCTTGTCGCGCCTGATCTCAGGGTGTTCGCCTGATCGGAGATCTGGCTGACGAGCCGGCCGGTGACCTTGCGGGTGTCACCGATGGTGATGCTCTTGTCGCGGTACCACGTCGTCGCGTCCAGCCCGGCGCCGCTCGTCAGCGGTTTCCGCGGGCTCGTGGCGGCGCTTTGCTCAGCCAGGAGCTCGCTAGAGGACGCGACGTCCACCCGCTGACCGGACACGGTATTCGAATAGAGTTCTTGCTCGGTCGTGTTCGTGGAGGCGTTGAAGCTGGTCAGGTCGGTACTCTCCTGGGTCCTGGCCTGCTGCAGGCTGGCTAGGTTCTCGGCGGCGAGCACCGGCGGCCGCGCGCTCAGCGCGGCGTACAGGATAGCTCGCTGCGCCGACTGGTCATTCTCTACCCGGAGCAGCGCGGCCAGGGTGGTAACGGCGGCCTGCAAGGGCGCGTCGCTGGTGCCGCTGGCGACCGCCGCGCTGAACCTGTTCTCCGGGTCGATGATGCTGCCGGTATAGACCCTGATGACCTGCGATTCCGGAAAGGCCCGGGATGACACGTCCCCGCGGACCGCCCGCAGGTCGGTGAGGGCGGCCAGCACGGCGTCCAGGTCCTGGACGGTACCCGGCTGATAGCCGGCGCCGATGCCGGCCGCGTCCGCCCGTACGGTGCGGGCCGCCGTATCGGTGGCCGCCCGCGCACGAGCCAGGGCCAGCGGCATCGGCCCGGCCTGGCCGCGGGCGGCGTAGGCGCCGGACAGGTCCCGCTCGTCTTCCAGGTCCCGGGTGAGCGTGACCACCGCGGCGTTGAGCCGGGCGAGATGCTGATCCCGGCCCGATGCCACGTAGCTGTTCGCGACGGTGCTGATCTGCAGCGCGCTGAGCACGACGGCGACCGTCACCGGGACGGCGATGACCGCGGCCAGCCCCCACCGCACCCGCCCGCGGCCGAATGCGGACTTCGGCGCGGACGAGCCGCCCGCTCCCCCGGCCTCGGCGGCGAGGCCGGCCGGAGAGCCGAGCCGGGTCAGGATCGCGGCAACCTCCTGGTCGCCGGCGTCCGGCCAGAGAGCGTCGTCCAGGTGCGCGGTGATCTGCTCCCTGAGCTCGCTGGCCTGAGCGGCCGGCAAATCGCGCAGGGCCGCGTCGAGCTCGCGCAGGTAGCCGCGGACCAGCGGGTGGTCAAGCGCGGTGCCGCTCATCGACGGTCTCCTCTGTCTGCGGTGTCGAGCGAACGAGCGGCGGTGTGGTTCAGCACGCCGCCGACCGTCGCGGAGAACCGGGCCCAGTCGGCGCGGAAGGCCGTCAGGCTCTCCTGTCCGGCCTCGGTGATGGAGTAATAGCGACGGGCTCGCTCGCCCTCGTCGTCCCTCCATTCGCTGGTGACCAGGCCCGCGTCGCGCAGCCGGTTGAGCAGCGGGTAGACCGTGCCGTCGCTGGTCAGCAGTCCGTCAGCGGCGGCCAGATCGCGGACGAGCTCCAGCCCGAAGCGGGGCCGGAGCTCGAGCAGCGCCAGGACGCACGGCCCGAGGACGCCGCGCCGCAGCTCGGTCAGGCCGCCTCCCGCTGATGTCATGCGCCACATGATGCCTTGTCACGCAAGATATGTAAAGCCGGCTATCCGCGTCGCGCATTGAGACGGGCAACCGCTGCAGTTGACGGGCCGCCGGCGATCGCACCACGATTATGACGACCGTCACCGAGCAGGAGGGGACCGCATGATCCTGATCAACATCAAGATGCAGATCCGGCCCGAGAAGATGGACGAGTGGCTGGCCCTGGCCGACTCCTACGCCAAGGACGTCAACTCCGAGGACGGCTGCCTGTTCTTCCAGTTCGCCCGGAGCCTGACCGACGACAACCAGTTCATCTGCATCGAGGGCTTCAAGGACGCCGAGGCGGGCGGTACGCACGTCAAGCAGCCCTACGTGAAGAAGTTCTTCGACGCCGCCCCCGACCTGGTCGCCACGCAGCCGCAGATCATCTACATCGACACCCCGCACGACGGCTTCGGCCCGATGGGCGAGATCCAGCCCCGCTGAGCCGTCGCTGGCGGTCCCGGGGACGGCCCGGCCGGGTCAGCTCACGCCCGGGCAGTCCCCCGGAACCGCCAGCACGGGGCGAATCGGGCTGATATCGTCCGGCGTAGCTCGCATGACCCTGAGTTTCAGCCTGTCACGTGCATTAACGCAGTGCAGGCGAAGGGAGAGGTCAGCCTTTGCGCCGCCGCTGGGGTGGGGTCGTCGTCATGGCCGTCGCATGCGCACTGCTGGCCACGTCCGCCCGGGCCGAGGCGCCGGCCGCCCTGACGACCTACAACGCGTATAGCCAGCTGGTCCGCGCCGACGGGCCGACGCCGGTCGCCCAGCTGGAAGCTCGCGCGGACGAGCTGGCCAAGAAGTACCGCGGTCGGCTCGAGATGCTCACCGGCGCGGAGACCGCCGCCAAGGCGGCGGCGGGCCGGGTCAAGGCGCTCGACGGCCAGCTGGCCGCCGCGCATCAGCACCTTGCCAGGCTCGCGGCGGCCAGCTACATGGGAAGCCCGCCCGACCAGGCCCTGGCGTTCCTGTCCGGCGGCGACCCGCAGCAGGCGCTCGGCCGGTCCGTGACCGTCGAATACCTCGCCCAGCAGCGCGACGCCCGGGAGCAGCAGGTGCAGCGACTCGTGGTGGCCGGGGTCAATGCCCGGCAGGCCGCGCAGGTCAAGGTGGACGGCCTGCGCACGATGGTGGATTTCCTGGCGGGCCAGCAGAAGCGGGTCAAGCAGCTGCTGGACAAGTTCCATCCGCAGTCCCCGGTCATCGGGAACAGCGTCACGCCCCGCATGCTGGCGGTGCGGGACGAGGTGGACCGGAGATACGGCCCGTTCTCCGCCATCGGCTGCTACCGGCCCGGCAGCGACGGCGAGCATCCGCTCGGCCGGGCATGCGACTTCATGCTCAGCACCGGAGGCGTCATGCCGGCCGCCTCCTCCATCCAGCTCGGTTACGACATCGCGTCGTGGGCCCAGGCAAACGCCTCCCGGCTCGGCATAATGTACATAATTTATCGGCAGCGGATCTGGGATATCCGCAGCGGCTCTTCCGACTGGGTCCCGATGGAGGACCGCGGCAGCATCACCGCGAACCATTACGACCACGTGCACATCTCGGTGTTTTAGGGCAGCCCGGAACGCGGCTAGGATTTCGCCTTATCCGACGCCTGATCCTCACCGCACTGGCCGTGGCGGCCCTGCCGTTCGCGCTCGGCGTGGCAGCGGCACCACCGGCCTCGGCCGCTTCCGGCGGCGCGGGCAGCGCCATCGCCCGCTCGATCGCCAGCATCGCGCTGAGCCAGGTCGGCGTCAGCGACTCTCCGGCCGCGACGAGCTTCCGCGGCGTGGATTGCGACCCGTACAGCACGCTGGTCGGCGCCCAGTCCCCCAACGCTGACGGCTGCGGCCACACGGCGGGCTTCACCATCGGCACATGAACACGATCACCGCCCAGGCGGGCTCGTTCTACGACTGGGGCCTGCGGCAGGAGCAGCCGATGCGGGCGGGCCGCGGGACACCCGCCGCCGGGGACGCGGTGATCTTCTACCCGCCGGGCCCGATCGGGCCGGGCACGCTGGCCGATCACGTCGGCATCGTGACCGCGGTGCATCCGGGCGGCACGGTCGACCTGGTCAACGGCGACTTCCTCAGCGCGACGAACATCGGCGTGCAGTACGACCCCGGCATCAGGCTGACCTCGTGGGCGTCGCGCATATGGCACCCGGGTGAGCAGTGGCTGCTGGTCAGCCCGCCAGCGGCCGGCCAGCCCGCGGCGCCGCGCGTTGCCATCACCGGGCCGGCCACGGCGGTCACGGGCACGTCGGCCGGCCCCCGGCACCGCGCTGGCGGCGGCACGTTACCTGCGGGGGGCGCAGAGCACCGCGGCCGGACCGGTCCGGCTCGGCACCGCCGTGTACTACCTCACCCGGTCCGGGCAGCCCGGATCCTCGGCGCGGACGCCTACCAGGCGGCCGGTGAGCCGAGCCGGGTCTTCCTGTCCGGTCCGTCCGGCCTGGACGAGGCCCGCGACCCGGGCGGCCCGTGGACCGCGCAGTCCCTGGTCCGGACCTCCGGGTGGTTGCCGCCAGTAGCGCTGGGGCTGACCGCGTTGTGCCTGGCGGGATCGGGCCTGGTCGCGTTCTGGCTGGTGAGAAGACGACGGGCACCGCGCTGACCCGCGACGATCCCGGCGGCCGGTCAGCCGCCGGTCCCCGACCGTAGCTGGGCGAAGGCCAGGTCGGCGTCGTCGGCAGCTTCGGGGTGGACATCGCGGGCCGTCCGCCCGCCGGCGATCTTGTGCCAGTTGGCCCGGGCGAGTACCCGCTGCACCGCGAGCACCTGGGCCGCCTGCAGCCGGGCCTCGATGCCCGGGCCGAGGGCGCCTGCCAGTGCCTCCTCGTCGTCCAGCATGTACTGCGTGAGCCGTCCCGCCAGGCTCGGCGTGGTGAACACCAGCCGGTGAAACGCCACCACCCCGGGATGATCGTTGAGGCCGGTGACGGGATCGTAGCGGTCCAGGCCGGCCCGGAAGTGCCGGTGCAGCGCGGTGACCGGCGCCACGCCGGGCGGGCGGTCGCCGACGACGCGCGCGGCCTCGCCCTGGTGATCGGCGAAGCGGTGCAGCACCAGGTCTTCCTTGCTGGCGAAGTACCGGAACAGGGTCGGCTTGGAGACCTCGGCCGCCGCCGCGATGTCGGTGACCGAGACGTGATCGAAACCGCGCGCCAGGAACAGCGAGATCGCCACCTCGGCGATGGCGTCATGGGTGCGCGCCTTCTTGCGGGCCCGCAGCCCGGCCGGCTCGGTCATCCGGACAGCGTAACATTATTAACCGAGTTGCTTTTTTAACTCAGTAACGTTTTCATGGGGACATGACGCAGACGGATGTCCTCGTGGTGGGGGCCGGCCCGACCGGCCTGACGCTCGCATGTGATCTTGCCCGGCGCGGCGTCGCCGTGCGCATCATCGACCAGGCCCCGGAGTTCGCGGCCGGCTCCCGCGGCAAGGGCCTGAGCCCGCGCAGCCTGGAGGTGCTCGACGACCTCGCGGTGATCGACGCGACCCTGGCCTCCGGGGTCACCCACATGCTGTTCCGCAAGTACCGGGGGGCGGAGGTGATCGCCGAGACCGACCCTGAGGCCGGGCGGGTGCCCACCCCGGACATCCCGTACCCGGTCGGCCTGATGATCCCCCAGTGGCGGGTCGAGCAGATCCTGCGCGAGCGGCTGGCCGGCTTCGGCGTCACCGTCGAGCTGGGCGCCGGGCTGCGCGGCTTCCGCCAGCACGCCGGCGGCGTGACCGCCGCCATCGGCGCGGCGCCGCTCGAGGCACGCTACCTGGTCGGCTGCGACGGCGGCCGCAGCACCGTCCGCAAGGCGCTCGGGCTGAGCCTGCGCGGCCAGACGCCCGACGTCCAGCTCATGGCGGTCGGCGATGTCGAGGTCGACGGGCTGGGCCGCGATGCCTGGCATCAGTGGTTCGCCGGCGACGGCGCGATCATGCTGTGCCCGCTCCCCGGCACGAACGCCTTCCAGGTGCAGGCCTCACATGAGCTCGGCCAGGACGGCTCGCCGCTGGAACCGACGCTGGAACGGTTCCAGCAGACCTTCGACCGGGTGGCCGGCGTACCGGGGGTGCGGCTGCACGACCTGGCGTGGCGCTCGACCTACCGGGTCCAGGTGCGGATGACCGACCGGCTCCGGGCGGACCGGGTGTTCCTGGCCGGGGACGCCGCGCACGTCCACCCGATCGCGGGCGGCCTCGGCATGAACAGCGGGATCCAGGACGCCTACAACCTGGGCTGGAAGCTGGGCCTGGTGCTGGCCGGCCACGCCGCGCCGGGCCTGCTCGACACGTACGAGGAGGAACGGCTGCCGATCGCGAGCTGGCTGCTCGACATCACGTCGCAACTGCTCGACGTCGTCCTCAAAGCGGTCAAGGAGACCGGCGGCGGCGTGGACGCCGTGGCCACGTCCGAGCTCACGCAGCTCATGCTCCGGTACCCGTGGAGCCGCCTGTCCCGCCGCACCGCGAGCCGACCGGCTGGACCCCAGCCCGGCGACCGCGCCCCGGACGCGCCGCTGCGCGACGCCGCCGGCGCGCCCGTCCGCCTCTTCGACCGGTTCCGCGGGCCGCACTTCACCCTGCTCAGCATCGGCGAACGCGCCCCCGCGGTGCCCGGCGGGGCCGGGGCGGACATCGTCAAGGCCTGCCATGTCGGGCCGGGCGGTTTCCTCGACGACGGCGGGCACGCGGCCCGCGCGTACGGCACCGACGCCCTGGTCCTGGTCCGCCCGGACGGGTACATCGGGCTGGTCGCCGACCCGGCGGAGCCGGGGGCGGTCGCCGAGTACCTCCGCTGCCTCTGAACGGCGCGAAATACCCCTGTTTACGCGCCCCGAGACGTTACATTGACGGTGTCTCGCGGCTGAAGTGGGGTCTATGAAGGCGCTGCAGGTGACCAGGAACGGTCCGCCCGGTGAGGTACTGGAGGTCGCGGACGTCCCCGTCCCCGAGCCGGGTCCCGGCGAGGTGCGGGTGCGGGTCGGCGCGGCGTCGCTGAACTTCAACGACATCGACCGGTGCCGGGGACGGCTCGTCTCGGTCCCCACCCCGCCGCCGTACACGCTGGGCATGGATGCCTGCGGCGTGGTGGACGCGGCGGGGCCCGGCTGCGAGGGCTGGCTCGGGAAACGGGCGGCCGTCATCACCAAGACGGCGCTCGGCGGCATCGCCGAATACGCCATCGCGGACGGCGTCTCGGCACGGCCGGGATACAGCTGGCCAAGGCGGCCGGCGCGACGGTCATCGCGGTGGCCGGCGGGGCAGAGAAGACGGCCCGCTGCGCCGCCCTCGGCGCTGACCTGGTCATCGACCACACGGCCGAGGACTTCGTCGAGGCGGTGCTGACGGCGACCGGCGACGCCGGGGCGGACGTGATCTACGACCTGGCGGGCGGCGACTTCGCCGAGCGTTCCTGGCGGTGCACCGCGCACGGCGGCCGGTACCTGGCCGTCGGCTTCGCCGATGACGCCGGCAACGGCATGACCGGCCGGCCGCTCCGGATGGCCTGCATCGGCAACATCGACATCGTCGGCGTCATGCTCGCCTGGGTGACGGCGGTGGATCCGGGCATGCGCCGCTTCGGCTTCAACCCGTTCGGGCGCGACGTCGCCGATGAGATCCACGCGGACCTGCTCAGGCTCGCGGCCGCGGGCACGATCCGCCCGGTGATCGGGCAGCGGGTCACCATGGATGCGGCGGGCAAGGCGCTCGACGAGCACGAGGCCCGCCGCGCGATCGGCCGCACCGTCGTCCTGGTGAGCTGATGACGACCGCATGACGACTTCGGCAGCGACAGCTACCGCGAGCCGCTCGACGTCTTCGTCGCGGCCTGCCGCGATCAGGCGGAGCTCACCCCGTTCGGCCGGTTGCTGGTTGCCAAGATGCTGCAGCGGGCGCTGGCCAACCGCCTGGCCCTGCAGGGCTGGGCCGCCGGGCACCCCGAGGTCCGCGCGCAGGCCATCGCCGGACCGTGGGTGATCGTCGGGCTGCCGCGGACCGGGACGAGCATCCTGGACATGCTGCTCGGCCTGGATCCGCGGGCCCGGCCGCTGCTGCAGTGGGAAGCGGCGCACCCGGTCCCGCCCGTCACGCAGGCCGAGGCGGCCGGCGACCCGCGGATCGCGCAGACGGCCAGGGAACTCGACGGGCTGATGAAGCTCAATCCCCCGCTGCGGGCCATGCACCCGTTCGGCGCCACGCTGGCCGAGGAGTGCGTCACCCTGTTCATGTACGACCTGCGGACCCTGGCCCTGGAGACCCAGGCGCACGTGCCCGGCTATGCGCGGTGGCTCGAGCAGGCCGATATGACACCCGCCTACGCGCAGCACCGGCTGGCCCTGCAGGTGCTGCAGTCCCGCCGCCCGGCTGAGCGCTGGATCCTCAAGACGCCGAATCACCTGTGGCACCTGGACGCCCTGCTCGCCGCCTACCCGGACGCCCGGATCATCTGGACGCACCGCGATCCGGGCCCGGTCGTCACGTCGCTGGCCAGCCTGGCGAACGCCGCCCAGCGGCCGCAGACCAGGCGGCGCGACCCCCGGCCGGCCGGCGACGAGTGGCGGCGCAAGTGCGGATTCGCGCTGCGCTCAGCGATGAGCCACGACGACCAGGCGCCCGCCGGGTGGTGCCGTCACGTGCACTATGACGCCCTGATGGCCGATCCGGTGCGGACGGTCAGGGAGCTGTACCGCAGCTTCGGGGACGAGGTCAGCGACGAGCACGCCCGGCGGATGACGGCGCTGCTCCGGGACCGGCCGAAGGACGCATTCGGCCGGCACCGTTACGACCCGGCGGACTTCGGCTGGACCTACGCCGAGATCGGCGAGGAGTTCAGCGACTACGCCCGCCGGTATGACGTGCAGCCCGAGATATCGTGAGATTCAAGGACCACGACGCTCGGGGCGGTGACGGCTGGCTGTGCCTGACATCCTGAGCCAGGGCGGCGATCGTGAGTCGGGCCCGTGGCCGCGCCGCATCGGGGCCGCCGTCGTGGTCGTGCTGGTGGCCGTGGCGATCGTGCACTACCTGCCGCGGTCGCACGGGACGCATCGGCCGGCCCCGGTGGCGGTGACCTCCTCCCCGCTGCCGTTGCCGCCGGGGGTGCAGGGGGTTTCCGGTGACCAGGGGGTGGTGGCCGAACCCGACGGGATCACCGGCCGGACCCTGGCCTGGCCGGACGACCTGCGGCTGCCGGCCGCCGGTGCGCAGCCGGTATGGTTCTGGCCGGCCACCGGCCGGACGTCGCTGATCGGCGGCCTGCCGCGGCAGCGGTCCGGCTACCAGTTCATCCGCGCGGCGGGCGGCTGGGCGGTGCAGGCCGATCCGGCGACCCAGGCCGGCTGCGCCACCTGCGCCGGTCCCCCGCGGACGGTGTATTTCCTGGCCGACAGCGGGCAGTCGGCGAGCCGGGTAGGACTGGCGAACGCAGTCGCCCCCGGCGCCCCCGGCACGCTGTGGCTGACCAGCTACCCGTCCCTGGCCGACCCGGGCACCGCCGCCGGCACGGCGCGGGAAGTCAGCGTCGCCGGACGGCAGGCCGGGTCGCCGGTCAGCCTGCCGGCCGGTTACCTGATCGAGCGGGAAACCGCCCGCGGCCTGCTGCTGGCCCCCGTGGCCCGGCTGCCCGGGGCGACGGCCGACCGGCTGTGGGACCCGGTCACGGCGAAGGACGGCCGCTCCTTCGAGGCAGTGATCGCGGCCAGCACCAGCCAGGTCGCCTGGGTGCCGCGGTGTACCGCGCGCTGCCGGGTGCAGGTGCTGAACCTGGCCACCGGCCGGCAGGAATCCGTCCGGCTGCCCGCGTCGAGCTCGGTGGCCAACGCCGCCTTCAGCCCCGACGAGCGCCTCCTTGCCCTCCAGCTGGGTTTCAGCAGCGACTCGGCCGACGGCGCGCAGGCGGTGCGGCTGGAAATGGTGTCGCTGGCCAGCGGCCGGCTGACGGTCGTGCCGCAGAGCTTTGTCAGCAGCAGCGCCCTGGTCGGTTTCGGGTGGCCCGCCGGCGGCGACAGCCTGGTGGCCGAGCTGAGCTTCACGACCAAGGTGCAGCTGGCGTCGTGGAGCCCGGGGGCCAGCCGGCTGGCCATCACGGTGCTCAGCCCCCAGCACAGCCCCGCCTCCCTGGTCATCGGGCAGTATGCCCGCTAATGCCAGCCGGGCTCGTCACGAGGCAAAATAGAGGTATGGGCAGCGTGACTGATGATCCCGCGGCGGACCGGCCGCGGGAGTGGCTGGCGATGCCCGGCGGCCGGATCCGGCCCGTCGTCTCCATTCCCGGCCCCGGCGGCATCGCCGAGCTGCTGGCCTACGGCGCCTGGCTGGCCCGGTTGCGGCCCACCTGCCGGTGCGGCCAGCCGCGCCTGGGCTCCGGCCGGACCTGCGGCAGCGCGGAGTGCATCGCCGAGCTCCGCGCCGAGGCCGGCTTCTAGTCATCTCACTGCCGTGCCGGCTGATACCGGGCGGGGCTCGGCGGTTGCCGGGCGAGACTGGTCGCGCTGCGCGCCGGGGAGCCAGCAGGACAGCAGCACGGCCAGCAGGGAGAACCCGACCGACCACCAGAAGGCAATACCGAACGCGGCCGGCAGATTGCCGCCGTGCCCGGTGACCGCGCTTTCCAGGATGACCGCCAGGACGGCGGTGCCGAACGATCCGCCGATCTGCTGCGTGGTCCGCGTGAGCACGCTGGAATGGGCGATCTGCTGCCGGTCCAGCCCGAGGTACGCCACCGCCATCACCGGGATGGTGACGGCGCCGAGGCCGAATCCGCGGACCACCAGCGCCAGCGCGAGCAGCCAGGCGCTCGCGTGCGCCTCGGCGATCGTGAACGGGATCGTGGCCAGGGCCACGATCGCGAAGCCGGCCACCGCGACCGGCCGGGCGCCGATCCTGTCGGTCAGCCGCCCGGCGACGCTGCGGCTGAGCAGGGTGCCGATGCCCTGCGGGACGAGCATGATGCCGGCCGTCAGCGCGCTGGCCCCGCGCACCTGCTGGTAGTACAGCGGCAGCAGCAGCATGGCGCCGTACAGCGCGAAGCCGGAGAAGAACAGCACCGCGGACGCCGAGGCGACCGGGCGGCGGGCCAGCAGCCTGATGTCCACCAGCGGCCGGGCACAGCGCAGCGCGTAGACGGTGAACGCGGCGAGCAGCGCGGCGCCGGCCGCGATCGGGATGATCACGTCAGGGTGCGCGAAGCCCGCGGCGCGGCCGGCATTGGTCAGGCCCAGGATGACGGCCGAGACGGCCGGGGTGAGCAGGATGAAGCCGGGCACGTCGAGCCGCGGCCTGGTGGTGCCCGGACCGGAGGCAGGCTTATCGTCCGCCATGAAGCGCGCGGCCAGGATGAGGCCGGCGACGCAGAACGGCACGTTCACCCAGAACATGAAGCGCCAGCTCAGGTGGGTGAGGATGGCGCCGCCGACCAGCGGGCCGAGGACCGGCCCGAGCAGGGCGGGCAGCGCGACGACGGTGACGGTCCGGCCGAGCGCCCTGCCCCCGGCCGCCTGCATGATCAGGGTGGTGAGGACGGGGAGCATGAGGCCGCCGCCCGCGCCCTGGACGACCCGCCAGGCGATCAGCGATCCGGCGTTCCACGCCAGGCTGGAGCCGGCCGAGCCGACCAGGAAGACCGAGAGCGCGAACATCCACAGCCGCTTGCCGCCGAACCGCTGAAGGCCCCAGGTGCTCAGCGGCACCGCGATGCCGAGTGCCAGCAGGTATCCCGTCGTCACCCACTGGATGACCGGCAGCGAGGTGTGCAGCCGCGCGGCCAGCGTGTGCAGGGCGACGCTGACGATCGTGGTGTCGAAGACCACGGCCAGCGCGCCGACGATGAGGATCAGGGCGCTCTTGAGCACCTTGGGGTCGATCTTGTCCTTGCTGGCCCCCGTCATGCCCGCTCCCTCATAAGAGATGAAGTCATCTCTTATCAGGCTACGACGCGCTGATAAGAAATGCAAGCTTCTCTTATTTACCGGGCGCGGCTATCCTGGTGAGCGTGCCAGACCAGCTGCAGGACCGTCCTCGCCAGCGGCGGCGGGGCGAGGAGCTCGAGGCGGCGCTGCTCGAGGCCGCGTGGGACGAACTGGTCGCGGCCGGGTTCGCGAAGCTGACCATGGAGTCCGTCGCCGCGCGGGCCAGGACCGGTGTCGCGGTGCTGTACCGGCGCTGGCCGCGCAAGGACGACCTGGTGGTCGCCGCGATGCGCCACTACGGCGCCACCCACCCGGTCGACATCCCCGACACCGGCAATCTCCGGGGCGACATGCTCGCGCTCCTGGCCAGCATCAGCGACGGCCGGGTCGCCTTCACGGCCATCGTCAGCTCCGTATTCGCCGGGCTGCTGGCCGGCTCCGGCCTCACCCCGGCCGACGTACGGACCCAGATCCTCGCCGACCGGCCGCTGTGGTCGGACGAGATCTTCCGCCGCGCTCACGACCGCGGCGAGATCGACCTGGACCGGCTCCCCCCGGCGGTCCTCGAGATGCCGTTCGACCTGCTGCGCCACGACATCCTCATGACGATGAAGCCGCTCCCCCCGGAGCGGATCACCTCGATCGTCGACGACCTGTTCCTCCCGCTCGCCACCCGCGTGCACCGCTGATTTCGCCTCGGCGGCCGCCGGCGTGAGCTCCGGTAATCTCGGGGTCATGGAGCTGCATGTCGGCTGCGCGATGTGGAGTTACGCACCCTGGCAGGGCCGGTACCTGCCGCACCCGCTGCCGTCGCGGGAGCGGCTGAGCGCGTACGCGACCTGGTGCAACGCCGTCGAGGGCAACACGACCTTCTACGCGACGCCGACGCTGGACACGGTGCGGTCGTGGGCCGGCCAGGTCAGCCCGGACTTCCGGTTCATCCTCAAGCTGCCGAAGGCCGTCACCCACGAGCGCCGCCTCGCCGACGTCGAGGTCCCGGTCCGCGCCTTCCTGGACGCGATCGAGCCGCTCGGGGAGCGGGCCCATACCCTCTGGGTTCAGCTGCCGCCGTCGTTCGGCCCCGCCGACCTGGGCGCGCTCGCTAGTTTCCTGCGGCGCCTCCCGCGCCAGTACCGGTACTGCGCCGAGGTGCGGCACCGCGACTTCTTCGACGACCCGCGAGCGGGACAGCAGCTCGAGCGGGCGCTGGCCCCCATCGGCGCCGAGTGGGTGAGCTTCGACACGACCGTCCTGTTCGGCAGCCCGCCGTCGAGCGACGCCGAACGGGAAGCCTGGACGAAGAAGCCGCGCCTGCCGCGCCGGACGCGGGCCCTGACGTCCAGTCCCGTCGTCCGCTACATCGGCCGGGACGACCCGGACCGGACCGCCGCGGGCTGGCAGCCCTGGGCCGAGACGGTCGCGGGCTGGCTGCGGGAGGGACGTTCCCCGACCGTGTTCATCCACACGCCCGACAACGTGGACGCGCTCGAGCTCGCACGCCGTTTCCACGACGACGTGCGAGCTCGTGTGCCCGAGGTCGAGCCGCTCCCTGCGCCGGTCCCCGCCGGGCCGCCGACCCTGTTCTGAGTCCGGCCCGGGTGATCGTGTCAGCTGGTGCGGTTACCGCTGCGAGCGGCGCGGCCAGAACTTGATCCAGGCCACGATGGCGATGGCCACCAGCAGCCACGGGGAGAACAGCAAGTGCACGGCCAGGCCGAGGAGGCTGAGGGCCACGATGGCGATGACGACCAGGGCGATGATTCCAAGCATGGTGATCGGTCTCCTTCTTTAAGTCCGCTGCCTGCGGGTCACGCTTTAAGACTGCCGCCGGCGACGGCTCCGGTCGATCGGGATCAGCCCCGGTTCACCCCCTGATGTGCGGATCCGGGGACCTCAGGGTGAACCCTGACTCAGCGGGCCGCGCGCCGGTAGGGTGGATGGCATGACCAGCGCTGATGTCGTCGTCTGGTACAACCCGCGGTGCTCCAAGTGCCGCGGCGCGGAAGAGCTGCTGGCGTCCTGCGGGGTCCCGGCGCAGAAGATCCTCTACCTGGACAACCCGCCGGGCCGGGCCGAGATCGCCCGCGTCCTGGCCCTGCTGGGAACCGAAGATCCCCGCACGCTGATGCGAACCGGTGAGCCCCGCTACCGCGAGCTCGGGCTCGCCAGCGCGACCGCCGACGAGCTCATCGAGGCCATGACGCGCTATCCCGAACTCATCCAGCGCCCGGTCGTCATCTGGCCGGACCGGGCGGTCATCGCGCGGCCCCCCGAACTCCTGTTGCCGCTGCTGGAGGCCGGCCGCCGCCCGGGCGGCTAGGATCGCGGCGTGATCACCGGGATGCACGCCATCGTGTCCTCGCCGCAGGCGGAGAAGGTCCGTGCCTTCTTCGCCGACGTCCTCGGCCTGCCGTCGGCTGACGCGGGCGGGGGGTGGCTCATCTTCGCGCTGCCCCCGGCCGAGCTAGCCGTACATCCCGCGGCCGGCCAGACCCGGCACGAGCTGTACCTCATGTGCGACGACATCCAGGCCACCGTGGCCGAGCTCAGGGGCAAGGGAGTCGAGATCGCGCAAGACGTGTCCGACCAGCGCTGGGGGCTCCTGGCGGCGATCCGGCTGCCGGACGGCTCGGAATTCGGCATCTACGAGCCGCGGCATCCGCTGCCGCCCCGGCCCTGATAAGGAGAACCTGGCGTGGACATCGAAGACATGGACGTGGAAGATTTCCAGCACGAGTGGCGTCAGGCCAGGCGTGAGTGGGAGCAGATCAACCAGCGCAAGCTCGAAGCCGAGGTGTCGGGCGTGCCGCTGACCGAGGCCGAGCAGTCCGCCTGGATCCAGGCGAAAACCCGGTTCGAGGCCTGCGAGCAGGTCTGGGACCAGATGTACCGGGCAGGCGTGGTCGTCGTGGTGGAAGGTGACGACGAGGACGACGACCTGGGGTAACGCCGTCCCGCGCCAGCCGGAAATCAGCCGGACGGCTTCTCCCAGACCGAGACGTGACGGCGGCTCTCGCTGGTGAACGGCTCCCCCGCCCAGCCTTCCCAGCGGTCACGCAGCCGCATCCCGGCCAGCTGGGCCATCAGGTCGAGCTCGGCGGGCCACACGTACCGGAACGGCATCGTGCGGTACTCGCCGCGGCCGCCGGCGAAGTCGGCGTAGTGCCCGTGCATCGCCTGGGTGGCCACGTCGAAGGAGTAGGACACCCAGCGCTCCGGGCTGACGTGCCACGGCAGCACGTCCTGCCCCGGCGGGAGCCTGCGCAGGTCCGGGACCCTGGTCTCGATGACGAAGCAGCCGCCCGGCTCCAGGTGGGCCGCGGCGTTGCGGAAACAGGCGACCTGGGCGTCCTGCGTGGTCAGGTTCATGATCGTGTTGAAGACCAGGTACGCCAGCGAGAACGTGCCGTCGACCGTGGCGGTGGCGAAATCGCCGATGGTGACGCCGATGGCGTCGCCGCCCGGCTTGGCCCGCAGCCGGGCCACCATCGCCTCGGACAGGTCGATGCCGTGCACCTCGACACCGCGGCGGGCCAGCGGCAGCGCGATGCGGCCGGTGCCGATGCCGAACTCCAGCGCCCGCCCGGGCCCCGGACGGGCGGCGCGGCCGGCCAGCTCCGCCAGGAAACCGGCCGTCGCGTCCGCGGCTCCCGGCCCGTATTCGTCCGGCCCGTCGTCGTAGGTCGCCGCGACCCGCTCGGGGAAATAGTCCTCGGGGGCGTCCATCATCAGGACGGGATCGCGGCGGTGTCGCCGTCTGGCCCCGGCCGGGCCGGACGTCCGCGCGACGCGACCGAGGACACCGCCGCGGCGGCGCCGGCCAGCGCGGCGCCGCCGGCCGACGCGGCGACCAGCCACTTGGTCAGCCGGGGCAGCTCGTCCCACGACGCCAGGCTGGCGGCCACGTCGAGGGCATCGGACAGGGCGCCCGCGGCCACCCAGGTGGCGGCCTGGCCGGGGTCGGCGGCCGGGCCCTGCAGGGCGGCCAGCGCGCCGAGGCCCAGGGCGAGGTCGCGCGCGCCCAGCGCGCGGCCGAATACCCGGGCGGCCAGGTCACCGGACGACGCGCCGACCCACGGCCGGGCCGGAACGGAGGGCCAGGCCAGGGCGGTCACGCCCAGCGCGACCCGGCCGGCCGCCACCAGCACGGCCCCCTGATGCAGCAGCCCGGGGACTTGCGCCCGGGTTACTCTCGTTCGTCCGACCGGCGCACCGGGCTCGTCCAGAGGTGTAGGCACCGGACGATCATAGCGATGTGGTAGACAGGGCCGCCTGATGCCGTCCCCGGAGGCCACCCGTGGCGTACCCGGCGTTCATCGGGTACGCCGCCCCCGGTGAGGTCAGCTCGTTCGTCACCGACTTCATGGTGGTCCCGGCCGGATGAGCTAGCCGTCAGGACTGCAAGACCGCTTCGAGCTCGATCTCGATGCGGATCTCCTTGGAGACCACGAGCCCGCCGCCGTCCAGCGGCAGGTTCCAGGTCAGGCCCCAGTCCTCGCGGTTGACGGTGCCCGCCGCGGTGAAGACGACCCGGTGGCCGCCCCACGGGTCGGCGGTGTAGCCGAGATATTCGGCCTGCAGGGTGACCGGCCGGGTGATGCCGTGCAGGGTCAGCTCGCCCGCCAGCGCTCCCCTGGTGCCCTGCCAGCCGGATGCGCGGGCCGAGAACGTGGCGGCGGGGTGGTGCTCGACGTCGAAGAAGTCCGCCGAGCGCAGGTGCTCGTCGCGGGCCTCGTTGCCGGATTCCACCGTGGTCATGTCGATGGTGACCTCGACCGTGGTGTCGCCGGGCTCCTCGGCCACCACGATCACGCCGGTCACGCCGGTGAACCGGCCACGGACCTTGGTGAGCATGAAATGGCGGCCGATGAAGGCGAGCTCGGTGTGCCCGGGATCGAGCTGCCAGCGGCCCGGGGCCGGGAGCTCCGCGCCGTCGATCTGCCGGGTGACGGCCGGCCCGGCCTCGGTGTGAGTCATGAGGTTCTCCTCGTAGTAAAGGTGCGTGCGTACGCACATAGTATATGTGCTCACGCACGCACGCAACTGGGTAAGGTGAGGCACATGACGGAAGAGGCCGCGGGCAACGGCGTGGCAGGCGGGACAGCGGACAGCCAGCTGCCTGACGGGACTGGTACGGCAGACAACCAGGGAGCGGGCAACGCCAGCCGGGATGATCCCGCGGTCGAGGCGTGGCGCGGGCTGCTGGTGGCGCACAGCAAGCTGGTGCCCGCGGTCGAGGCGGACCTGCGGGCGGCCGGGCAGATCGCGCTGTCCTGGTACGACGTGCTGCTCGAGCTGAACGCCGCGCCCGAGCGGCGGCTGCGGATGAGCGAGCTCGGCCAGCGGGTAGTGCTCAGCCGGACCCGGGTGAGCCGGATCATGGACGAGCTCGCCGCCGCCGGGCTGGCCGGGCGCCAGCCGGACCAGGCCGACGGCCGGTCCAGCTTCGCCGTCCTCACCCCCGCCGGCCGGGACGCGCTGCGGCGCGCCTGGCCGGTCTACCGGGAGGCCATCCGCCGCCACCTGGCCGCCGGCCTGACCGTGCCGCAGTGCCGCGAGCTGGCTGCGCTCCTCGACCAGGTGATCAAGGCCGCCGAGGCCGCCTCGCCGCTCACGGTGCAGCCGGACGGCGCACCGGGCGCCGGGCGCCGGGACGTTCCCTAGGGCCCGCCGGGCCGATTCCATGATCACGTGTTGTTGTAGGTCGCCGGCGACCCCTAACAACACGTGATCATGGAGCGCGACCGCGACAAGCTGACCGGAAATAACAACCTTTAGCGGGCAGGCGGCAGCGACCCCCGGCCGGTGCGCTGGCGGGGGCCTCGGCGGCTAGCTGCGCTGG
>JAICWX010000520.1 GCA_025934635.1 Streptosporangiaceae bacterium | reverse complement strand
CCGAGATGCTCCAGATCGGCGACATCGTCATCGACGTGGCCGGCCATTCGGTCAAGCGCGACGGCGAGACGCTCAACCTCACCCCGCTCGAGTTCGACCTGCTGGTGGCGCTGGCCCGCAAGCCGCGGCAGGTCTTCACCCGCGAGGTGCTGCTCGAGCAGGTCTGGGGCTACCGCCACGCCGCGGATACCCGCTTGGTCAACGTGCACGTGCAGCGGCTGCGCGCGAAGATCGAGAAGGATCCGGAGCACCCCGAGATCGTGGTGACGGTGCGCGGTGTCGGCTACAAGGCGGGCCCTGGCTAAGCGCAGGGTGCTGAAGGTGGCATCAGCGCGCGCGGGCAGGCAGCGAAACTGGGTTCTGACCTTCCGGCGGTCCGCCGTCGGCCGGGCCGTCGGCCGGCGGCTGCCGGTCCGCGTCAAGCGCTGGCTGCGGGTAGGCCGCCGCTGGCAGCGCAAGGTGCTGGCGCGGGTCAAGTTCCGCTGGCACCGGTCGCTGCAGCTGCGGGTGGTCTCCACCACCTTGCTGCTCTCCGTCCTGGTTATCGCGGTGCTCGGCTTCTTCCTGATCCAGTCGGTCGCGGCCGGGCTGCTCACCAACGCCGAGAACGCGGCGGACTCCCAGGTCAGGAACGGCCGGACGGCCGCGCTGGGGCTGTCGAACGTGAACGTGCTCGACCCGGCGTCGCCCGGCGACGCGCCCACCATCGTGAGCGTGGCCACGCTCACCGCCCGCACGCTGCAGCAGCCGAGCGGCAGCACCGGCAGCTACCTGGTCTTCATCCAGCTGACCGACATCGTCCCGGCCGTCGTCCACTGGGTCGGCCAGAGCAACGTCAACATCACCGCGACGATCCCGCCGGTCCTGATCGACAAGGTGAAGGGCGAGCAGCGCGGCGAGAACAACGCCGACAAGGACAACGCGCCGCCGCTCTACGAGCCGACCACGCTGGTCTACAACTCCGGCACCTCGGTGCCGGCCCTGGCCGTCGGCGTCCCGCTGGGCGGCTACTACCAGCTGTACTACGTGTTCCCGTTCACCCAGCAGCAGGCCACCCTGCTGCTGGTGCAGCGCATCCTGGTCGGCGTCGGCCTCGCGCTGGTGGCGCTGCTGGCCGCGATCGCGTCGCTGGTCACCCGGTGGGTGGTGCTGCCGGTCCGGCACGCCGCCCAGGCCGCCCAGCGGGTCTCGGACGGGCACCTGGGAGAGCGCATGCAGGTGCGCGGCGTGGACGACCTGGCCGCGCTGGCGACCTCGTTCAACGGGATGGCGGGCAGCCTGCAGGGCAAGCTCCGCGAGCTCGAGGAGCTCTCCAACGTGCAGCGCCGGTTCGTCTCGGACGTATCGCATGAGCTCAGGACGCCGCTGGCCACCATCAAGATGGCCGCCGAGATCCTCTTCGAGGCCCGCGCCGAGCTCGACGCGGCGGCCGGCCGGTCGGTGGAGCTGCTGCAGAGCCAGCTGGAGCGGTTCGAGTCGCTGCTCGTCGACCTGCTCGAGATCAGCCGGTTCGACGCGGGCGCGGCCACCCTGGAGGCCGACCTGGTGGACATGTGCGACCTGGTGCGGCGTTCGGCCGACGACGCCCAGCAGCTGGCCGAGCGCAAGGGCGGCCGGATCGAGTTCCGGCTGCCCGCGACGGGCTGCTTCGCCGAGGCCGACCGCCGCCGGGTCGAGCGCATCCTGCGCAACATCTTGGTCAACGCGGTCGAGCACGGCGAGGGCAAGGACGTGGTGGTCACCACCGCCATCGACAGCGACGCGGTGGCCGTCTCGGTCCGCGACTACGGCGTGGGGCTGCGGCCCGGCGAGGAGCTGAAGGTCTTCGACCGGTTCTGGCGGGCCGACCCGGCCCGCGCCCGGACCATCGGCGGCAGCGGCCTGGGGCTGGCCATCTCGCTCGAGGACGCCCGGCTGCACGGCGGCTGGCTGCAGGCCTGGGGCGAGCGCGGCAAGGGGTCGGTGTTCCGGCTGACCCTGCCCCGGATCGCCGGGGCCGAGCTGGTCGGCTCGCCGCTGCCGCTCGGCCCGGACGAGGCGGAGGTGGTGGCCCCCAGCCCGACTACCGGCCCGTTCCCGGCGGCGACCGAGATCACCAGGGTGACCCCGCATGGCTAGACGACGTTCCCGGCTGGCCTCTTCCTGGCTGGCCCCACCCTGGCTGGCCTCTTCCTGGCTGGCCCGCTGCCGCCTGGCCTTCGTCCTGGCCGCCGCGGCCGCGTCGGTGGCGGGCTGCGTGGGCATGCCGAACAGCGGCTCGCCCGGCACGGTCGGCGCCACCCCGCAGGACACCACGCAGGACTCCGACTTCATCGGCGCGATCCCGGCCGGCCCCCAGAAGGGCTGGAGCCCGACCGACATCGTGCGGGGATTCCTCAATGCCAGCATCAGCTACCCCGTGTACCAGGACATCGCCAACGAGTACCTGGCAGGCACGTCAAGCAAGCAGCCCTGGGATCCGGGCTGGTCCGTCGAGGTGGTCGATCGCGTCAGCGTGCCCACCGACGCCGACTACAGCCAGAACCGGCGGACAGCCACGGTGAGGGTCACCGGCCTGGTCCAGGCGTCGTTCGACGGGACGGGCCAGTACGTCGGCGCGCAGCAAAGCGGCTCCGGCGGCGGGCAGGGCGGCTCCGCGGCGCAGTTCGCGAACCAGAAGTTCACGCTGGCCAAGATCGACGGCGAGTGGCGGATCACGAACGTGCCGGAGCTCCGTGTCCGGATGATGACCCAGAACGACTTCGCCAAGGTCTACCGGGCGCAGGACCTGTACTTCTTTGATCCCACCGAGCAGGTGCTGGTGCCCGACGCGGTGTTCGTGCCGGCCGGGACCTCGCCGAATTCGCTGGTGCGCAACCTGGTCAGCGCCTTGCTGGTCCCCCCGCAGCCGCGGTGGCTCAAGGACCCGGCCAGCCCGACCCCGCCGGCCGTCACCGCGTTCCCCCCGCAGACCAAGCTCGGCAACGTCACGGTGGACGGGTCCACCGCCACGGTCGACCTCGGCGGCGCCGCGGCCAGCGCCACCCCCTCGCAGCGCCAGCTGATGGCCACCCAGCTGGTGTGGACCCTGACCGGGCAGGTTCCGAGCCTGCCGAACGTCCAGAACCCGCCGAACATCCAGGCGGTCCAGATGGAGATCAACGGCAAGCCATGGACGTCGTCCACCGCCGTCTGCCCGGGCGCCGGCGGGCCGGGCCAGAGCCCGGCGCAGAAGCTGTTCATGTACCGGTGCAAGAACCCTTACCCGACCGCCACGTCGCCGGCCTTCTATTACACCGCCACCGGGCAGGCGTGGATCCGGTGCGCGTCCCAGACGCAGGTCATGGCCGGCAACGTGGGCGTGATCCAGCCCGTCTTCGGCAAGACTGGCGAGGCCTCGCTCAAACCGTCGTGCCAGGACTCGGTGCAGGCCAGCGCGCAGCCCGTGCCGCCGTCCCAGACCCATCAGGGACCGCCGCTGACCTTGATCTCCGTATCACCCGACGGCAAGTACCTGGCCGGGTACTCGCCCGGCGGGAAGTCCGTCCTCGTGTGGGCCGTGAACCAGGCCAAGCCGCTGAGCACGACGTCCGTGTCGAGCGTCACCTCGATCGGCTGGGATCGCCGGGACTACCTGTGGGTGGCGCAGGGCAATGCCACCACGGTGATCGTGCAGACCGCCAACGGCAGCAAGAACGCTGCGATCACGAACAACTACCCCGGGAAGATCCTCGGTCTCGGCATCGCCCCGGACGGGGTCCGGGTCGCCGCCATCGTGCAGAACGGCTCAGGTTCAGGTCCCGAGGTTGAACTCGCGGCCATCGACGGCGGCGTGCCGCCGGCTGGCCGGCTGTCCGCCCCGTTCGACCAGATGTCCATCGGGCAGACCGTGCAACTCGGCCCCAACGTCACCAACCCGGTCGCGCTGACCTGGTATGACGCGGATGACCTACTCGTCATCGGCGGTGCGGGGTCGGAAACCTCGCTATGGGAGGTCCCGGTCGACGGGCAGCCCGCCAAGGCGCTGCCGGGCCTGCCGCCCGGCGCGATCTCCATCACCGCCAACAGCACGCAGAACGTCCTGGTGGCCGGGCTCACCAACAACCGGATGGTGGTCTCGGCGGGGCTGGCGGGTCCCTGGCAGCCGCTCGGTATCGGCGGCCAGAACCCGGCCTTCCAGACTCCCTTCGCGATGCCCGGGCAGTCCTGACCCACCCCGGCCGCACCCATCGCCTGACACGCCCGGGATCCAGGAATCGGGCTTCAGTAGCGCTGGTCCCGCTGGTCCCGGGCGGCGCTAGCCCGGCTTCGCCGGAAATGACACGAAACCCCAGGTTGATATCACCCGGCCGTCCCCAAAGCCCGGGTACGCGGCCATCTGCGAGCAGCCAAGTCAACGTTATGCAGCCGTTATATAACGATATGTTACTCATCGCCTACAAGTCCCTCCTGACATTCACGCTCCGGAGAGCTAGCGTTCAGACATGGCACTCGCCCGGGCCCGTGGTTGCGTCCGGCGTGGCTTCCCTCCGGGGGGTCACGCCAGGCAAGCCGATGCCAGCCGCAGGCGAAACGGCCCACGTAAGGCGACTTCTCGTCGACCGATCACGGTGCGGCTTAGGAGTAAGTCCTGCCTCGACGGGAGATACCGAGTCTCCCGGGTAGGGAGAAGGGCAGTAGT
>JAICWX010000008.1 GCA_025934635.1 Streptosporangiaceae bacterium | reverse complement strand
GTCGACGTCAGCGCGGCCAGGAACGAGCCGGGCGTGATCGCCGCCTACTCCGGCGCGGACTTCGCCGACGAGCAGGGCAGCCTGCCCTGCGCCTGGCCGGTCACCCCGGACATCGTGATCCCCGCCCACCCGCCGATGGCAGTCGATGAGGTCCGGTACGTCGGCGAGGCGGTGGCCTGCGTGGTGGCCCGCGACCGGTACGCCGCGGCCGACGCCCTGGCCGCCATCGAGGTCGACTACGAGCAGCTGCCGCCGGTGCTCGACATCAGGACGGCCCTGGACGAGGCCTCGCCCAAGGTGCACGAGGCGGGCAACAAGAGCTTCGAGTGGCCCTTCGCCCAAGGTGACATCGAGGCCGCCTTCCGCGACGCCCCGGTCGTGATCGAGCGCACCTACCGGCAGCAGCGGCTGATCCCGGCCGCGATGGAGCCGCGCGCGGTGGTCTGCTCGTGCGTGGGCGGGGAGTTTACGCTGTGGTCCGCGACCCAGATCCCGCACATCCTCCGGCTAATGCTCGCCCTGGTCACCGGCATCCCGGAGCAGAACCTCCGGGTCATCGCGCCGGATGTCGGCGGCGGGTTCGGGTCCAAGCTCCAGGTCACGGCCGAAGAGGTGCTGGCCGTGCTGATCGCCCGCAAGCTGGGCCGGCCGGTCAAGTGGACCGAGTCCCGCAGCGAGGGCAACATGACCGTGCACCACGGCCGCGACCAGTGGCAGACGATCAGGCTCGCGGCCGACAGCGACGGCCGGATCCGCGGCCTGGACGTGGACCTGCTGGCCGACATGGGCGCCTACCTGATGCTGGTCACTCCCGGTGTCCCGCTCCTCGGCGCGTTCATGTTCCCGGCTATCTACAAGATGGACGCCTACTCGTTCAAGTGCACCGGGGTCTTCACCACCAAGATGCCGACCGACGCCTACCGGGGCGCGGGGCGCCCCGAGGCGACCTTCGCCATCGAGCGGATGATGGACGAGCTGGCCGCCGAGCTAGGTGTGGATCCGCTCGCTGTCCGGGAGCGGAACTGGATCAAGCACGAGGAATTCCCGTACACCACCATCGCCACCTTGACCTATGACTCGGGCAACTACGAGGCGGCCACGGCCAAGGCCAAGGAGCTGTTCGGCTACGACGAGCTCCGCACGGAGCAAGAGCAGCGGCGGGCCAGCAACGACCCGGTGCAGCTGGGCATCGGCATCTCCACCTTCACCGAGATGTGCGGGCTGGCCCCGTCCCGGGTGCTCGGGTCGCTGGCCTACGGCGCCGGCGGCTGGGAGCATGCCTCGATCCGGATGCTGCCCACCGGCAAGGTGGAGGTCGTCACCGGCTCCAGCGCGCACGGCCAGGGCCACGAGACGGCATGGAGCCAGATCGTCGCCGACCAGCTCGGCGTGCCGTTCGATGACATCCGGGTGCTGCACGGCGACACCCAGATCTCGCCCAGGGGCATGGACACCTACGGCTCCCGGTCCCTGGCGGTCGGCGGCATGGCCCTGGTCTCGGCGTGCGACAAGGTCGTGGAGAAGGCCAAGGTGATCGCGGCGGGCCTGCTCGAGGCCTCGGCCGACGACCTGGAATGGACGCCGGGCCGGTTCGCGGTCCGCGGCGACCCGGACAAGGGCCTCACGATCGGCGAGATAGCGCTGGCCACCTTCGCCGCGCACAACCTGCCGGACGGCATCGAGCCGAGCATCGACGCCGAGGCCACCTACGACCCGGACAACTTCTCGTTCCCGCACGGCACCCACCTGTGCGCGACCGAGGTCGACACCGAGACCGGCTTCGTGAAGATCCGCTCCTACGTCTGCGTCGACGACATCGGCGCGGTGGTCAACCCGCTCATCGTCGAGGGCCAGGTGCACGGCGGCCTCGCCCAGGGCATCGCGCAGGCCCTGTACGAGGAGGCGGTCTACGACGACGACGGCAACCTGGTCACCAGCACGCTGGCGGACTACCTGGTCCCGTCGGCGGCTGACCTGCCGTCTTACATCACCGACCGGACCGAGAGCCGGGCGGCTAACCGGCTCGGCGTCAAGGGCGTCGGCGAGGCGGGCACGATTGCCTCGACCCCGGCGGTCGTCAACGCGATCGTCGACGCGCTGCGCCCGCTGGGCATCAACGACATCGTCATGCCCTGCACCCCCGAGCGGGTCTGGCGGGCGATCACCGATGCCCGCGGCGGCGAGCAGGCCAGCTCGGCCGAGCAGCACGCCGCCCGGCAGAGCGACCAGACCCAGGGCAACAGCCCGCAGGGCATCGACGGAGGCGCGGCATGATCCCGGCGAAGTTCGACTACGTGCGTCCCGCCTCGCTGGACGAGGCGGTCAGGGCCCTGGCCGACGGCGGTGACGACGCCAAGGTCATCGCGGGCGGGCAGAGCCTGCTCCCGCTGCTGCGGCTGCGGCTGGCCTACCCGGAGGTGCTCGTCGACGTGGGCGGCCTGGACGAGCTGACCGGCGTCACCGACGCCGGGGACGCGCTGGTGATCGGCGCCCGGACCACGCACTACCAGCTGGTTCGTGATCCGCTGGTGGCCGAGCACTGCGGGCTGCTGGCCCAGGCCACCGGCACCGTGGCCGACCCGGCGGTCCGGCACCGCGGCACGCTGGGCGGCGCGCTCGCGCACGCCGACCCGGCCGGCGACCTGCCCGCGGTCGTGCTGGCGCTGGACGCCACCCTGGTCGCCCGCGGGCCCGGCGGTGAGCGCGAGATCGCGGCGGCCGACTTCTTCGTCGACTACCTGACCTCCAGCCTGGAGCCGGACGAGATCCTGACCGCGGTCCGGGTACCCAAGCTCGGTTCCGGCTGGGGTTACCGGTACGAGAAGTTCCACCGGACCGCGCAGTCCTGGGCCACCGTCGGCGTGGCCGCGCTGGTCCGCCGGTCCAACGGGTCCGTCGCCGAGGCCAGGATCGGGCTGACCAACATGGGCACCACGCCGCTGCGGGCCGCGGCCGCGGAAAGCGCCGCGACCGGAGCGCAGGCCAGCCGCGATGCGCTGCGGGCCGCGGCGGCCAGCGCGGACGAGGGCACTAACCCGCCCGCTGACCTGCACGGTGCCGCCGACTACCGGCGGCACCTGGCCCGGGTGCTCACCGGCCGGGCGCTGGCCGCGGCGGCGGGAGCCTGAGTCCTGGAACATGGCTGACGAGGAGAGGCCGTCGCTGGCCGAGTGGCTGGTGTTGTGCCTGATACGCGAGGAGCCGACGTACGGCCTGGTCCTGGCCGGGCTGCTGTCCCGGGACGGCAGCCTGGGCCAGGTCTGGTCGGTACCGAAGGCACAGGTGTACCGCGCGCTGCCCCGGCTCGAGGCCCTCGGCCTGATCGAGACGGTGGGAGAGCAGCGGACCAGCCAGGGGCCGGTCCGCTCGCTCTACCAGGCGACCCCGGCGGGCCAGGCCGCGGCCCTGGCGTGGCTCGGCACGCCGGCCGAGCACGCCCGGGACATCAGGTCGGAGCTCATGGTCAAGCTCGCGCTGCTCGACCGAAGCGGCATCGACTCGCGGGACCTGCTGCAGGCGCAGCTGGACCGGCTGCTGCCCGTCGCTGCCGCCCTGGACGAGCGGCTGCGGGCCACCACGGGGTTCGAGCACACCCTGGTGCTGTGGCGGCACGAGGCGATGACCGCCACCCTGCGGTTCCTGGAGACGCTGTCCGCGCCGGCCGAGATCCGGGCCAGCGGGCCGCGGCGGTTCGCGTGACGGCCGGCGGCCGGAGCCGCCATCATGGTTTGGTCGTGGAGCAGCTGACATTCGGGGAGGAGCCTGCGGCCGGGCCGGCCGGGAGGTCGCCGGCTGAGCCGGCCGGCTACGAGATCGAGCGGGAGCTGGCCGCGGCGGGCGCGGGCCGTGTGGCCGGCGTCGACGAGGTGGGCCGCGGCGCGTGGGCGGGGCCGGTGACCGTCTGCGCGGTGATCGTCCGGGCCGGCTTTCCCGGCCCGCCTGCCGGGCTGACCGATTCCAAGCGGCTGAGTCCCGCGCGCCGGGCCGTGATCGCCGGCCAGCTGCTCGACTGGGTGGAGGCCTTCGCCATCGGCGAGACCGGACCGGCCGAGATCGACGCGGCGGGCATGACGGCCGCGCTGCGCCGGGCCGCCGTCAGCGCCCTGGGCAAGCTGCCCAGGCGGCCGGACGCCGTGCTGCTGGACGGCTCCCACGACTACATCGGGCATCCCTGGCCGGTGCGCTGCGCCGTGCGGGCCGACCTGCGGTCAGTGTCGGTCGCTGCGGCTTCGGTGATCGCCAAGGTGCACCGGGACCGGCTCATGGCCGGGCTCGGCCACCCGGAGTTCGCGTTCGCGGAGAACGCCGGCTATCCCTCGCCCGCGCACCAGGAAGCCCTGGCCGCCCTCGGTCCCACCCCGCAGCACCGGCTGTCCTGGTCCTACCTCGACGACCTGCCGCAGTGGCGTCACCTCAGGCAGCACCGCCCGGACATCGAGGGACAGCTGTACCTGCTGTAACCGTTACGCTGCCCGGCGGGACGGCCGGGATGAGCTGAGCGACGCGAAGACCACCGTCGAGCTGAGGTAGTGACCGGTGGTGTAGTCGAAGGCGCCGCCGCAGGTGATCAGGCGCAGGGCGGCGAAGTCGGCCGCGCCGTAGATGGTGCGGGCCGGGAACCTGGACTTGGCGTACTCGCGGACCCCGGTGACGCGGAACACCGCCGTCACCCCGTCGGCGAGCGTCACCTCGATGGTGTTGCCGGGGCGGAGCGCGCCGAGGCGGAAGAAGACGGCGGGGCCCTGCGTGCTGTCGACGTGCCCCTCGATGACCGACGAGCCGATCTGGCCGGGCGTGGCAGAGTACTTGTACCAGGCCGCCTTGGCCGCGCTCGTCTGGATCGACGGCACCTGGATCGTGCCGTCGCGGTTGAGCCCCAGGTGCAGCAGCGTGGAGTGCACGCCGATGGCCGGGATCCGCACCGAGACCGGCATCGAGCGTGCCAGTGACGGCCCGCGGCCCGCCGCGCCGGTGGCGCCGGCGGCCGACCGGGCCGGCTGCGGCGCGTGGACCTGGGATACGACCACGACGCCGACGGCGGCGGTCCCGGCCGCGATGAGCAGGGCCCCGGTGATCCCGGCCAGGCGGGCCCGCAGGCTGACCGGGGCAGATGGCGGCGGGGCGTACCCGGCCTGCGGCCAGGAGACGACCACCCGGAACCCGGCGATGCGCCGCCACGCCGCACCCGGCAATGCCGCCGTCCTTTCCTCCGCTGTTCTCCTCAGTTAGCCTAATAGTCCGATGGTCAACAAGCCATTGCACGTCAGCGTCGGTCAGCGGTCGCATCAATCCGGCCGCCGGCGCTCTCGGGACCTGCCTGCGGCGGTGCGGGCGGCGGTCAGACCGGTTACGCGTTTTCCTTACCCATACCGGTTTCCGCTGCCGGGAGCGGGAAACACAGTCGGCATCAGCCAGGCACAGGAGGAGAACCCGTGAAGGTGCGTGGAACGACGCTGGGCGTGAAGCTGACCGCTTTGTGCTGGGGGGCGCTGGCCCTGCTCGCTCCCGTGGCGCTGACCGCGTGCACCTCGTCGTCGTCATCCACGCCGTCGCCTTCGGTCTTCTCGCCGTCGGTGAGCGTCTCGGTCAGCGGGTCGGTTTCCGTCTCCGCCTCCGCGGGCAACTCGGCGGACACGCCTTCGCCCGGCACCGGCACCGCCACCTCGGGCACGCCCGGCGTGACCTCGAGTCCCACGGCCACCGTGACGCCCCGGGCGACGCGGACCGTGACCCCGACCCCGACCCCGACCCCGACCCCGACCGCGACCGTCACGGCCACCCCGACCGCGACCCGGGTCCCGGTCGCCGCCCCGGTCACCGGCGGCGGCGGCACGGCCGGTTTCCAGGACGCGCTGCTCCTGGTGGCGGGACTGAGCGCCATCGTGGCCGGGGCGGGGAGCATCTTCTACCGGCGGCGCCTCAACCGCCGCCGCTGATGCTCCGGCCCGTCCGGCCGCTCTGCCCGGGACGGCCTGCGCTTAGGCTCGGGGGAGCGGAGGGAGCAGCTGGTGGGCGAGGGACTGTGGGCGCCGCGGCACCGCGCGCTGACCACGGGCCTGGTGCTGACGATCACCTTCGTCGCCTCGGAAGCGCTGGCCGTGGTGACCGTGATGCCGGTGGTCGCCCGGGACCTGGGCGGGCTGCGCCTGTACGGATGGGTCTTCAGCGGGTTCATGCTGGGCAGCGTGGTGGGCATCGTGGCGGCCGGCCGGGAAGCCGACCGGCGGGGCCCGGCCGTCCCGTTCGTGGCCGGCGTGGTGCTGTTCGGCGCCGGGCTGGCCATCGCGGGCCTGGCCCCCTCGATGGCGGTGCTGGTCGCGGGCCGGGTCCTGCAGGGCATCGGGGCCGGGGCCGTGCCCTCGGTGGCGTACGCCACCATCGGCCGGAGCCTGCCCGAGGCGCTGCGGCCCCGGATGATGGCGGTCCTGTCGACCGCCTGGGTCGCGCCCGGGCTGGCCGGCCCGGCCATCGCCGCCGAGGTGGCGCGCCTGTTCGGCTGGCGCTGGGTGTTCCTGGGACTGCTCCCGGTCGTCGCGGTGGCCGGGAGCATCGCCGTGCCGTCGCTGATCCGCCTCGGGCCGCCCGCCGCGTCCCACGCCCGCGAGCACCGGCTCACCGACGGCCTGCGCACCGCGGCCGGGGCGGCGGTGGTCCTGGCCGGCCTGAGCCTGGCGGCCGGGTCCGGCGCGATCTGGGCCGGGCTCGCGCTGATCGCGGCCGGCGGCGCCGTCGGCCTGCCCGCGCTGCGCCGGCTGGTCCCGCCCGGGACGCTGGCCGGCCGGCCCGGGCTGCCGGCCACGATCGCCAGCCGGGGGCTGCTGACGTTCACGTTCTTCGGCGCCGATGCCTACGTGACGCTGGCGGTGACCGCCGTGCGTCACCGCACGCCGGTGATCGCCGGGATCGCCGTCACCGGTGCCACGCTGGCGTGGACGATCGGTGCCTGGGTGCAGGCCAGGCTCAACGACACCTGGGAGGGGCGGCGCCTGGTACGCGCCGGGCTGCTGATCGTCCTGGCCGGCATCGCCGGGATGCTGATCCTGGTCCTGGTGCCGGCCGTGCCGGTGGCCGAGGGGCTGGCGGCCTGGACGGTGGCAGGCCTGGGCATGGGCCTGGCGTACGCGCCGCTGTCGCTGATGATGCTGCAGAAAGCGGCGCCCGGGCAGGAGGGGCAGGCGTCGGCGTCGCTGAACCTGGCCGACGTGCTCGGCACCGCCATCGGCATCGGCGCGGGCGGCGCGGCCGTGGCGGCCGCCGCGGGCAGCGACCTGCGTCTCGGGGTGGCGGCCGCGTTCGTCATCACCGGAGCGGTGGGCCTGCTGGCCCTGGTGTTCACCCGCCGCCTTCCGGCCGGCACCACGTCGGCGCCTCCGCCCCCGCCCGGGCCCGGGTCCGGCCCGGGCGCCGGCAATATCCAGGACGGACTGCCCCCGGCCCGTGCGCAGGCACGGGCGGAACAGGAGCCGGCCGACGGATGACCAGCCTTACCCGGCCACCGGGATGAAGACCTGCTCGTAGCCCTGTATCTGCCCGGCCGCCGTGGGGTGGTAGGACGAGCTGATCGACAAGATGTTCACCGAGTTCAGCCAGCTGCTGCTTCCGTCGCAGATCTCATGATGGGCGAACTGACCGCGGACGTCGGCGAAGGTGGCACCGCTGGCCGCGGCGGCGTTCCTCATCACGGTGTCGAGCTGGTCGGCGGCGCCGTTGAGGGCGGTCCGGTCCGTGGTGCTCAGCCCGATGCAGGTACTCGACTTGGACAGGTCGTAAAGCTCCGGATAGCCGAGCAGCACGATCTTCGCGTTGGGTGCATCGGCCCTGATGACCTGCAGGGTGTGCTCGAGGGTGGCCAGCAGCGAACCGTTGATGATGCCCTCCGCCGCCGTCACGGCCTTCACGCACGTGCTGGTCGAATGGAGCACGCAGGTCTCCATGGTGCTGGAGAAGCCGGCGTCGTTGCCGCCGATGGTGAGGCTGACCAGCGTGGTGCTCGCGCTCAGCGCCGAGACCTGGCTGCCGGTCACGTCGGAGGTCGTCGCGCCGGCGCAGGCCACCGAGACGAACGAGGCAGGGGCGTGAGCGGCGGCCCACTGCTCGGGGTAGGCGTTGGTGCTGCGGTCGCAGCTGCCGCTGGACGAGATGTAGCTTCCGGCGCCCAGTCCTGAGCTGTAGGAATCGCCGAGCGCGACGTAGTTCACCGCGACCGCGGCCCCGGCGGCCGGCATCGCCGCCACGGCCGTGACCAGGCCGCTGAGGGAAGTAAGTACTGCCGCGCTGACAATGACACGGGAAATCCGCACGAGTCACCCCATAGGGACCTGGAAGGGCATTGGAAAGCGCGCGCACTATCCTTGTACCACGCGTCCGGGGGGAGATCAATATACCGGGTTACCGGCTGGTAAAACCGCGGTTGACCTGCGGTCCCGGGATGCAAACCGGAGCGGTGCGCCAGACCTGGTTTTACCTGGTTACGGCGATTATGCGCACTCCCTAAATAGGGCCGCTTTGCCGGTGATTGCAAAGCGTGACATTTCGCTGAACACGCCGTCCGGGTAAGCGGCCCGGCGCCGGGGGCAGGCCGGCGGAACATCGGGCCGCCGGCCGTTGTTCTTGTCGGGCATGATCGAGGGACGGTTTGCCGAGCTGATTGCCGGGCAGCGACAGGGAGTTCTGGTCACCCTCAGGAAAGACGGGTGGCCGCAGCTTTCCAACGTGAACTACGCCTGGTACCCGGAGGAGCAGATCATCAGGGTCTCCACGACCGACGACCGCGCGAAGACGGCCAACATGCGCCGTGACCCGCGGGTCAGCTTCCACGTTACCAGCGGTGACTTCTGGTCCTATGTCGTGGTGGATGGCCAGGCTGAGCTGTCGGCGGTGGCCCGTGACCCGCACGACGCGGCCGTGGAGGAACTGGTCGAGCTGTACCGCGCGGTGCAGGGTGATCACCCTGACTGGGACGATTACCGGGCGGCCATGGTCCGCGACCGGCGCCTGGTCGTGCGGCTGCGGGCCGAGCGGGCCTACGGCATGGTGCACCGCGGCTAACGAAACGCAAGAGGCGGTTGCGCCGGGCAAAACCAGGCTTCCGCTTTAATGACAGGAGGCGCAATGAGTACCAAAGGGTCTTTGCTGTCCCGCGTAAGCTGGGACGATGCTGCCTGACTCCTTCGGGCGAATCGCGACTGACCTGCGCGTGTCGCTGACCGACCGGTGCAACCTGCGGTGCGCTTACTGCATGCCGCCGGAGGGACTCGACTGGCTCCCCGCACCCGATCAGCTCACCGATGACGAGGTCGTCAGGCTCATCCGGGTCGGGGTCGAGCGGCTCGGCATCACCGAGGTCAGGTTCACCGGCGGCGAGCCGCTGCTGCGGCGCGGGCTGGCCGGCATCGTCGCCCGTACCGCCGCGCTGCGCCCGCGCCCGGAGATCTCGCTGACCACCAACGGCATCGGGCTGACCCGCACGGCCGCCCCGCTGCGCGCGGCCGGGCTCGACCGCGTCAACGTGTCGCTCGACACGCTGCGGCCGGAGACATTCCGCAAGCTGGCCCGGCGCGACCGGCTGCCGGACGTGCTCGACGGGATGGCCGCCGCCGCGGCGGCCGGGCTCAGCCCGGTCAAGGTCAACGCCGTGCTGATGCGCGACCTGAACGACGACGAGGCGGCGCCGCTGCTCCGGTTCTGCCTGGACCACGGCTACGAGCTGCGCTTCATCGAGCAGATGCCGCTAGACGCCCAGCACGGCTGGAAACGAGCCGAGATGGTGACGGCGCAGGAGATCCTCGCCGCCCTCGGCCGTGAGTTCACCCTCACCCCCGACGACCCCCAGCAGCGCGGATCCGCGCCCGCCGAGGCGTTCCTGATCGACGGCGGCCCGGCCCGGGTCGGCGTCATCGCCTCGGTCACCCGGCCGTTCTGCGGCACCTGCGACCGGGTCCGGCTCACCGCCGACGGGCAGGTCCGGAACTGCCTGTTCGCCCGCGCCGAAAGCGACCTGCGCGGCCCGCTGCGGGCCGGGGCGGACGATGCCGAGCTGGCCGGAGCGTGGCGGCGGGCCGTCGCGGCGAAGCTGCCCGGGCACGGCATCAACGACCCCTCGTTCCTGCAGCCCGACCGCCCCATGTCCGCAATCGGCGGCTAAGGACGTCGCCAGGTAGCCGGTACGAACAGCATGGGCGATGAGCTCGCGGAACCTGGCTGGCTTCCGCTCACCGATGACGAACTGCGCGGCATCCTGGGCCGCCGCGACCCCGGCGGCCTGGGCCGCGAGCCGGTCGTGACCTGGCGCAGCGCGCGGCCGAGGTCCGCCGCCGCGCTGGTCAGGCACGGCGACGCGGCCGTCTTCGTCAAGCGCCACCATCTCGGCGTCCGCACCTCCTCATCGCTGGCCGCCGAGCACGCCTTCGCCGGCCACCTGCGGGACCGGGGCCTGCCCGTCCCGGCCGTGCTGCGGCTGGCCGGCGGCGAGCCGGTACTGCACCGCGGCGACTACTGTTACGAGGCCCACGAAGCCGCGGGCGGGATCGACCTGTACCGCGAGGTCGTCCGGTGGTCGCCGTATTTCAGCCTCGGCCACGCCTACGCGGCCGGCGTGGCCCTGGCCCGCCTGCACCTGGCCGCGGCGGATTTCGCCCTGCCCGCCCGGCCGCCCGCGGTGCTGATGAATTCCTGCCAGGTCATCGCGGCGGCCGACCCGCTCCAGGCGGCGGGCGCGCTGGCGGCCCGGCGGCCCGCGCTGGCCGCCTACCTGGCCGGGCGGGGCTGGGAGGAGCACTTCAACGCCGTCCTGACCCCGCTGATCAGCAACGCCGCGCCGCTACTGGCGGCGCTGCCCTCGCAGTGGGGGCACGGCGACTGGCACCCGTCCAACCTCACCTGGACCTCAGCCGCGCCCGACGCGCGCGTCGCCGGAATCTTCGACCTCGGGCTGGCCAACCGCACAGCGGCCGTGCACGACCTGGCCGTGGCCCTCGAGCGCAGCGTGGTGAGCTGGCCCGGCCTGCACCAGGGCGGCATGGCCGCCGCCGACAGCACCGCCGCCGCCTTCCTGCTGGACGGGTACCAGACGGTGCGGCCGCTGACCGGCACCGAAGCCGCCGCGCTGCCCCTGCTCCTGCCCGTCGCGCACGTCGGGCACGCGCTGTCCGAGATCGACTACTACACCAGCGTGGCGGTCTCGGCCGGCGGCGCCGACCTGGCGTACGAGTACCTGATCGGGCACGCCTGGTGGTTCGGCCAGCCGCCGGGCGCGGCCCTGCTCGGCTTCCTGGCCGGGCACCTGCGCCGGTGACGATATCGTCGCCGGGCAGGAACTTCCATCGCAGCGGGAGGCGACATGGGAACGCTGGCGGGTAAGGGCGCCCTGGTGACGGGCGGGTCACGGGGGATCGGACGGGCGATCGTGCGGCGGCTGGCCGCCGACGGGGCCGCGGTGGTCTTCAGCTACCGGCAGGACGAGGCCGCGGCCAAGGCCGTGGCCGGGGAGGTCGCCGAGGCCGGCGGCCGGGCCCTGGCGGTCCAGGCCGATCAGGGCAGCCTGGACGACCTGCGACGGCTGACCGGCCAGGCGCAGGAGTACCTGGACGGCCTCGACATCGTGGTCATCAACGCGGCGGGCGGCCTGCCGGGCCTGATCCGCGAGGTGACCGAGGACGACTACGACCGGTTCATGGCGGTGCACGCCAAGGGACCGTTCTTCCTCATCCAGCACGCGGGGCGCGCATTGCGCGACGGCGGGCGCATCGTCGCGATCTCCACCCTCAACACCCGCCTGCACCCGCCCGGCGGCGCGCTCTACACCGGGGCCAAGGGCGCCCTGGAGCACTTCACCAAGGTGGCGGCGCTGGAGTTCGGCCGTCGCGGCATCACCGCCAACATCGTCTCGCCGGGCGCCACCGACACCGAGCTGCTGCGGGCCGCGAACCCGGGTGCGACGTTCGACGACGAGGTGGCCAGGACCGCGCTGCGCCGGCTCGGCCAGCCGGAGGACATCGCCGCCGTGGTGGCGTTCCTGGCCGGCCCGGACTCCGGCTGGATCAGCGGCCAGAACCTGCCCGCCGACGGCGGCCTGCTGCCCTGACCTCTACGCTGGGTCCATGAGCACCATGGAGCGGTGGACGGCAGCGGTATGCGCGGAGCTCGGGCTCGATCCCGGGGCCGTCGACCTGCGGGCCGTGCTCGACCTGACCCGCGACGTCGCGCACGGCGTGGCCCGGCCCGCCGCGCCGCTCACCGCCTACCTGCTAGGGGTGGCGGTCGGCCGCGGCCAGGCCCTGCCGGACGCCGCCGGGCGGGTCTCCGCTCTCGCGGCCGCCTGGGACGAGCCCGATGCCGAGAACGCCGGCTAGGCCGGACGTCCCCCGGCTCGTCTCGTCCGTGGCCGCCCGGTTACCGGACTCTTACAGATCCCGGCATCACCCGGCGCCGCCCGCCCGGCCTGCCCTACAACAGTGTCGCGGGGACGGACGCAGACGAGCGAGAGGCGGTCGATGGCTCCCGAACACACGCGGGACAGCGAAACCAGGAACGGCGCCATGGACGGCCCGGACGCCGATGTCCGGCCGGACCCGCGCCCGACCAGGCGCGGCGTGCTGCTGGGGGTAAGCCTGGCCGGGCTGGGCGGTGCGCTGGCCGGCTGCAGTACCTCGGCGGTGCCCTACGGTGCCAACGAGGCCGGCGCCGTGCCGGGCGCCATGGCGACCTCCGGCGCGATGCCGGCGTCCGGCGCCATGTCGAGCCCGGGCGGCGCCATGTCGAGCCCGGGCGGCGCATCGCCGTCCAGCCCGGCGCCCGCGGGCAGCACGCCGGACGGCGCCGGGCCAGCCAGCCCGGCGAAGGAGGCCGCCAAGCCCGCCGGTACCGTGCTCGGCGCCGCCAGCAAGATCCCCGTCGGCGGCGGCACGATCTACAAGGCGGCCAAGGTGGTCGTCACCCAGCCCGCCCGCGGACAGTTCAAGGCGTTCAGCGCGGTCTGCACGCACGTCGGCTGCATCATGAGCGAGGTCGCCAACGGCACCATCGACTGCCCCTGCCACGGCGGCCAGTACAAGATCACCAACGGCGCCGTGGTGGCCGGCCCGCCGCCCAGTCCGCTGCCCGCCCGGCCGGTCAAGATCGTGAACGGCCAGGTCGTCCTGCTCTGACACTGCTCGCGCCTAGGATGGCCGGTGTGGGCCCTTTGATGCTGCTCGACACCGCCTCGCTGTACTACCGCGCGTTCTACGGCGTGCCGGACACCGTCCGCGCGCCGGACGGCACTCCCGTCAACGCGATCCGCGGGCTGCTCGACATGACCAGCCGCCTGGTCCGGGCCAGGCACCCGGCCGGCCTGGTGGCCTGCCTGGACGCGGACTGGCGGCCGGCCTTCCGGGTCGAGGCGGTGCCCTCCTACAAGGCGCACCGGCTGGCCGCGGACGGCGCCTCGGAGGACACCCCGCCGGCGCTCGTCCCGCAGGTCCCGGTGATCGAGGAGGTCCTGCGCGCCGCCGGGATAGCCGTGGCCGGGCAGCCCGGCTTCGAGGCGGACGACGTGATGGCCACGCTCGCGGCCCGGTCGAAAGGCCCGGTGGACGTGGTCACCGGCGACCGGGACCTGTTCCAGCTCGTCGACGACGCGCGCGCGGTGCGGGTCATCTACACCGTGCGCGGCCTGCAGAACATGGACGTCATCGACGAGGCGGCGGTAGCCGCGAAGTACGACATCCCCGGCCGGGCCTATGCCGACTTCGCGGCGCTGCGCGGCGACCCGAGCGACGGGCTGCCCGGCGTGCCGGGGGTGGGGGAGAAGACCGCGGCCGCGCTGATCCGCGCGTTCGGCAGCATCGAGGGCATCACCACCGCGCTGGACGCCGGCCACGGCGGGTTCCCGCGCGGCAGCCGGGACAAGCTCGAGAAGGCCCGGGATTACCTCGATATCGCCCTGTCGGTGGTCAAGGTCGTCGACAACGCCCCGGTCCCCGCCGTGGACGGCACACTGCCCGCCGTGCCGGCCGACCCGGACCGGCTGCAAGAACTCGGCGAGCGCTGGGGCCTGGGATCCTCACTGGGCCGCTTCACCAGCGCGGTGTCCCCCTCGTAGTACCGCACACCGCCGAACCAGCAGAGCCGATGGCACTCCGGGCAGCCTAGAGGGTACCCAGGGGCACACCGACTCCGCCGCAAGTGGCCCGGCGTGCGCGGTCCGGTAGCCGGTCCGGTACCCGGGCGGGGCGGCGGCGCCGGCCACGGCACTAGCATCTATCTCGTGACAAGCGACGAACTGTATCCCGCGGACCGGCTCGAGAAGGTCCGGGAGGCGGCCGGCGCGGCCGGCCTCGATGCTGTGCTGCTGACGCCCGGACCCGACCTGAGGTACGTCATCGGCTACGACGCCAAGCAGCTGGAGCGGCTCACCTGCCTGGCGGTCCCGGCCCAGTCAGACCCGGTGCTGTTCGTGCCGCGGCTGGAACTGACCGCGGCCCAGGCCTCCCCGGCCGGCGCGCTTGCTCTGGAGATGGTCCCCTGGGACGAGACCGACGACCCGTTCGCCCTGGTCGCGGCCCGTCTCGGGTCCGTCTCGGCGGTCGGCCTCTCGGACCGGATGTGGGCGCTGTCCGTGCTGAGATTCCGCGACGCGCTGCCCGCCGCGCGGCTGGCGCTGGCCGGCGGCGCGCTGCGCACCCTGCGGATCAGGAAGAGCCCGGCTGAGGTCGCCGCGCTGCGCGAGGCCGGCGCCGCCATCGACCGGGTCCACGCGCAGGTCGCGGGCTGGCTGCGGCCCGGCCTGACCGAGCGGGCCGTCGGCTCCGTGATCACCGAGTCGATCCTCGCCGAGGGGCACGCCACGGTGGACTTCGTGATCGTCGGCTCCGGGCCGAACGCGGCCAGCCCGCACCATGAGGTCTCCGACCGGGTGATGGCCGCCGGCGACGTCGTGGTGGTCGACATCGGCGGCACGATGCCGTCCGGGTACTGCTCAGACAGCACCAGGACCTACGCCCTGGGCGAGCCGCCCGCGGAGTTCACCGCGTACTACAAGGTCCTGTACGACGCCCAGGAGGCGGCCTGCGCCGCGGTGCGGCCCGGGGTGACCGCGGAAGCGGTTGACGCGGCCGCCCGGGAACCCATCACCCGGGCGGGCTTCGGCGCGGCCTTCATCCACCGGACCGGGCACGGCATCGGGCTCGAGGCGCACGAGGACCCCTACATCGTGGCGGGCAACCGCGAGCCGCTCGAGCCGGGCATGGCGTTCTCGGTCGAGCCCGGCATCTACCCAGGCCCCCACGGGGCGCGGATCGAGGACATCGTGGTCTGCACCGCCGACGGCGCCGAGCGGCTGAACCACACGCCGCGCGAGCTCGTGATCGCCGGCTAGGCCCGGCTCGGTTAGGCAGGGCTCCCGCCCGGCTGACCGGGCTGACCGGGCTGACCCGGCGGGCTGGGAGGATCCTGGTTCTCGGCCAGGAAGCGCTCGAACTGGGCGGCGAGCTCGTCCGCGGTGGGCATGGCCTCGCCGTCGGCCAGCAGCCCCTGGGCCGCGTCCGGGCCGGCCAGCTGGCTCTCGGTCGCCGTGTCGTACTGCTGCTCGAGCGCGCGGACCAGCTCCGCGACCTCCGCCGACTCCTCGACCTGCCGCTGGATCGCCTCGTTGGTGCGGTCGGCGGCCTCGCGGAGCTCGGCGTCGGGCAGGTCGAGCCCGGTAGACGTGGTTACCGAGCCGAGCAGCGCCAGCGCGGCCGGCGGGTAGACGGCCTGGGCCAGGTAGTGCGGCACCTGCACGGCGAAGCCGAGCGCGTCCCGGCCCGCCTCGCCGAGGCGCAGCTCGATCAGCGCGGGCGCGCTGCCGGGGACCTGGATCCGGCTCGGCAGCCGCTGGTGGCCCGCCAGCAGTTCCTCACGGGTGGCGTGCGCGATCACCCCGAGCGGCCGGGTGTGCGGCATCCCGGCCGGGATGCCCAGGAAGCTGATCGCGGGACCGGTGCCGAGCTGGGTGGCGACGCTCAGCACGGCCCGGCTGAACAGGTCCCACTCGTGGTCCGGCTCGGGCCCGCTCAGCAGCAGGAACGGGCGCCCGCCCTGATCGCGGAGCAGGTGCAGGGCCAGCTCGGGCGAGTCGTAGCTCTCCCACCGGCTGTTGTCGTAGGTCATCAGCGGGCGCCGCGACCGGTAGTCGATCAGCCGGTCGGCGTCGAAGGTCGCCACCGTCTCGTGCGGGAAGGTGCTCAGCAGGTGCTCGGCGAGCAGGCGGCCCGCGGTGCCCGCGTCGATGAAGCCCTCCAGGTAGTGCAACATCGGCGCGCCCGCGACGTCAGGGGCGGCCGGACCCAGCTCGTAGAGTTCCTCCGGGTTCCGTTGCATCCCTACAGTTTCCCACGGTCCGCGCAGTGCTGCGGCCTGGGCGCCCGGTCAGGCGCCCAGGCCGCAGCGGTGCGGGCCGGCGGCCGGCCGTTCAGCCGGTTAGTCCGCCACTGCCGCGCTGGCCTTGGGGTGGCCGATGGACAGGCCGCTGGCGGGGTCGAAGAACTGCAGGTAGCGGGTGTCGACGGACAGCTCGAGGGCGGAGCCGTTCTTGACCCGGCTTTCCTTGGAGACGCGGGCGGTCCACAGGGACTTGCCGCCGATCAGGGCGGCGGTGGCCTCGTCCTCGTCCTCGCTGGCCTCGGAGGCCTCGGCGATGGAGGCGTGCTCGACGTGGGGGGCGTCGATGGTGAAGATCACGTTGATCTCGCTGCCGAGTTCCTCGGTGACGCCGGCGGTGACGTTCATGGTGCCCCAGTCGCGGGAGGCCAGGCTGGCATCGTCGAAGTCCGAGGGCCGGATGCCGAGGATGATCTTCTTGCCGACATAGTCCGGCAGGCCGGTGCGGGCGTCGAGGAGCTGCGGCGGGACCTTGAGCTTGTAGCCGGCGAAGGTGACCGCGACGCCGTCGTCGCGGACCAGCTCGGCGTTGACGAAGTTCATCGCGGGGGAGCCGATGAAGCCGGCGACGAACAGGTTGACGGGGGCCTCGAACAGGTTCTGCGGGGTGTCGACCTGCTGCAGCCGCCCGTCCCGCAGGACGGCGACGCGGTTGCCCAGGGTCATGGCCTCGACCTGGTCGTGGGTGACGTAGACGGTGGTGACCCCGAGCCGCTCGTGCAGCTGGTTGAGGGAGGCGCGCATGGACACGCGGAGCTTGGCGTCCAGGTTGGACAGCGGCTCGTCCATCAGGAAGGCCTGCGGCTCGCGGACGATGGCGCGGCCCATCGCGACCCGCTGCCGCTGCCCGCCGGACAGGGCGCCGGGCTTGCGCTTGAGGTACGGCTCGAGGCCGAGCATCTTGGCGGCGTCGTCGACGCGGCGCTTGATCTCGTCCTTGGGGGTCTTGCGCAGCTGCAGCCCGAACGCCAGGTTCTGCTCCACCGTCATGTGCGGGTACAGGGCGTAGTTCTGGAACACCATCGCGATGTCGCGGTCCTTGGGCGGCAGGTCGTTGACCACCCGGTCCCCGATCGAGATGGTGCCGCCGGTGATCTCCTCCAGCCCCGCGATCGACCGCAGCGCCGTCGACTTCCCGCACCCCGACGGACCGACGAACACCATGAACTCGCCGTCGGTGATCTCGAGGCTCAGGTCGTTAATCGCCTTGACGTTGCCTGCGTAGGACTTTTCCACGTGATCCAGTGTGATCTGTGCCATGGCGGCAGCGTAACCTCGCCGTGATCTGCTGATAAGGGCGCGGCGGGCGATGTTACATTAGCGTAAACGACGTTACCATTTCGTTATATTGTGATGAAGTCGCAGCTTCCAAACCGTTGGCGCTAACGTGACCACGTGGAAGAGATCGACCGCAAGATCGTGTCGCTGCTGACCCGCAATGGCCGGATGAGCTTCACCGAGCTGGCCCGGCAGGCCGGGCTGTCGGTGTCGGCGGTGCATCAGCGGGTGCGCAGGCTCGAGCAGGACGGCGTGATCAAGGGGTACGTCGCCGTGTTCGACCCGGACGACGTGGGGCTGCCGCTGACGGCCTTCGTGTCGATCAAGCCGTTCGACGCCGCCGCTCCCGACGACCTGCCGCAGCGGCTCGAGCACCTGGCCGAGATCGAGGCCTGTCACAGCGTCGCGGGCGATGAGAACTACATCCTCAAGGTCAGGGTGCCGTCCCCGGCCGCGCTGGAAGACCTGCTGCAGCAGATCCGCACCGTCGGCGGCGTCTCCACCCGCACCACCGTCGTGCTCAGCACCCCCTACGAGAACCGCCCGCCGTCGCTGTAAAAACGGAGTCGCTGTGAGAGCGGCGGTCAGGGCCGCCGGGCCCGCAGCCCGTCGAGCATGACCGACATGAGCATGTCGGCCCGTTCGGGAGCCTTCTCGGAACTGACCGACACCCCGTGCACCAGGCGCATCACGTCGGTGGCGTCCACGTCGGGGCGGATGTCGCCGGCCTGCTGCGCGGCGGACAGCAGCCGCTCGGTGGTCTGGCGCATGGCCATCCAGCAGGAGGAGATCAGCTCGGATTCGATGCCGACCGCCTCGATCAGCGCGTGCGACAGGCCGCGCTTGGTCACCAGGTAGCCGGCCAGCGCGCGGAGCCAGCCCGCGAAGGCCTCCTCGGGGGATACGGAGGCGGCCAGTGCCTCCCCTTCCCCGCACACCGCGCCGACCTGGCTGCGGAACACGGCCGCCTGCAGGTCGAGCCGGGTGGGGAAGTGCCGGTAGAGGGTCCCGATGCCTACCCCGGCCCGCCGGGCGATGTCCTCCAGGGGCGCCTCGGCACCTCGTTCGGCGAACGCGGCGGTCGCCGCGGCGATCAGCCGGGCGTTGTTCTGCCGCGCGTCCGCCCGCAGCTTCTCGGCCGGACGCGGTGCCTGGTCGGGTGTCCTGGTCATCACACCTGAGATTAATCGCTTGATAAACGGAGGCTGCCTCCGTATAGTAACCGGAGTAGACCTCCGCTTGTTCCTGATAGTACCGCCCGGCCAGCGGCCTGTCAGCCGCCGGAGGCCTGCTTCACCGCGGCAGACCGCGGACCAGAAAAACCTAACGGGAGGCATCGTTGTTCTCTTCGCATGCCCCGGAGAATCGCAGGGGGCGGCCGGGGATCGCGCTGGCCATCATGCTCAGCGCCCAGCTCATGATCATCCTGGATATGACGGTGGTCAATATCGCCCTGCCGCATATCCAGGCCAGCCTGCACTTCTCCGCGACCACCTTGTCCTGGGTCCTGAACGGGTACACGCTGACGTCAGGCGGCCTGCTGCTGCTCGGGGGCCGGGCCGGCGACATCCTCGGCCGGCGGCGGGTCTTCATCGCCGGCATTACCCTGTTCACCCTCGCCTCGCTGGCCGGGGGGCTCGCGACTACCTCAGGCCTGCTGCTGGCGGCCCGGGCCCTGCAGGGCGTGGGCGGGGCCATGGCCTCGCCCGCGGTCCTCGCGCTGATCGTGACCAGCTTCCCCGAGGGGCGCGACCGGACCCGCGCGCTCGGCATCTACATGGGCGTGATCACCGGCGGTTCCTCGCTGGGCCTGGTGCTCGGCGGGGTGATCACCGAGTGGCTGTCCTGGCGGTGGGTGCTGTTCATCAACGTGCCCATCGGCCTGGCCGTGGTCGCGATCGCACCGCTGTTCGTGGCCGAGACGCCCCGGCTCCCCGGCCGGTTCGACCTGGCCGGCGCGCTGGCCGCCACCGCCGGGGTGACCGCGCTGGTGTACGGGTTCATCCGGGCGGCCGCCAGCGGCTGGGGGGATCAGCTCACGCTGGCCGCGTTCGGCGCGGCCGCGGTCGTGCTCGCCCTGTTCGTGCTCACCGAGACCCGGGCCCGTCAGCCGATAACCCCGATGCGCCTGTTCGCCGACAGCAGCCGGGCCGGCTCGTTCATCGCCCGGCTGCTGCTCATCGCGGGGATGTTCGGGGTGTTCTACTTCCTCACCGAGTTCCTGCAGAAGGTGATGGGCTTCAGCCCGCTCCGGGCCGGGGTGGCGTTCCTGCCGATGACCTTCGCGCTGTTCGCGGTGTCCCGGCTCGCGCCGAGGCTGATGCCGAGGGTAGGTGCCAAGCCGCTGATGATCGCCGGGATGCTGCCCGCGATCGCCTCGATGGCCTGGCTGTGGCGGGTGACGCCCGCCACCGGCTACTGGCCGGGCATCTTCGGCCCGATGCTGCTCATCGGCCTGGGCATGGGGCTGGTGTTCGTGCCGCTGACCACCGCGTCGCTGGCAGGCGTGCCCGCGTCCGATTCCGGTGCCGCGTCCGGCCTGGTGAACATGCTCCAGCTGGCGGGCGGGTCCCTGGGCCTCGGCGTGCTGGTGGCCGTGTTCGGGACCGCGAGCAGGCACGCGGCCGGCCATCCGCTGGCCGGCCTGACCTCGCTGGCCCAGTCGCAGCAGGCGCTGACCCACGGCATCGCCACCGCGTTCGGCTTCGCGGCGCTCCTCGACGTCGCCAGCCTGCTGGTGATCATCACCATGATCAGGTCCCGGCGGATCGCGCCCGCTCCCGTGCCGGCCCCGCAGCCGCGGGAAGAGGCCGCCGCGTCCTAGCGGCCCCTGCTCAGGAGACGGGGAAAACCAGCCCGGGCAGGACACCGGGCACGTGGGTGCCGCGCGGGACGATCGCGGCGGTGCCCCGGTAGACCCGCGTCGCGGCCGCCACCAGCGTGACCGGCGCCGCCACCAGCGTGGCGCCGGTCAGCAGGGTCAGGTCGAGCAGCGAGCTGTAGGCCTGACCGTCACCGCACGGCGGCGCCGCGATCACGACGTCGCGGTGCGTCAGCTGACGGGCGCCCCCAGGACCGGTCTCGGCTGCCGCACGGGCAGCCGAGACCGGCCCTTCGTCGCCCTCCGGCGCGAGGACGTGCTGATCGGCCAGGCCGTTCCCCTCCTTCGGACGGCCTGACTCGTCAGCGGCGCATTCTTCGGAAAAGCTGAGCAGTGCGCTGAACGGGGTGGTGCCGGACGCCTCGCCGAACGTGATGACCTGCCGGACCCGGGACCGGTCGGCGGCCTCGGCGGCGAGTTCGGCCAGCGGCGCCGAGGTGATCAGCAGCCGCGCGCCGCAGGCGTTGAGCCGGGCGGCGGCCTCCGCCGGGCCGGCGTCCGCCTCGATCAGGCAGGCGAGCCCGCCGGCTGCCCGGATCGCGTTGACGGCCACGGCCGCGCTGGCCGCGTCCTGGACGAGCACGCCGGCGGTGTCACCGTCGGCCAGCCCGCGCCGGGCCAGGCCGCCCGCCGCCGCGCGGACGGTCCGGGCGAACCGGGGCCAGGCGGTCACCGATCCGTCGGCGGCGTCGATGAGGGCGGCCCGGGGGCCGGCCTGGTCCGCCGTCACCAGGATGCGATCGGTCACCGCCCGGTCGCAGGTGCCCGCGCTCACCATGAGCGGGCCTGCCGCCGTGCACTGTCCGGTACGGACGCCGCTTTCCACCAGAACCTCCAGCCGGGGTGTCACAGCGGGCGGGTCCTGGCGTGATACCGGGACCCGCCCGGCCGCGGCCGGCGGCTGGCCGGCTCCCCACCCCCCCTTGGGGACCAGCCCGGCGGCGGGTCCAGGACCCGCCGCCGCCGCGCGTCAGCGACAGTTGAACGCTATGGCCAGGGCGGTCAGCGGCACATGCGCCGAAGTGTGTATTCCGGTGTGCATATCGCCGGGCTCAGGAACTCCTCCGGCGTGTACATGTGCAGGCCGCGACGCGCAGGGCGGCCGCCTGGCATGCACAGGGGACAGCCCGCGACGCGCAGGCGGCGGCCCGGCGTGTACATGGCCGGGCGGGGTCAGCCGGGCGGCTCGTGGCGGCTGGCCCAGGAGGCGACCTGCGTCCGCGAGGTGAAGCCGAGCTTGGCCAGGATGTTGGCCACGTGGCGGGCCGCGGTAGCCGGGCTGATGACCAGCTCGTCGGCGATTTCCTTATTGGACAGGCCCTGGACGATGAGCAGCACGATCTCGTGTTCCCGCGGGGTGAGCGGGCTGGGCGGCCGGCGGGTGCCGCCGCCCGCGGCGCCGCCGTTCAGGGCGCCGCCGTCCGGGCGGGCGGTCCGGGACGGGTCGGTCCAGGCGGGCTCCGCGGCCCCGGGGGGACCGGGCGGCTGGCCGGCGCCGAGGGCGAAGCCGACGGCTTCCTCCGGCGCCATCTCGCGGCCCTCGGCGAACAGGGCGGCGGCGGAGGTGCCGAGCTGGCCGCGGGCGAACTCGAGCACCTGCTCGATCCGCGGGCCGATGCCGGTCCCGTGCCCGAGGGACTCGCGCAGCTGGCAGGCCGCGCCGGCCAGCCGGGCGGCCCGCTCCGGCTGCTGCTGCGCCGCGGCCAGCACGGCGCACGCCTCGAGCCCGCGGGCGATGCCGAGCCGCTGCCCGCAGACCTGGTTCAGCCGCAGGTTCTCGGCCAGGGCCTGCTGCGCCCGGCCGAAGTCCCCGCTGGCCACGGCGATCCAGCCGAGGCCGGCCTGGCAGCGGGCGATTTCCGGCCAGGCGTCCAGCTCACGGAAGATCTCCAGGGCGTCGGTGTAGTACCGGATACCCGCCTCGCTGTCGCCGCGGGCCCGGGCCAGCGTGCCCATCCCGTAGCAGACCTGCGCGACGCCCCAGCGGTTGTTGTCGCTCAGCACCTCCAGCGCGGCCTCGTACGCCCGCTGCGCCGACTTCAGCTTGCTCTGCCGCAGGGCGACGGCGGCCCTGGCCGCCATCGTGAGCCCGGCCTCCCAGTCATTGCCGGCGGCCTCGGCGGCGGCGATCGCCTCGTCGATGCGGACCACGGCCTCATCGGTCCGGCCGGCCCGCGCCGCGGCCTGGCCGAGCACCCGCAGCGCGGTGGGCACCGGGAAGTCGTCGCCGCTGGCCCGGGCCAGGTCCAGGCTCCCGGTCGCGCAGCGCTCCAGCGTGTCGTAGTCCTGCAGGTCGAAGGCGATCTCCGCGCGGACGGCGAGGGACCGCCCGCGGACCTGCGCGGGCACCTCCCGGGCGTCCTGCGGCGGGAGCACGAGGAACCGGTCGAGCCAGGTGGCCGCCTCGCGGGCGTCGCCGTGCGGCACCCACATGTTGCGCAGGCCGATGCACAGCCGCAGGCCCGTCTCGGCGTGGCCGTGCGCCAGCGAGGTCTCCAGCGCGAGGCGGAAGTTGCCGTACTCGGCGATGCCGCGGCGGAAGATCTCCCGGCGCACCGGCCAGGGCGGCTCGCCCCGGCTGAACATGGTGGCCGAGGTGTGCTCGACCAGTGTCAGGATGCAGTCCCGCTGCCGCAGCGACAGCGCGGCGGACTCCCCGGCGGCCTCGAGCCGCTCGGCGGCGTACTCCCTGATGGTGTCCAGCAGCCGGTACCGGGCGTCGCCCGCCGCCTCGCCGTCCAGCACCACCAGCGACTTGTCGATCAGCGAGATCAGCAGGCCCAGGACCTCGTCGGCGCCGATGGACGCATCCGAGCAGACCTGCTCGGCCATGTCCAGGTTCCAGCCGGAGAAGACCGCCAGCCGGCGCAGCAGCACCTGCTCGGCGGAGTCCAGCAGCTCGTAGCTCCAGTCCACGGTGGCCCGCAGCGTCTGCTGCCGCAGCGGCGCGGTCCGGTCCCCGGAGTTCAGCAGCGCGAACCGGTCCCGCAGCCGGCCCTCGATCTGCTCGACCGACAGGGCCCGCACCCGGGCCGCGGACAGCTCGATGCCCAGCGGTATCCCGTCCAGCGTGCGGCACAGCCGGGCCACCGCGGCCGCGTTGCCCTCGGTCAGCGTGAACCCGGGCCTGGCCTCCGCGGCCCGCGCCGCGAACAGCCGCACCGCCTCGTGGGCGGCCAGCTCGTCACCGGGAGCGTCGTCCGGCGGCAGGTCGAGCGGCGGCACCCGCCACACCGTCTCGCCCCGCACCCGCAGCGGCTCGCGGCTGGTGGCGACGATCCGCAGCCACGGGCACCGGGCCAGCAGCAGCTGCACCAGCAGCGCGCAGTCGCTGACCTGGTGCTCGCAGGTGTCCAGGATCAGCAGCAGGTGCCGCGAGCGCAGCGCCTCGGCCAGCGTCTGCGCCAGGCCGACGCCCGGCTCCTCGCGGATCCCCAGCGTGTTCGCGACCTGCTGGGCGACCGGGCCGTGCCAGTCGGCCAGCTCCACCAGCCACGCCTCGTCCAGGTCACCGGGGCCCGCGCCGTCCCCGATCACCGTGCGGGCGAGCTGCACCGCCAGCCGCGTCTTGCCGATGCCGCCGGGACCGCTCAGGGTCAGCGCGCGGACCTCGCCCAGCATCTTGGCCAGGTCGGACAGGTCACGCTCACGACCGATGAAGCTATTCGGCTCCGCCGGCAGGTTGCCGGACAAGATCGTGATCGCGGACTGCATGGGCCCTCTGGAAATCATGCGCTTGAATCGGGAAACACCTAGAGTCTCTCACCGTATCGGCTGATTCGCACCGGGGGTGGTTAGTTGGCCGTCCCGATGACGACGCCGGTCGCCTCGGTGTACCGGACGCGGCCGTAGTACATGACCTTCACCAGGGCCCACCACCGCCCCGGCCGGGCCGTGGCCGGCGCCCGCACCGTGAACCGCAGCACCGTCCCGGCTGCCGGGGCCAGGCCGAAGCCCTGGGTCCACGGCCCGATCATCTCCCAGGTGCCGAACGGCGAGATCAGCTGCGCCTCGCCGTGCACCTCCGACGCCAGCCCGCTGGTCACGCGGACCAGCAGCTCGGCCTCGCCGCCGGGGGTCACGTCGAGACCCGGCGTCAGCACGGCCAGGTCCAGCTCGGCCGCGCCCGCGACATAGTCGGCCACGATCAGCTCGAGCGTCTCCTCAGGCGGCAGCTCGGGATCGGGCCAGCGGCGCTCGCCGACCGCGACCATGGCGGTGTCCTCGATCAGCTGGCCCAGGTCATCGCGGATCCGGGCGGCGACGAAGTACCGTCCCGGCGCGGTGCCCGGCGGTACCCGCACCGACAGGTCCCAGGCCGCGTAGCCGCCGGGGGCCAGCTCGTAGCGCAGCTCACGGTCGGGGGTGACGGTCAGCCCGGCGGGCACAACCAGGTCGACCGACCCGGCGGCGGCCTCCGCCCCGCAGCCCACGGTCAGCGTCAGCGCAGTTACCTGGTCCGGCCCCGCCTGGCCCGGGACGGCCGTCCTGACGGGGGTGAAGTGCACGGCCACCGGGAGGTTCCCGGCCGGCGCCGGTCCCTTCCCGTGCAGCCAGTAGCGGGTGTGAACGGGCTGCACCGGCTCAGACCCGGTAGTCCCCGCGGACCCGGCCCCCGCGCCGCGCGCCGCCATCCGCAGCGCCATGGTCACGGTGCCGAATGCCGGCATATCGACAAGAACCGTGCCCTTCTCCACCGGCAGCGCCGCGCCGTCCGTCTCTTCCAGCAGGTCGGTGAGCCGGGCCGCCGCGATCTGCGGGAGCCCGGAGGTCCCGGGGTCCGCGCCCAGGCTCACCCGCGCCGTGACCGGCCGCCCGCTGGTCTCCCGCAGCCGCACGGTGATCTCGGCGTCCCCGCCGGCCGCGGTCCTGGCCCGCCCCGAGGCCAGCGGGTTCCCGCGCGGCTTGAGCGCGCTGAGCGTGACCGTGCCCGGCTCCACTGACAGGCCGCCCCCGGTCCGGCCGGGTCCCTGGCCGGCCGCGGCCAGCAGGTCGTGGTGGTAGTCCTCGGCCAGCGGGCTGAAGCCGGCGGTGCGCCAGTCCCCGGCCCCGGCGGCCAGCGCGTACTCGAACGTGTGGCTCCAGTGCTGGTAGGCGAAGCTGCTGCCGTCCGGCGCGTTGCGGCGGTCCCCGTCGATCCAGATCCCGGACGGCCACGCGCTGCACGACCGCATCAGCGACATGTGCAGCGTCCCGTCCGGCGTGACCACGCCGCCCGGCGTGCCGCGGTTCAGCAGCGCGACCGACCGGTCGGCCAGCGGCACCGGGGGCCGCGCTGTGTCGGCGACCGCCTCCCCGGTCTCCACCACCGCGTCGGCCAGGTCCCCGGTCAGGTCGCCGACCGCCGCGGCGAGGTCGCCCGCCACGATCAGCACGGGCAGGTCGGCCGGCCCGCGGACGTCGGCGTCCGGGCCGAAGGCGCTGGCCCGGTCCCGGGCCGCGGGAACCCACAGCCGCGCCGTTCCCGGGCTGTCGGCCAGCCGGGCCGCGAGGGCCTTGGCGTATCCCGGCCCGGCGGCGGACAGCACCTCGGCGGTGAACGGGTTCACCTCGGGGCCGCCGACCGCGATCCGGACGTCGGGCAGGTTGGAGTCCACGTCGACCGCGCCGTACCGGGTCCCGTCAGGCTGGCTGCAGGTGGCGGTCACGCCCGCCGCCGCCAGGGCGACGAGCAGGTCGCGGAGCAGGCCGCCGGACTCGTTCGGCCCCAACGGCCCGACCACCTCGGCCACGCCGATCGCCTGGCTCAGCCCGCTACGGTCCCGGACCCGGGCCGTCGCCCCGGTGCCGAACCACTGATGCGCCGGGTTGTCCAGGGTGTACCAGTGGTCGGCCGAGTCCACGTCCACGGCGCCGAACGACCGGCCGATCACCGCCGTGGCGGTCTGGTACACCGGCAGCCCGCCCGGCACGCCGGCCGGGAAGCGCACCCGGAGCAGCCGGTCCCGCCCGGTATAGGCGTCCACGTGGGTACGGAACTCGACCCGCTCAGCCCCGTCCCACAGCAGCGTCTCCTGGGTGACCTCGAGCCCGTCGAGGGTGAAGGTGGCCGTCAGCCGCGCGCCGATGGCGCACCGCTCGGCCCGCACCCGGGCCGGGGCCGACGCGGATCCGGTGCCCGGCCCCTTGGGCGACAGGTGCCAGGGGCCCTCGCCGTGCCGGGGATGCTGCGCGTACTCGTCCTGCAGGATCAGCTCGTTGCCCGGCCCGGCGAGCACCGGGGCGCCGGTGCGCTTGTCGGTGACGCTGACCGTCCCGCCCCGGGCAGGATCCGCGGTGACCTGGTACGTCGCGTTCTCGATGGTCGTCCCGGGGATGTCCCGCCAGGCCGGCCCGGCGGGGTCCGGCGCCGGGGCCAGCCGGTAGGCGCGCAGCCCGAGGGGCGGCACCTGCGCCGCCGGGAACGTCAGCGTCACCTCGGCCAGCGAGCCGTCCGGGCGCCGGCTGACCCCCTCGGCCAGCGACGGCACCGGGCTCCCGGCGTCGTCGCGGACCTCCAGCCAGCGGGTGCCGTCCGCCGGGACCGGCACGGTGACCCGGGCCAGCCCGTCCCGCGTCCGGGCCAGCCCGTTGACGACGCTGACGGCCAGCCCGGGGCCAGCGGCGCCGGAAAGAAAAGCCACGGCGTCGCGGCGGGCGGCCGTGGCGAGCTCCCACGCCTCCCGCCAGCCGCCGGCCAGGTCCAGGTACACCTGGTCGGACTCGACGCCGGTGATGGCGTCGTGGTGGGCGCCGTAGGCCAGCAGCCGCCAGGCCTTGTCCAGCGCGACCTCCGGGTACGGCGCCCCGGCCAGCCAGGCCAGGGTGCCGAGCCGCTCGGCCTCGGCGACCGCGGTCTCGATCGCGCGCTGGGCCTGCTTGGTGTCGATGTAGGAGACGTCCTTGCCGGTGTACACCGGGTTCATGTCCCTGGTCTGCGGGGTGATCCAGGCGCCCGCCGCGGCCCCGTTACCCAAGGCGGCCCCGTTACCCGACGCGGCCCCGCGACCCGGGCCTGCCTCGGCGCGGACGGCATCGAAGAAGTCCCGCGGCACCGCGGTGGTGAACCGGGGCCACACGTAGCGCTGGTTCCAGCTCCGGTGGATGTCGGTCACCCAGCGGGCCGGGATGACGTGGTCCGAGCCGACCGGCAGCAGGACGTTGCGCGTGGCCGCGACCTGGGCCAGGCCGCGGAACTGGCCGTACGCCTCGCGTTCGGCGGCTTCCAGGTCGGCCGGGGCGTTCAGCCGCCAGCCCGCCCCGTAGTGGTGCGCCATGTACGCGGTCAGCAGCCCCTGCCCGTCCGGGGAGATCCACTCGAACTCCGTGCTGAACTGCATCCGGCGGTCGCCGCCCTCGGCGCCGGACGGGCCCCACTGGTGGAACGGCCCGCGCGCCCACGCCGAGGAGGTCAGGCCGGCCGCCGCCATCAGCCCCGGGTACCCCGGGTCGTGCCCGAACGCGTCCAGCATCCACGCGCTGCGCGGGTCCCCGCCGAACACGTCCCGCTGGAACCCGATGCCGTACACCGCGTTGCGGATGATGGCCTCGGCGCCGATCAGGTTGGTGTTCGGCTCGTTGTAGCTGCCGCCGACGATCTCCACCCGGCCTTCGGCCAGCAGCCGCCGCAGGTCCTCGCGGTCCTGCGGGTACGCGTCGAAGTACGGCTTGAGGTAGTCGAGCTCGGCCAGCACGAACGTGTAGTCCGGATCCTTCCTGGCCTTGTCCAGGTGCGCGCCGACCAGCTCGAACGCGCTCCTGACGTCCGGCACCTGGCCGTCCTCGTCCGGCAGGGCCAGCCGCGTCTCGGTGAACTGGCCCTGGGTGTTCCACCAGACCGGGTCATAGTGGAAGTGGCTGACCATCCACATGGTCCAGCCCGGCTCGGCCACGGTGATGTCGGCCTCGGCCTGCGCGCGCGCCGTCTCGCCGGTCATGGTGACCGTGACCCGCCGGGTGCTGCCGGGCTGGTAGGGCGCGGCGATCTCGACCGGGACCTCGAAGGTCTCCGCACCGCCGGGCTGAAGATCATTGATGCCGAACGGGCCCGGATCACGTACCCCTGCCCCTTGCACGTGGATCTGGCCGGACGTCGCCGCGGGTCCCTCGTTGACCAGCGTGACCCGGATGACCTGCAGCGGGCGCTGCGCGGTGCCGGTGAAAAGATCGGTCGACTCGACGCCGGTGATGCGCATCTGCCCATGCTTACACGAGCCGCCGGGCCGGTGATACCCGGCGCGGGTCACCCGGCCAGGCGCCGGGCGAACTCCCGGGTGGCGGCGGCGGGGTCGGCGGCCTCGGTGATGGCGCGGACCACGACCACCCGGGTGGCGCCGGCCGCGAGCACCTCGCCGAGCCGGTCCAGGCTGATGCCGCCGATCGCGAACCAGGGCCGGGCGGCTCCGGTCCGGGCGACGTGCTCCGGCAGGCCCAGCCCGGTCGCCGGGCGGCCCGGCTTGGTCGGCGTGGTCCACAGCGGCCCGGCGCAGAAGTAATCCACGTCCGGCTCCGCGGCCGCCGCGTCGGACTGCGCCGGGCTGTGGCTGCTGCGGCCGATGAGCGGACCCGGGCCGAGGACGCGCCGCGCCGCCGGCACCGGCAGGTCGTCCTGGCCCAGGTGGAGCACGTCGGCCCCGGCCGCCAGCGCCACGTCGGCCCGGTCGTTCACCGCCAGCAGCCGGCCGTGCCGCCGGCAGGCCTGCGCGAACACCTCGAGCAGGGCGAGTTCCTCGCCCGCCTCCAGGCCCTTCTCCCGCAGCTGCACGATGTCCACCCCGGCGCCGAGCACGGCGTCGAGGAACTGCGGCAGGTCCCCCTGCGACCGCCGGGCGTCGGTGCACAGGTAGAGCCGCGCGTCCGCCAGCCGCTCCCGCAGGTCGCTCGTCATCGGGCTATCCAATCATTGCCGGGACCCGGGCCCCGCCCCCCGGCCCTGGCCTCTCGTTGTTATAAGGTGAATAGTCGGAGACATTCCGACCACGGGAGCCCACCGGGCTGAGAGGGAGGCCACGCGCCTCCGACCGTCGTACCTGATCCGGGTAATGCCGGCGAAGGGAGTGGAGTTGACCGTGACCGCAGACGTCGTCATCGCGGGCGGCGGTGTCATCGGGACCGCGATCGCCTGGCGCGCCGCCCTGGCCGGGCTCAGCGTCACCCTGGTCGACCCGGAGCGCGGCGACGCCGCCTCGCTGGTCGCCGCGGGGATGCTCGCGCCGGTCTCGGAAGCGCTGTTCGGCGAGGGCGCGCTGCTGCGCGTGAACCTGCTCGCCGTGGCCCGGTTCGGCTCGTTCGCGGCCGAGCTCGAGGAGGCGACTGGCCGCCAGGTGGGCCTGCGCCGCGAGGGCACCCTCGCCGTCGCCTACGATCCGGGCGACTACGCGGCGCTGGTCCGGCTGACGGCGTTCCGCCGGTCGGCCGGGCTGGACGCGGAGGAACTGGACAGCCGGGCCTGCCGCAAGCTGGAATCCTTCCTCACCCCCGACGTGCACGGCGGCGTGCTGTTCGCGGGCGACTGGTCGGTCGACAACCGGCGGTACGCGGCGGCGCTGCGCGCCGCGGCCGCCACGGCCGGGGTGCGGATGGTGCGGGACCGGGTGACCGAGGTGCTGACCCGGGACGGCGGCGCGGCCCGGGACCGGGTGGCCGGCGTCAGGCTCGCGGACGGCTCTGACATCGGCGCGGACCGGGTGGTGGTGGCCGCCGGCTACTGGACCAGCGCGATAACCGGGGTCCCGGCATCGGCCCGGGCCGCGGTGCGGCCGGTCAAGGGGCAGCTGCTGCGGCTACGGCACCCGGACGGCATGCCGCCGGTCATCACCCACTCGATCCGGGCTACCGTGCGCGGCGCGGAGGTCTACCTGGTGCCGCGGGCCGACGGCGAGGTCGTCGTGGGCGCCACCCAGGAGGAGCGCGGGCCGGACCGGGCGGTGACCGCGGGCGCCGTCCACGACCTGCTGCGCGACGCCATGAGCGTGCTGCCGGTGACGAGCGAGCTCGAACTGGCCGAGACGTGCGCCGGGCTGCGTCCCGGTACGCCCGACAACGGCCCGGTCGTGGGCGAGGTCGACGGGTCCGGCCCGGATGGCCTGCTGCTGGCCACCGGGCACTACCGCAACGGCATCTTGATGTCCCCGGTGACCGCCGACGCCATCGTCGCCCGCCTGGCCGGCCAGCCGGCCGCCCCGGAATGGGAGCCGTTCACGCCCGGGCGCTTCGATGACCAGGGGGCACGGTGACCGTTCAGGTGAAGCTCAACGGCGAACCGCGCGAGCTGCCCGCGGGCAGCTCGGTCGTGCAGGCGGTCGCCGCGCTGACCGCGGCCGCGTCCGGCGTCGCCGCCGCCGTCAACGGCGAGGTGGTGCCGCGCGGCGCGTGGGCCGCCACGCTCCTGCGGGACGGCGACCAGGTGGAAGTCGTCACCGCCGTACAAGGAGGCTGACCTATATGACCGATGCGGAACTGCTGAGCCGCCCGGTGACCGGGCCCGACGGGATGGAACCGTGGGTGCTGGCCGGGCAGGAACTGGGCTCGCGGCTGATCCTGGGGACCGGGGGAGTGCAGAGCCTGGAGGTGCTCCGGCAGGTCCTGGACGCCTCCGGCACCGCGCTCACCACCGTGGCCATGCGCCGGGTCGCCCCCGGCGGCGAGGGCTCGCTGCTCGGCACGCTGCGCGAGGCCGGGGTGCGCATCCTGCCGAACACGGCCGGCTGCCACACCGCGAGCGAGGCCAGGCTGACGGCCAGGCTCGGCCGGGAGGCGCTCGGCACCGACTGGGTCAAGCTCGAGGTGGTGGCCGACGACCACACCCTGCTGCCCGACCCGGTGGAGCTGCTCGACGCGGCCCGGATGCTGGTCGCCGCCGGGTTCACGGTGCTGCCTTACACCAGCGACGACCCGGTGCTGGCCCGGCAGCTCGAGCGGGCCGGCTGCGCGGCCGTCATGCCGCTCGGCGCGCCGATCGGGTCCGGGCTCGGCATCCGCAACCCGCACAACATCGCGATGATCGTCGAGCAGGCAGGCGTCCCGGTCATCCTGGACGCGGGGATCGGGACCGCCAGCGACGCGGCCCTGGCGATGGAACTGGGCTGCGACGCGGTCCTCATCGCCTCGGCCATCACCCGGGCGGCCGAGCCGGGCCGGATGGCCCCCGCGATGCGGCTGGCGGTGGCGGGCGGGTACGCGGCCCGGACCGCCGGGCGCATCCCGCGCCGCTGGCACGCCCGCGCGTCCAGCCCGGTGGACGGCCGTCCGGAGCTCCCGGCGTGAGCATTCCGAGGGTTCTCACCATCGCCTCGTCGGACTCCGGCGGGGGCGCCGGCATCCAGGCCGACCTGAAGGCCTTCGCCCGCTGCGGCGCGCACGGGATGTCGGCCATCGTCGCGCTCACCGCGCAGAACACCGCGGACGTGCGCGCCATCCACGAGGTCCCGCCGGCCTTCGTCCGGGCGCAGATCGACGCGGTCCTCGACGACATCGGCGCGGACGCGGCCAAGACCGGCATGCTGTTCTCGGCGGCGCTGATCGAGGCGGTCGCCGGGGCGCTGGCGGACCGGGACCTGCCGCTGGTGGTGGACCCGGTCATGGTGGCCAGCTCCGGCCGCACGCTGCTGCTCCCGGAGGCCGTCGGGACCCTCGTCAGGCGGCTGTTCCCGCTGGCCACGGTGGTGACGCCCAACCTGCCGGAGGCCCAGGCGCTCACCGCTATGATGACCGAGGACCGCGCGCTGCTCACCGAGCGGCTGGTCGCCCTGGGGGCGCGCGCGGCCCTGGTCACCGGAGGCCACGGCACCGATCCCGTCGACCACCTGTACGACGGGACGCGGCACCTGGCCTTCCCGGTCGCCCGGCACGGCATCGCCGCCACCCACGGCGCCGGCTGCACCCACTCGGCCGCTCTCGCGGCCGGGCTCGCGGCCGGGCTGCCGCTGGCCGAGGCGGCCCGGCAGGCGGCCGAGGTGGCCAGCGAGGCGGTGGCCCACGGCCTGGCCGGTCTCGGGGCCGGCGAGGGTCCCGTCCATGTCCTGCACGACTACCGCTCCACTGGCCGCCCAACTGGGAGGAGACCGCGCGATGAGCGACAGCTTCAGCGCTGAGCTGTGGCAAGGGGTGACCGGCGTCTACGACGCCATCTTGGCCCACCCGTTCCTGACCGGGCTGACCGACGGCAGCCTGCCCCATGACGCCTTCGCCTACTACGTCGCGCAGGACGCGATCTACCTGCACGGGTACGCGCAGGCGCTGGCCGCCGTGGCCAGCCGCGCGCCGACCCCGGGGCAGACCGAGCTGTTCGCCCGGCACGCGGCCGACGCGATCGCGGTGGAGAAGACCCTGCACGGGTCGCTGCTCGCCGACCTCGGCATCGACCCGGCGGCCGCCGAGCAGGCCGAGCCGGCCCCCACCAACCTCGCCTACGTCAGCTACCTGCTCGCCGCCACCAGCACCGGGTCCTACGCCGAAGGAGTCGGCGCGGTGCTGCCGTGCTACTGGATCTACTGGGAAGTCGGCAAGGAGCTGGTGCGCCGCGGCTCATCCGACCCCCGCTACCAGCAGTGGATCGACACCTACGGTGGCGAGGAGTTCGGCGCCGTGGTGCAGGCGGTCATCGACGTGACCGACGAGCTGGGCCCGGGCCTGGGGGCGGCGGAGCGGGACCGGGTGCACCGGCATTTCCGCGCCACCAGCCGCTATGAGTGGATGTTCTGGGACATGGGCTACCGCAAGGAAACCTGGCCCGTCTGATCCTCGTCGTCGCGGTCCGGCGTTCCCGGTCCCTCGGGCGGGTCGGTCCCGGCGCGGTTCTTGCGCGCGGAGATCCAGGAATGCCTGCGGTCGGCATGCGAGTGCTTGCCGCCTTGACGGTCCTGATCATGGCGCTTGTGTCGGGCAGAATAAGACAAGGTCCCCTCCATGTATGAGATGCAGGGGACCTTGCCTGGCGCCGCCGCACCGGCCGGCCAGTTGCCTGGCCTTTCCGTTGCCGCGCGCCGCCCGCCAGGGACAGGAACCCGCGCGAGGCTCAGGTCTCCCTACTCCTCCCACGTCCCGGAGTCGCCCCCGGGCAGTGCCCGTTTCTAACGGTGAAAGCTTTTCTACTGCGCTATGAGATGTCGCGCAAGACCTGGGCCGTGGTTTTTCCCGGCATTTTCCGTGTCCACATCCTGATCCACAGATTGTGGCTTGTTATCCGCATCTGACCGTGGTTTTCCACCGCCTTGCGCACAGCCTATCCACAGGTCACCGGGGGTGACCGGCAGGGTACATGCGGCTCCGGGCATTTCCCGCGCGCTTTCTATCGCGGTTGTTCCCGCGGCGGCGGCGGAATTAACTCCAGAGAATTCGCTTGCCTCCTGGAGCCTTCTGGTGCCATCCGCCGTCCCGGCCCGTGTCACGATGAGGATCGGCGACGGGGGCCGTCGTCACTGGCGCAGGCGAGTCCGGCAGGCGAAGGGCAGGCGGATGGCCATCTTGATCCGCACCGAGGACATCCCCCCGGGGCAGCGTCACGACGCCTGGCGCAGCGTCGTGTGCGACACGCTCGGCCCGCTCGATTTCCGCAGCGACCCGGGCACGCCGCTGCGGGGCGAGATCGCCGCCGGCCAGCTGGGCCCGGTGAACGTGGGCCGGGTCGAGACCTCGACGCCGCACAGCGTGCACCGCACGCCCGGCCTGATCCGGCGGGGCAGTCCCGAGCTCTACCGGGTCGCCCTTACCATGTCCGGCCACGCCTGCCTGCTGCAGGGCGACCGGGCCGCGCGGCTGGGGCCGGGCGACTTCGCCATCTACGATTTCAACCGGCCCTACGAGCTGGCCTACGACTCGGGCGTGCAGCTCGCCGTGTTCAGCTTCCCGCGCGAGGTCCTGGCCCTGCCGGCCGACCTGGTGGCCGGGCTGGCCGCGGTGCCGGTCCGCACCGACGCGGGTACCGGCGCCCTGGCCGCGCCGCTGCTGCGCCGGGTGGCGCTGGACATGGACACCTATCCGCCAGCCAGCGCGGCCCGGCTGTCCACCGTGGTCATGACCCTGCTCACCACCGCCATCGCCGAGCACACCGGCCGGGCGGGTGCGCTGCCGCCGGAGTCCCGGGAGCGGGCGCTGGTGCTGCGCATCCACGCGTTCATCGAGCAGAACCTCGGCCAGGCCGGCCTGGCCCCCGGCGCCGTCGCCGCCGCGCATTACATCTCGGTGCGTTACCTGTACCGGCTGTTCGAGGCGCAGGGGACGACGGTGGCCGCCTGGATCAGGCACCGGCGCCTCGAGCGGTGCCGGGCCGACCTGGCCGACCCCGCCCTGGGCCGCACGCCGGTGAACGCGGTCGCGGCCCGGTGGGGGCTGCCCGACCCGGCCCATTTCAACCGGCTGTTCAAGGCCACGTACGGGCTGCCGCCGGCCGAGTACCGCCGCGCGTTCCTGACCCCGGCGAGCTGAGAACCGCCCGGGCAGGGAAGGTCAACCGGCTGGCAGCGGGCGTCAATGCCAGCCGGGGCGTGGCCGCGCAGACTGGGAGCCGTCCCTGGAAGATCATTTACCAGCGAAGGAAATCCCCATGGCCACCAAGCTTTTCGTCAACCTGCCGGTCAAGGACCTCGGGCGGTCCAAGGCCTTCTTCACCGAGCTCGGCCTGGACCTCTTCGGCCAGGCCGAAGACATGGCGTCGGTGATCATCAGCGAGCACACCCAGGTCATGCTGCTGGCGGAGGCGACGTTCGCCTCGTACGCGCGCAACGGCGTCGCGGATGCCACCGTGACCACCGAGATGATCCTGGTCCTCGGCGTCGAGACCCGCGAGCAGGTGGACGAGCTGGCCGGCCGGGCCGAGGCGGCGGGCGGCCAGCCGGCCGGGGCGCCGCGCGACGACGGCTGGCGTTACCAGCGCGGCTTCGCCGATCTCGACGGGCATCACTGGGAAGCGCTGTGCCTGGTCGAGCCGGCCAGCTGAGCCCGGGCGTGGACGGCATCCGGACGGGCACGGTGACCTCGGCCGACGGCACCGTCATCGCCGTCGACCAGTCCGGCGCGGGCCCGCCGGTCGTCTTGGTCCAGGGCGCGCTGAACGAGCGGGCCGACCCGGTGATGTCCGCCCTGGCGGCGGCCCTGTCCCGGCGGCTCGCCGTCTTCAGCTACGACCGGCGGGGCCGCGGCGGCAGCGGTGACACGCAGCCGTACGCGGTCGAACGGGAGGCCGAGGACCTGGCGGCGGTCATCGTCGCGGCCGGCGGTTCGGCCGCGGTGTTCGGCGGGTCGTCCGGGGCCGGGCTGGCGCTGCGCGCCGCCGCCCGGAATCCGGCCATCACCCGGCTGGCCCTGTGGGAACCGCCCTATCACGCCGGCGGCAGCGCGCCCGCGCTGCCGGATGACTTCGCGGAGCAGCTGGAGCGCCTGGTCAGGGCGGGCAGGCAGGCGGACGCGGTGGAGCGTTTCCTGCGCCGGGCCGCTCAGGTCAGCCCGGAGGACGTCGCCGCCCTGCGCGGCCAGCCGTCCTGGGCGGCAGGACGCGCGCAGCTCCTGCGCGTAAAGCTTCGGGCTCCCCGGACGGGGCGAAATGGCCGCCGCGAGGGCCGGGCCTGCTGCCTGCCCGGGGCCGCGGTCCTAGCCGGGAAGCCGGACGCCGAAACCGGTCGCGGCCAGTTTCAGCAGGACCTGCCCGGGGGCCTGCAGCGTGCTGACCTTGGCCGCGCTGAGCTCCTCCAGCTGGGCCAGCCGCGCAGCATAGGCGCCGGGCCCGTGGCCGCGGGCCTGGTTCAGCGTGACCGCGTTGGCCCACACCTTGGCCCGGGCCTCGCGCAGGAAACGCCGGGTGCCGAGCCGGCTGAAGGGCTCGAGCAGCCGGTCCAGCAGCGGGGGAGGACCGGACAGCCGGGCCAGCTCGTCGCCCTCGGCCGCGACCCGGGCGGCGAGCACGCCGTCGATCGCCTGGTGATCCGCCTCCCGGCGGGCCACCAGCGCCGCGTCGCCGAACTCCTCGTCGCTGATCACCGCCACCAGCGCCTGCGGCAGGTCGTAGTTGATGTGGGCGTTCATGCCGAGCAGCACGTGCCGGAGCGCGGGCAGGCCGGCCGGGGCGCCGAACGCGATCTCCCAGGGCCGCGACGGCCTGCGTCCCGCCAGCGATGCCTCCAGGGCGTCGAGGTACAGGTCCGCGAAGGCAATGTCCCAGCGCTCCACCCAGCCGGGATCGGCGAAGCCGCCGCGCCTGATCTCCTCGGCCACCGCGATCGTGGTCCGCTGGTACGTGGCGTGGAAGTACCGCCGCTGGTCGCCGCCGGCCTGCAGCGGCCCGAGCAGGGCCGCCATCCGCGCGATCAGCTCGTCGATCATGCGGCCATTATGTGCGCCGGCGTTGCCGCCGACCTGGAAAGACGCGACTGCCGGCGTGGCGTGAGAAAGGCCGGCCGCACCGGGATCGGTGCGGCCGGCCCTCCTGCCTAACTGCCTAACTGCTGTGCACGGGGCACAGGCGCCACGGCTGCCACCGCAGTACGTGCGGGGAGCAGGCCCGGTCGGCCCTGCTCGCCAGCTGCCAGGTCCCGTGGCCGTGTTCCGGACCCGTCTCGCCCCAGTTGCCGCTCACGACGCCCGACCGGCCGATGAAGCCGGTGAAGGTCCGCGTGCCCTGGGTTTGACCGGTGTAGGTGTAGCGGAAGGAGAACGTGATCTGGTTCCCGTTGATAGTGCCGAAGATCGGCCCGGTCGTCGGCCCGCTGGGGATGCCGATGTCGGTCAGCGTCCCGCGGATGCAGCCGCCGTCCTGCCGGATATGCACGCCGTACGTGAAGGGCGCGGCGTTGTAGGTGAGGTCGATCGTGTTGGTGCCGCCCACGTCCCACCGCTCGAGCTGCCGCCAGTCACAGTTCGGCCCGCCCGGGCCGTGCCCGCCACCCGGGCCGAATCCGCCGCCGGGGCCGCCGCCCCCGGGGCCGAATCCGCTGCCGGGGCCGCCGCCCCCCGGGCCGTGCCCGCTGCCGGGGCCGCCGCCCCCCGGGCCCTGGTGGGGGTGGGCGTTGCTCGCGGCAATTCCTGCTGGCGTGAGTCCCGCCGCGTTCGCCGGGCCGGATCCCGTGACGAGCATGGCCGCCACGGCAGGGCCGGCGCAGCACGCCCACAGCATCATTCTCGCGCCAAGTCGCATAGTTTTCCTCCGTTGGTGAGGCATTTTTCATGTGCCGTCAAATCCGGTGAACTGCGGGCCGGCATCTGGCGGCCGAGCTTGTTACGTACGTGAGACGCCGCTGTTCACAGCACGGTTCACAGTCGGAAGCAAATGCTATCCGCGTGGTAAGCGCGGTTGCTTTTCAATACTCATCACGTAACTCTCAACCTGGTCATATAGTCAGCCCCGAATGGCTAGGCGATGCCCGTCCAAACTGCAATGAATAAGCTTTTAGTAAAGTCTTACGAATAATTCCCGCTAAATTGGCAAATGACGCAAATCGGCGGGGCGGCACGTCTGGCGGCACCCGGCCTCGCCCCGTAGCATCCCGGTCGGCGCGGCCTGCGGCGTCGATGAAGCATCCATGTCGTGAGCGCGGCGTCGATGGAGCATCCATGCCGTTGCCGGAGGGCGACCGAGGACCGGGACGGGTGGTAGGCGGAAACTGCGGTGCGGATGAGGATGCTGAGGCGAGGAACCCGGGGGTCGGCCGCCCTAGGGGCCGCCGGGTGCTTCGGAAGAAGTGTTTCGAGAGACTTGTCAAAACAACTCTTTCGAGCGTAGTGTTTCGAAACATGACTTCCGAAGAATCGGCGAAGGGCCGGATGGCGCCGCTCGCGGACGCTGCGGAGCGCGTGACGCCTGCCCAGCCGGTGACGGACGCGGCGCCTGCGGGACCCCGGCCCGCGGCCGGCCCGGCGCGGAGCACGGCCGAAGAGGCCGGGAGCACGGCCGGCCCGGCCCGGAGCACGGCCGAAGAGGCGGATCCGGGTGGCGCGCGGCCGCGCGTCCGAGTCGACCTGACCGACCCGCGGGCCATCCGGGCGCTCGCCCACCCGCTGCGCTGGGCACTGCTCGAGGCGCTCGCCGCGTCCGGGACCCTCACCGCGACGCAGGCCAGCGACATGCTCGGCGAATCCCCGGCGAACTGTGCTTTTCACCTGCGGACCCTGGCCAAGTACGGCTTCGTGGAGGAGGCCGGCGGAGGCCGGGGCCGGGAGCGGCCCTGGCGTCGGGCCTACGACACGCTGAGCTGGGGGAGGAGCCAGGAAGATCCGGGGACCGCGCTCGCGGCCCAGGCTCTGGACCAGGTGTACATGGACCGGCTGCTGACCCGGGCCCGGCGTAGCCTCACCTCGACGGCGTCGTGGCCGCGCGACCTCGATGATGCCCTGGGGACCTCGTCGAGCAGGCTGTACGTGACGCCTGCGGAGGCCAGGCGCCTGTACGAGGAGATCTCGCAGGCCTTCGACCGGCTGTCGCACGACCGCGAAATCGTCGGCCGCCGGGACCCGGAGCGCCGCCCTCCGGACGCCGTCCCGGTCGAGTTCGTGCTGCTCAGCTACCCCATCCTCGATCCCCCGCTGCACCCCGCTCCGGAGGCCCCGTAAATGTCAGACCCGCGAGGCACAATGACGGGGCCGGGCAGCCGAAGACGCCCGCCAGGCACCTGATCCCGCGCCCCGCTGGCTCCGGCCCTTCGTAACTGCCGGCCGCCCGTACGGCCGCAAGTCCTAGCCGGAGCCGTGTCCAGAACTCGAGATATATCTTGACAAGTTCATAACTTGAGATACATCGTAAGTATGTCACCTCAGTGTCCACCGAACGGAACCAGGAGACGCCATGCATCCCGAAATCGCCAAGACCCTGGTCGCTCAGCACCGCGATGACCTCGTACGGCACCAGGCGGCCGGCCCGAAGCCCGGCCGCCGGTTCCCCCGCTGGCGTATCAGCTGGACCCGGACCGTGCTGGCTCCGGCCCGCGGCCGGTCCGTCGTCATCATCATCTCGGCCCACCGGTCGGCCTGACGCCGGCCCGGCCGGCCGCGGCCGGGGGCGCCATAGCCGGGGCGGTCAGCCCGGTCTCCGGTGCGGCCACGAGATCCCGCCGGCGCCGCAGCCCGCTCAGCGCGACTAGCGTGCCGGCCGCGGCCACGCCGGTGATCAGGATCAGGGCGGGCCGGTACGCGGCCAGCGTGGCCGCCGGGGAGAGCGCCCGGCCCGCACCGGCGGCGTCGATCACGGCGGTGACGACCGCCAGCACAACTGCCCCGCCAACCTGGAACGACGTCTGGAACAAGCTGGCCGCCAGGCCCTGCTCCGCGTCCGGGACGCCGGCCGTGGCCGCCACGCTGAGGGAGGAGAACCCGAGGCCGAAGGCCAGGCCGATGAGCAGCGTGGCGGGCAGCATCACCGCCGGGTAGTCCGGCCGGACGCCGGCCCGCAGGAACACCGCGTAGGCGATGATCAGGCAGGTGAAGGCGACCGCGGTGAGCGGTGCCGGGCCGAAGCGGCCGAGCAGCGGGGCCATCCGGGTGGACAGGACCACGACCACCACCCCGGCCGGGAAGAACGCGAGCGCGGTGGTCAGCGCGGACCAGCCGGACAGGGTCTGCAGGTACTGGGTCACCAGGAACTGGAACGAGATGTAGCTGCCGAACAGCGTCACCGCCCCGGCGTTCGCGCGCAGCAGGGCCCGCGAGGAGAAGATGCCGAACTGCACCAGCGGATCCCGGCTCCGCCGCTCGATGACGGTGAAGAGCCCGAGCAGCGCGGCGACGGCCGTGAACGAGCCGATGGTCCGGGCCGAGCCCCAGCCCGCCTGCTGGGCGGAGACCACCGTGTAGACCAGCAGCAGCATGGCCGCGGTGATGGCCAGCGCGCCGGGGAAGTCGAACCTGCGGTCGCCGCGGACCGTGCGCTCGCCGCGGGGGATGAGCCAGCTGGCCGCGGCCAGCACCAGGACCGCCACCGGGGCGGGCACCAGCAGCGTCCACCGCCAGCTGATCTCGGTCAGCAGGCCGGACAGGACCAGGCCCAGGGAGAAACCGCTGGCCCCGAAGACCGTGTACACGCTGAACGCGCGGTTCCGCATCGGCCCCTCGGGGAACGTCGTGGTGAGCAGGGACATGCTGGCCGGGGCGGTGAAGGCCGCCGCCACCCCCTTCACGAAACGGGCCGCGATCAGCAGGCCCGGGCTGCTCACCAGGCCGCCGAGGAGCGAGACGAGGGCGAAGACGGCCAGGGCCACCAGGAAGACCCGCCTGCGGCCGAGCAGGTCGGCGGCCCGGCCGCCGAGAAGCAGCAGGCCGCCGTAGCCGAGTACGTAGCCGCTGACGATCCACTGCAAAGACGAGGTGCTCAGGCCGAGTGCGGTCCGGATCGACGGCAGGGCGACGCCGACCATCGAGACATCCAGGCCGTCGAGGCACAACGCGCCGCCGAGCACGATCAGGATCGCCCGCAGCTGAGGCGTCCAGACCTGGCCGCCCCCCGGACGGGCACCGGAGTGAAGTGCGTCGGGTGAAGTCATGGGCAAAACTATATGTATGTGCAAGCACTAGATGCAAGAACAATTAATGTGCTTGCAATAATATCGGCGGGGCGCTAGGCTGCGCCCGTGAGCGCGACGCGAGGCAGCACGGCGGCCCAGGACGGCGTCATGACCGGCGACGGCGCCGGCGCGCAGGACGTCGTGGTGAGCGCCTGGCGGGAGATGGCGGCCTGCCACGCCGCCGCCTGCGCCGCGCTGGAGCGCGAGCTCGGCGAGCGGCACGGGCTCGGGGTCAGCGACTTCGAGGTCCTGGAGCGGCTCACTGAGAGCCACGGGCGCAAGTTCCGGGCACAGGACCTCGCCGAGGCCGTCCACCTGAGCCAGAGCGCGCTGTCGCGCCTGGTCGACCGGCTGGCCCGGCACGGCCTGGTCGAGCGCTGCGGCTGCGACGAGGACCGGCGCGGCATCTACGTGGTGCTGACCGAGGCGGGCGAACGGCGCCACGCCGAGGCGGTGCCCACCCACCGCGGTGTCCTGGCCCGCCATCTGCCTGCCTCGATGCTCAGCGCGGCCAGTAGCGGCAGGTAATGCCCCCTGGATAGGGTTAGTCCGTCCAAAACGGGCCAGTCAGCGCCAAGATGGTGGGGGAGCCGGAGATGAGCCATGCCTGAGCGGCCGGCCACGCTGCGAGATGTCGCGGCCGCGGCCCGGGTTCATCCGGCCACCGCATCCCGCGCGCTCAACCTCGAGACCCGGATCCTGGTCAGCGAGGAAACGGCCCGCCGGGTGAGCGAGGCCGCCGACCGGCTCGGCTACCGGCCCAACCCGGTCGCCCGGAGCCTGCGGACCCGGCGCTCCCACACGGTCGGCGTGCTGATCCCCGACCTGAACAACCCGCTGTTCCCGCCGATCGTGCGCGGTCTGGAGGACAAGCTGGCCGCGGCGGGCTACGTCGCGCTGATCGGCAACACCGACGCCGACGCGGGTCGCGAGCGCACCTTGTTCGAGCAGATGCGGGCCCGGCATGTCGACGGGTTCGCGCTGGCCACCGCGACGCTGCACGACCGGCTGCTGGCCGAGGCGGCCGCGGCGGAGGTGCCGGTCGTGCTGATGAACCGGCTGGCGCCGGACTACGGCTTCCCCTCGGTCTCGGTCGATAACGAGCAGGGCGCGCGGATGGCGGTCAGCCATCTGGCCCGGCTCGGCCACACCCGGATCGCGCACATCGCGGGGCCGCAGGAGGCATCCACCGGGTTGAGCCGGCTGCGCGGGTTCCGGGACGGCATGGCGGCGCACGAGCTGGCGGTGGACGAGAGCCTGATCGCATACGCCGCCAGGTACACGGTCGAGGAGGGCGCCCGCTGCTGCCGGGAACTGCTCGCGCGGCATCCGGGCTTCACGGCGGTGGCCGCGGCCAACGACATGCTGGCGGTGGGGTGCTACACCGCACTCGACGAGCGCTCGCTGTCCTGCCCCGACGACATCTCGGTGATCGGCTTCAACGACATGCCGTTCATCGACCGGCTCAGGCCCCCGCTCACCACGGTGCGCTTCCCGCATTACCAGCTCGGTACCGAGGCGGCGCAGCTGCTGCTCGAGCGGATCAACGGGGCCGGGGGACCGGTGAAGGTCCTCTACCTCGCGCCGGAGCTCGTCGTCCGGGGCTCCACGTCCGCGCAGCACGCGGCGGCCGGCACCTCATCTGCCTGACGCTCCGCGTGCCCGCCCAGCCCTTTTCCGCGGCTAACGCGGCAGCAATCGATTGCTGCCGCGTCTCAGGCCTCCCCAGAACTTTGGTAACAGGTTGGGCATCCGGCATTGACAAGCATGGACAGACGGGCACAATCTCGGGTGCAAACGATTGTGACCAGAAGCCTGGGCTGGTACGAGGGAGGGAATCAAGCGACATGGCGGCACACGATCATGCGCATCGGCTCGGCTGGCTCGGCACCGGCCGCATGGGCGTGGAGATGGGGCGCCGGCTTCTCTCGGCCGGCTGTGACCTCGCCGTTTTCAACCGCTCCATGAACAAGACGGAGCCGCTGACACGGCTGGGCGCCAAGCCCGCGGCCACCGCCGCGGACCTGGCGGCCAGGGACATCGTCTTCATCACCGTCGGCTCGTCGCCGGACCTGATCTCCGCGGTGCTGGGCCCGGGCGGCCTGATGTCCGGTACCGGCGCGGCGCCGGCGGTACTCATTGATTGCTCGACGGTCTCGGCTGAGGCCTCAGCCCGGGTGCGGGCCGAGGTCGCCGGCCGGGGCACCGCCCTGCTGGCCGCGCCGGTGATGGGCAACCCGAAGGTGGTGCGGGCCGGGAAGATGACCGCCGCGGTCTCCGGCCCGCGCGATGCCTTCGACCTGGCGGAGCCGTACCTGACCATGCTGGGCCGCGGTGTCACCTACGTGGGTGACGGCGAGCAGGCCAGGACGGTGAAACTGTGTCACAATCTCATTCTCGGCGTGGTCGCCCAGTCGCTCGCCGAGATCACGGTTCTCGCCGAAAAGAGCGGGATCAGCCGGCAGGCGTTCCTCGACTGCCTCAACAAGAGCGTGATGGGTTCGCTGTTCACCGGCTACAAGACGCCGGCCTACGTGAACCTCGATTTCGAAGCAACGTTCACCGCCACGCTGCTGCGCAAGGACTTCGATCTTGGCCTGGCCGCCGCGCGGGAACACGAAGTGCCGATGCCGGTCGCTGCGGTGGTTCACCAGCTGATCCAAGGGCTGGTCGGACGGGGGTACGGCGATTCTGATTTCGCCGCCCTGCTGCAGCAGCAGGCGGATTCCGCGGGCCTCGCGCTCGTCAGCGAGCACGCGGAGGTGTCCGACGGGCTCGGCACTAGCGACACCTGAATCCGTGACAAACCCAAACGAGGAGAAAGGAGGCACCGGGTGAAACCCCCCTTCCCCCGGCTCTCCAAGAACGGCCTCGCCCTGAGCGCGGTAGCTGTCCTGTCAGCCGGCCTCGTGGCGGCCTGCAGCAGCAGCGGTAGCAGCACCGGCGCCGCCGGCACGAGTTCCAGCCCGAGCACCAGCAAGCCGATCGTGATCGGCGCGTCACTGTCGCTGACCGGCGACTTCTCCGCCGACGGCCAGGCCTTCCAGCACGGCTATCAGCTGTGGGCCAGCAACGTGAACGCGCACGGCGGCCTGCTCGGCCGCCAGGTCACGCTCAAGATCCTCAACGACAACAGCTCGCCCACCCAGGTGCAGACGAACTACCAGACCCTGATCTCTGCCGACAAGGTGGATCTGGTGTTCGGGCCGTTCTCCTCGCTGCTGACCACGCCGGCGGCATCGGTCGCGGCCAGGTACGGGTACGCCATGGTCGAGGGGGCCGGCGGAGCGCCGTCGGTGTTCGCGAGCCCGGCCAACCAGTCGGCGCACGTCATCTTCGACGTGAGCCTGCCGATCGAAGACGAGCTGGTGCCGTTCGTCAACTGGGTCGCCTCGCTGCCGGCCAGCCAGCGGCCCAAGACGGCGGCCTACCCGATGGCCGACGACCCGTTCGCCGACCCGCCGGTGCAGCTCGCCCAGACCAGGCTGCAGGCGCTCGGGGTCAGGACGGTGTACTCGAAGATCTTCCCGGCCGAGAACGCCTCCTACAAGCCGGCCGCCGACCAGGTGGCCGCCACCGGCGCGCAGGCCGTGGTGCTCGGATCCACCGACGTCCCGACGGTGGCCGCGTTCATGCAGGCGTTCCAGCAGCAGCATTACAACCCGAAGATGTTCATCAGCGCGGCAGGCCCGGACCAGGGCGCCTCGTTCACCTCCGTCGTCGGGAAGGGCAACGCGACCGGGATGATGGTGCCCAACGGCTGGTACCCGGAATATGCGAATCCGGCCAGCCAGGCCATGGTGCAGGCATACATCGCCAAGTACGGCGGGTCCCCGTCGGACGTCAACGCCGACGTGGCCGAGGGCTACGCGGTCGGGCAGGTGATGGCCGCGGCGGTCACCGCCACCAAGGGCGCCGACAACGCCAAGATCATCAGCTACCTGCACAGCGGCGTGACGCTCAGCACCGTCCAGGGGCCGGTGAAGTTCGATTCGCAGGGCAAGAACGGCGCCGCCGCGGCGTTCATCTTCCAGTGGCAGAAGGACGCCACGTACAAGCAGGTGCTCCCGCTCGGCTCGACCGGGGCGGTGGCGATCATCAACCCCAAGCCGAACTGGACTAAGTAGTCAGATGGCACACCAGATCTACCAGGCCATCGCCGATGGCATACTCGTCGGCGGCGTTTACGCCCTGATGGCTGTCGGCCTGACGCTGATCTTCGGCGTGCTTGACATCATCAACATCGCCCAGGGTGTCCTGGTCATCCTGGGCGCCTACCTCAGCTACCAGCTATCCGTGCGGCTGCACCTGGACCTGTTCGTCGGGTTGCTGATCACCGTGCCCGTCATGTTCGTAATCGGCGTGTTCATCCAGTGGGCGTTTATCCGGCGGCTCCGCGGCCGGGAACGCACATCCATGACCCTGCTGGTCAGCTACGCGGTCGCGCTGATCATCGAGGGTATCCTCTACGAGATCTTCGGGCCCAACCCCAAGCAGCTGAATGCCTCCTACGTGCAATCCAGCGTGCACGTGCTCGGCTTTTACCTGTCGTATATCTATATCTACGGCTTCGTGCTGGCGCTGCTTCTGGTCGTCGCCATTTACTCGCTGCTCTACCGGACCAGGTTCGGGCGCAGCGTGCGGGCCACCATGCAGGACGAGACGGCGGCGCGGCTGATCGGGATTGACGTGAACCGCGTCGCCGCCATCACCTTCGGCGTCGGCGTCGCGGTGACCGCGGCCGGCGGCATGATGTTCGGCGCCACGAACAGCTTCAACCCCAACAGCGGCTACGACCTGATCTCGCGGCTGCTCGCGATCATCATCCTCGGCGGCCTCGGCAGCATCGGCGGCGCGCTCGTCGCGTCGGTGTTCATGCTCACCGTGGAGTCGCTGGTCGATATATGGTCGCCGGAATGGGCGATCGTGGTGTTCTACGCCGCCCTGGTGGTGGTGCTGGTGATCCGCCCGACCGGGTTCTTCGGCCGGCAGCCGGTCCGGGCACAGTGATGGACAATGCGATGGGTATGGCGGAAGGCACTGTGAGCAGGCGGCGCGCGGTGGCCGGGCTGGTACTGATCGTGCTGGCCGTGGCGGCTATCGGGTTCCCGCTGGTGTTCGGCAGTCCCGTGGTGACGAACTACGCGATCTACGCGCTGATCTTCGTGGCCGTGGCCTCCGCCTGGAATGTGTTCTCCGGCTTTTCCGGTTACATCTCGCTCGGCCACGCGGTGTTCTTCGGCAGCGGCGCTTACGCCGTCGGCATCGCGGCCAGGGACTGGCACATCAACGGTGTCGGGGTGTTCGCCCTGCTGCCGCTGGCCGCGGCCGTCGGGGCGGCCATCGCAGTCCCGTTCGGCCTGGTGGCGTTGCGGGTGCGCCGGCACACGTTCATCGTGATCACGATCGCCGTGTTCTTCATCTTCCAGCTGATGGCCTTCAACCTCAATTCCTTCACCGGCGGCACCATAGGCGTCTCGGCGCCCTTCCTGCCCTGGTCGCCGACGGATTTCAATGACCGCTTCTACTACATCACGCTGGCCTGCGCCGTGGCCATGATCGTCATCGCGGTCCTGATCCGGCGCTCCCGGTTCGGCCTGCAGCTCCGGGCGATCAGGGATGACGAGGACCGGGCGCGCGGGCTCGGCGTGCACGCCATGCGGGTGAAGATGGCGGCGTTCGTGCTGTCGGGAGCGGTGACGGCGGTGATCGGCGGGGTGTGGTTCCTCTACCTCACCCAGGTCCAGCCGCAATCGGGATTCGATCCGCTGTTCGACCTGTCCCTGGTGCTGATGGCATTCCTGGGCGGTCTCGGGACGATCGCCGGCCCGGTTCTCGGCGCGCTCATCATCGAACCCGGTCAGCTCTACCTGACCATCAAGTACACCAACGGCTACGTCAGCGAGATCCTGCTCGGCGCACTGTTCCTCCTCATCGTGCTCTTCGTGCCGCGGGGCCTCGTGCCGAGCATCGGTGAATGGATAAGGCGGCTGCGGACCCGGGGCCGCCCCGCGGTCGCGCCGGTCACGACGCCGGCCGCCCCGGCCCCGCCCAGCGAAGCGCCCGCGAGGGAGACCAGCCGATGACCGTGCTGCTACGCACCGAGGCCGTGCGCAAGGCCTACGGCGGCGTGCACGCGCTGGACGCCTGCACGGTGGAGGTCGACGAGGGCTCGGTGGCCGGCCTGATCGGGCCGAACGGGTCGGGCAAGACCACCCTGTTCAACGTCATCACCGGGTACGCCAAGGCGGACGCGGGGCATGTGTACCTGGCCGACAAGAAAATCACCAACGTCGCCCCGGACAAGGTCTTCGCCTTCGGGATCGGCCGGACCTTCCAGCTGACCAGGATCTTCGCCAGCCTCACGGTGCTGGAGAACATGCTGGTGGCCTCGCCGAACGGGCGCGCCGCGGCCCGCAGGCGCGCCATGGAGCAGCTGGAGTTCGTCGGCATCGCCGGGCACCACGCCGCGCTGGCCGGCACGCTGTCCTACGGCCAGCGCAAGCTCCTGGAGCTCGCCTACGTGCTGGTCTCGGACCCCGCCGTCATCCTGCTCGACGAGCCGGCCGGCGGCGTCAACCTCTCGCTGGTGAACGTCATCGCCGACCGGATCAGGGAGCTGAACGCGGGCGGCACGACGTTCCTGATCGTCGAGCACAACATGGAGTTCGTCATGGGGCTGTGCGACCGGGTCACGGTGCTGGACTCGGGCGCGGTGGTCGCGGCCGGGCCGCCGGACATCATCAGGACCGACCGCCGGGTGCTCAACGCCTACCTGGGCGAGGACCTCGACGACGACGACCCGCACCCCGGGGAGCCGCCGGTGGAACAGCCGCCAGGGGATCAGTCAGGAGAGCAGCCGTGACCGGGCCGGCCGGGCCGGGGCAGGCACCGGAGGCCGCAGCGGGCACCGGGCCCCGTTCGGTACTGAAAATCACGGGCCTGGTGGCCGGCTACGGCGGCGGCGATGTGCTGCGCGGGGTCTCGCTGCAGGTGCCCGAGGGCGGCATCACCTGTGTCGTCGGACCGAACGGGGCAGGCAAATCCACGCTCCTGAGCGCGGTCAGCGGGCTGCTGCGGCCGCGCCTCGGCTCGATCGAGCTGGACGGGCGCGACCTCGCGGGCTTGCAGCCGCGCCAGATCCTGCGCCTGGGCGTGGTGCAGGTGCCGCAGAACCACAGCCTGTTCCGCGACATGACGGTGCGGGAGAACATCGAGCTCGGCGGGTACATCCTGGCCGACCGGGCGCTGACGGCACGCCGGGCGGCGGCGGTGTCCGACCTGTTCCCCGACATCGCCAGCTGGGCGGGGAAGAAGGCGGGCAGCCTGTCCGGCGGGCAGCAGCGGCTGGTGGAGTTCGCCCGCGCGCTGATGCTCGAGCCCCGGCTGCTGCTCCTGGACGAGCCGTCGATGGGCCTGGCGCCCAGGATCTTGCGGACCGTGTTCGACGCGATCAGGCAGATGAACGCGGCCGGGACCACGATCTTGCTGGTCGAGCAGAACGCCCGGGCCGGCCTGCGGCTCTCCAGCCACGGCGTGGTGATGGAGAGCGGCCAGGTGCGGCTGTCCGGCACCGGGCGCCAGGTGCTCGAGAACCCCGAGATCGGCGCGCTCTACCTCGGGGGGGCCGTCAGGGCCGGCTAGTCCCGCTTGCGGGCCAGCGTCAGCCCGTCGCCGATCGGGACCATGACCAGGTCCACCCGGTCGTCGGCCGCGGCGAGGTCGTTGAAGTCCCGGACCGCGATCACCAGGGGATTGTCGTTGCCGGCGTCGATCACCCGGCCGTGCGAGAACGTGTTGTCGACCATGATGAGCCCGCCCGGCCTGACCCGGGGCACGACCTCGCGCCAGTAGCCGAGGTAGCCGCCCTTGTCGGCGTCGATGAACGCCACGTCGAACATCTCCTGGTCCGGCAGCGACCGCAGGGTGTCGATGGCCGGGCCGAGCCGGAGCTCGATCCGGTCTGACAGGCCCGCCTTCTCCCAGTACTTCCTGGCCACCGCGGTCCATTCCTCGCTGATGTCGCAGCACAGCAGGTGTCCCTGGTTGGCTAGGCCACGAGCAATGCAGATCGAGGAGTAGCCGGTGAAGGTGCCGATCTCGATGGCCGACGCGGCGCCGGTGAGCTGGGTCAGCAGCGTCATCAGGGTGCCCTGCTCCGGCGGGATCGCCAGGCCGGTCTCGAACGGGAACAGGTCCGCCGTCTCGTTCGCCAGCTCCCGCAGGACGGCGTCCGGCGGGCTGCTGTGCGCGGTCAGGTACGCGTTGAGATGAAGGCTGATCTGCTCACTGCGCTGTGCCATGGGACAACGCTATAGGCATCGGCGGGCGCTCCGCGAGGCGGAGTCCCTAATACATATCTTACCGATCAGATATAGGAACTATAGTCCGGGCCGGTTTCCGGTACACAGCGGCGTGACGGCTGAGCCGAGCACGGCCGGAAATTAGTGCATGATTGCGGAGAAGTGCCCGCACGGCGCCGGGCACAGGTCTGAGGGAACGACAGCGTGAGCGGAATGACCGTGCCGCCCGTCGCGCGGGTCGCCGCGCCCGGCGACGTCCCCGCGACCCTGGAGGCCCTCGGCGTCGCGACGGGCCGGCCCGTCCTGGTGGTGGTCGGCGGGGCCGGCGGCATGTCGCCGGAGCACATGACGGCACTGGCCGGGGCGGTCGGCCAGGTTATCCAGGCGCTCGGCGACTGGGGGGCCGCGGTCGTGGACGGCGGCACCGATTCCGGGGTCATGCGGGTCATCGGGCACGCCCATGACACCGCCGGGGCGAGCTTCCCGCTGGTCGGGGTAGCGGCCATGGGAACCGCCATCCTCCCCGGGACGCGCCCGGCACCGGGCGCCGCCCCGCTCGACCCGCACCATACCCAGGTCATCCTGGTGCCCGGGGATACCTGGGGGGACGAATCACCGTGGCTCTCCCGGGTGGCCGCCGCCATCGCTGACGGCTGGCCGTCGGCGACCCTCGTCGTCAACGGCGGCGAGATCACCTACCGCGACATCGAGCACAGCCTCGAGGCCAGGCGGCCCGTCATCGTCGTGGCGGGCACCGGCCGGACCGCGGACGCCATCGCGGCCGCCGCGCACGGCCGGCCCGGGGATCCGAGGGCCGCGCGGGCGGCGGCCTTCCCGGGGACCAGGGTCGTACCCCTCGGCGATCCCGCAGCGCTCCGCTCGGCGATCGGGTCAGTCCTGGCTCCCGGCTATTCCTTACGGCTGGTCATCGAGCTGGACCTGGGACGTGAGCTGGCCCCACTGGAACTTTTCCCGGCGCAGCGCCTCCTCCACCCGCTGGACAAGCTCGCTGATGTCCTGGTCACCAGGAGTCGCGCCCGGCGCGAGCCGCGCCCGGCCCGCGGCGCGAACGGCCCGGACGGCGTCACCGTAGATCTTGGACTGCTGCTCGAAGGCGTACAGCGCGACGTAGGCGGCCAGCGCCGTTGACATCGCGGACAAGATGGCGGCCACCGCGGCCCACCCGCTCGCCCACCCCGTGGCCGTGCCGGCCAGCGCGCCGGCCCCGGAGGCGAAGCCGAGGATCGCGGCGGAGATGAACAGGCTCTGGCCCGTCGCCCGGTCGAACTGGTCGAGCCGGCTGCGGTAGAACCGCACCTGGCCCTCGATTCGTCCCTCCTGGTAGAACCGGAGGAACTCCGCGTTGCGCTCGCTCACGACACCCCCTCAGACGCCTCGATGTCGTCGACCGCCTGGCAGAGCCGGGCCATGCGGTCATCGTGCGCATAGTCGCCGGCTCTGGCCAGGAACAGGTAGAACTCGCTCTTGATCTGCTCGGCCTTGAGCCGGGCCGACAGGTATCCGTACTGGGCGCGCCGCGAGCGCAGCAGCACGGCCAGGCCGGCCAGCAGCCCGGTGAGCACCGCCTGGATCACCGCCACCCAGACGTGCCCGCCGCCCCAGGCCGCCTGGATGGTGGCCAGGGAGGTAGCCAGCAGGCCGCCGCCGATCAGCAGCACGCGCTGGCGCCAGAACCGGTTCTGCAGGATCTGCGCCCGGTGGTCATACTGGCGGAACCGGGGCTCGAGCTGATCGGGCCAGACCCGCAGATCCGTCCCGAGCCGCGGGTAGTCCGCCAGGCTCTGCGGCGTCACCACCGGCCACTCGGCGTCAGTGTCCCAGCTGGCATCCTCGGCGGGGCGCCAGAACAGCCTCGGAAACCGTGCGATGAGCGCGGGCCAGTGCCGCCGGCCCCGCCATCGCCTGCGCCGCGTGGTCCCCGGCCGGGGGGCCGGGCTCGCGGCTCCCGCCGCGACCCGCTCATCAGTCATCGTGACCGCCTCCGAGGACAATCTAGCGTCCGCAGACCCTGGTCAGCGTCGTGGCCAGGAAACGGATCCAGGACCCGCGGGCCAGGCGGCCGTTATGTTTCCGCTTCAAGCTAATGTGCCGCGCAGGCGTGCGCATACGGAAACTACATTTAGCGTCCTATGGCCGCCCTAATTCCTTACTCGCCAGTAGATCCGCGAGGCAAACTGTCAACTGTCATATCGTGAGAAAGATCAACATCCGGTATCCCCCGATTGCCGCGACATGTGCGGCATAAGGCGAAATAAGGCAGGCCGTTGCTCTATGCTAGGCCTCGCGCCGGTGGTGGTGATGCGTGATTTGCCGCCAGTCACCTCGGTGGCGCACGGGGAGTAATCGATTAACTACACACTTGCGTTGAAAACGAGACGAAGATTCCCAATGGGGTAGCGCGTCACGTGTGGTGCGGACACTATTGCTTCTGGCGGTCCGCGTCCGCCGCGTATTTGAGCGGCGCCGGGCCGTCGTCGCATTGACGGGGACCGCCTTCCCGGGGGGAACGGGAAGGCAGCCTTTACGCCAGGGGATTCATACGGAAGGGATTGGCGTTTATGACGACACCGGCCGATTGGGGCGTGCCCGGTGAACCGGGCGGCTCATGACTGCACCGGACGACCGGACGTCGCCGGGGGCGTGCGACGCGGATCGGGAGTGCCAGCACACGCCGTGCTTCCAGGTGCAGCTGGAGGCCGCCGGCGGCGGGCAGGAGCACCAGCAGGCGAACGCCTGCGCCTACCACGTCGCCGAGGTCATCCAGGCGCTGCGCGCCTGGGCGGCGGACCATGGCGTCATCGACGGGGCCCTGACCATCTTGGCCATCGAGGCGGCCGCGGGCGGGCGCCGGCCGGGCGGGCCCGACCAGCCTCGTGGTCCTGACGACCCTGACCTGCGCGGATTTCCGTTCAGCCGGATCCCGCTGGGTTCCCCGTAGCCCGTCCGGGCGCCGCTAGTCCAGCCGCGATGCCCGGTGCCGCAGGGTCCGGGCGAGGTCGGCCGCGAACGCGGGCGCGTCGGCTTCCGCCAGCCGGGCGAAGGATATCCGGATCCCGGGCGGTGCGGCGATGCGGAACCGCTGGCCCGGGGCGACCGCCCAGCCTGCCGCGGCGAGCGCGGACGCCACGCCGTCCTCGTCGGCGACCGGGATCCAGCAGGTGAAGCCCGACCGGCCGCTGGCGGTGATCTCGCGGTCGGCCAGCGCGGAGCGCAGGGCGGCGCCGCGGGCGGCGTACGTCCGGGCCGCGGCCTCCAGGACCCGGGTCACGCTGGCGTCCGACCACAGGTCGGCCACCATTTCCTGCAGCTGGTAGCTCACCCACCCGGTGCCGAGCGCCTGCCGCCCGGCGACCCGGGTGATGGTCGCCTCGTCCCCGGCCAGCACGGCGAGCCGCAGGTCGGGCCCGAGCGACTTCGATACCGAGCGCATGGTCACCCAGCGAGCGGGGTTCGCCGCGTTCGCCGGGGTGCGCGCGCAGGCGGAAAAGGCGGGCATCCCGGCCACCGGCCCGGCGTGATCATCCTCGATGACGCCGGCCGCCGGGTGCCCGCGCAGGACCGCGCCGATCTCGGCGGCCCGGCCGGCGTCCCAGGCCGCCCCGGTGGCGGCCTGGGCCCGGGGTGTCATGATCACCGCGCCCGCGCCGCGTTCCAGCGCGGACGCCAGCCCGTCGGGCCGGATGCCCAGGTCGTCCACCGGAACCGGCACCGCGGTGAAGCCCATCGCCGCCACCAGGTCGAAGGTGACCGCGTGGCCGGGATCCTCGACGATCACCCGGTCCGCCGGGGCGAGCCAGGTGCCGAGGACCCGCTCGATCCCGTCGAGCGCCCCGCCGGTGACGGCCAGGCTCGCGGTGTCGATGCCGTCGGCGGCCAGCTGCCCGGCCGCCAGGCGGCGCAGCCGGGGCGACACCGGCGCCTCGGCGTACATCCGGGCCGGGCTCCGGGCGGGCCAGGCCGGGAGCAGCGGGAGCAGCTCCGGGTCGGGCCCGCCGGTGACCAGGTCCCTGGTGCCCGCGGGGGCGCTCAGGTACACCCGGGAGCTGACCGGGGGAGCCCCCCGGACGCGGGTGCCCGCCCGGCCGGCGCCGGCCGTGAGGCCCCGGCGGCGCAGGTCGCCGTAAGCGGCGGCGACCGTCGCCGGGCTGACGCCCAGCCGCCCGGCGAGCTCGCGGACCGGCGGCAGGTGATCCCCCGGGGCCAGCTGCCCGGCGCGGATGCCCGCCTCCACGCTGGCCGATATCTCCCTGGCGGTCCGGCCCCGCGGGTTATATTGTACTAGGGTATTCACATTACGTACTATAACATTAAGGAACGATGTGCCTATGGCGGCGGAATCCGCGGCGGTCTTCTCGGCCGAATCGCGGCTGATCCACGCGGGCACCGACCGGTCGGCGTGGAACCCGCGGCCGACCTTCTCGCCGACATCGACCAGGCCCTGGAGGTGCTCTGATGCGACGCGCGATCGGGACCTACGAGATCGACGACGACCCGGCCCGGGTTGATCCCGCGGCCGCGGTGGCGTTCCTGACCACCGGTGCCTACTGGGGCCGCTGGCGCGGCGAGCCGGACATCAGGCGGCAGATCGCCGCGGCCTGGCGCGTTACCGGGGCGTACGACCAGGCCGGGGCGATGGTCGGCTTCGCCCGCGCGGCCAGCGACGGCGGGTCCGCCTACCTGGCCGACGTGTACGTGCTGCCCGCGCACCGCGGCGCCGGGCTGGGCCAGGCCATCGTCGCGATGATGGTCGACGAGGCCCCGGGGGCGGGGCAGCGCTGGATGCTGCACACCGCTGACGCGCACGGCCTGTACCGGCAGTTCGGCTTCGCCGCGCCCGACGGCCGCTACCTGGAGCGTCCCGCCGAGTACCGGCGGGACCCCGCGCCCGCCGTAGCGGACGTCCCGTCCGCTACGGGCGTCCTGGCCGGCCCGCACGTCCGCCTCGAGCCGCTGCGGCACGGCCACGTGCCCGGCCTGGCGGCCGCCGCGGCCGGGGGAGGCGACCTGTACCGCTGGACCGTCGTGCCGCGGGATACCGGCCAGGCCCGCCGCTACGTGGAGAAGGCGCTCGCGGCCCGGGACGCGGGGACCTCGGTGCCGTTCGCCGTGGTCCGGGCCGCCGACGGCACGGTGATCGGCTCGACCCGGTTCTGGGACCTGGTTTCCTGGCCGTGGCCGGATCGCCAGGCGGCGCCCGACACCTGCGAGATCGGTCACACCTGGCTGAGCCGGGACGTGATCAGGACCGGCGTGAACACCGAGATGAAGCGCCTGATGCTGACGCACGCCTTCGAGGCGTGGGGGGTGCAGTCGGTGTGCCTGCACACCGACGCCAGGAACCAGCGGTCCCGGGACGCGATCGCGCGGATCGGGGCCACGTTCGAGGGCATCCTGCGCGCCCACCGGCTCGCCGCCGAACTCGGCCCGCGCGACTCGGCGCGGTTCAGCATCACGGCAGCCGAATGGCCGGCCGTCCGGCAGCACCTGGCGGAGCTCGCCGCCCGTCACGACCCGGCGCTGTCCGAGGCGGATGCTGCCCGGCGCCAGGCCGCCGGGCAGCATCCGCGGTGAGGTTACCGGTCGGGGTTGAGGGCGCCGAGCAGGCCGTCGGCCTCGTCGTTGGGGCCGGCGCTGAACAGCAGCGTGCCGGTCCCGCCGGTGGCGGCGGTGCCGAACTGCAGGGCCCACAGGCCGCCGATCCTGATGGGCTTGTGGTGCTGGCCGCGTAGCGTGCCGTCCGGGCGGCCGGAGAACAGGCTGTACGCGTGGATGAGGCCGTCGCCGAAGTTACCCACCAGGAGCTTGCCCCCGAACGAGCCGAACCCCCTCGGTGCCACCGCCAGCCCCCACGGGGAGTTGAGGTCGCCGCGCGAAACCAGGCGCTCCACCAGGAACCCGCTGGCGGTGAAGACGTCGACGAACCCGTGGCCGGGGCCGGCCATGTCGTCGTGCCGGGCCGCGTCCTGCTTGGCGTAGGTGACGTAGATCAGGCCGTTGATCTCGCGGATCCCGAACGGTGCATAGCCCCGGGGCAGGTGCCGGTCCCGGAAGCTCCCCGGTAGGCGCACCGGGTGGAACCGGGAGTCGAACACGGCCACCCGGCCATTGTGGAAGTCGGTCGCGTACAGGAACGTGCCGAAGCGGGTGCTGGCCAGCGCCAGGCCCTTATAAACGGCGCCGACCGGCGAGCTGTACTCCACCGTCGCGGTGGAGGCGCCGCCCATCACCGGGTCGGCGACCGGGTTCCACGCGATGATCTGGCCTCCCTCCGAGGAGAAGATGAAGAGCCCGGGACCGCTGCCTGCCTTGGTCTTGACCACGAAGCCGCCGGTCGGGTTGAACACCTGGCCGGTCGGGGCCGAGTCCATCGGCGGCAGGGTGACCGTGAGCGGCACCTGCTGGACGGAGCCGCCGCCGCGGCTGATGCTGTACAGGGTGGAGACGCTGGTGCCGTTGTCGGCCACCCACAGCGGGGTGGTCGGACCCAGGGCCAGGCCCCAGGCGTTCTTCAGGTTGGGGTCGATCAGCTGCGCCGCGCCGCTGATGTCGGAGACCAGGTTGGTCTGGCGGAACTCGTTCTGCGGGCCGTGCGAGCGCGCGGACGCGGACGGGGCCACGGCCAGCGCGGCCGGGATCGCGACGGCGAGCATTCCGACGGCGAGTGTTCTGATTCTGGGCAATCGTGATGACATGGGCACTTCCCTTTCGCTCCCGTGAAGGTCGTGACCCGGCGCCCATGCCTGATTTAGGTCCCGCGCGCGCCGCGAACTCCCTTCCCGGGCGCCGGACGGCACTGCGCTGAAACTGCCGACATACGTGAACACGGACGGCGAGCCGGAACGGCTCACCGAATGAGCGGAACGTGACAGTTCCGCGACCGGAAACGATCAGGAACGCGCGGCCTTAAAGGCTACGCGGCGACGCGCTGGGTCCGCCACCAGGCCTGGCCCGATTCGGGCAGCATGTAGATCGGGTCGTAGTAGGGATACTCGCGGCCGAGCGCCAGGTCGTCGTCGGACTCGATGGCGGTGCGGTAGTTCTTGGTCCAGTACGAGATGCCGTGGTCGGTGTCGTACCTGGCCACCTGGTGCACCCAGCGCTTGCCGACGTAGGGCACGTCGCAGACCATCCGCGGAGTGGCGAACCCGGGCAGGTAGCCCATGATCTCGTGCTGCAGGGCCTGGCCCTCGGCCAGGGTGAGCCGCCAGTGCTCGCTGCCGGGGATCATGTCGCACATGTAGAAGTAGTAGGGCATGATGCCGGCCCCGTCGAGCAGCGCGAAGCACAGGTCGAGCAGGGCCCCGGCGCTGTCGTTGGTGCCGCGCAGCAGCACGCCCTGGTTCCGCACGTCGCGGACGCCGGCCTCGAACATGGCCTGGGCCGCCCGGGCGACCAGCGGCGTCACCGACTGGGCGGCATTCACGTGGGTGTGGATGGCGATGCTCACCCCCCGCGCGCGGGCGGTGCCGGAGAGCCGGGCCATGCCCGCCCGGACCTCGTCCGAGAGCCAGTGCTGCGGCAGCCCCATCAGCGCCTTGCTGGCCAGCCTGATGTCCCGGACCGAGTCGATCTCGAGCAGCGCGGCCACGAACGACTCGAGCCGCGGCCAGGGCAGGTTGGCCACGTCGCCGCCGGAGACCACGACGTCGCGTATCCCGGGGGTGCGGCGCAGGTAGGCCAGCATCTCCCCGAGCCGGTCCTCACGGGCCAGCGCGAACTTGTGCTTGTCGGTCGCCGGGGTCGGGTTGCCGACCAGGTCCATCCGGGTGCAGTGCCCGCAGTACTGCGGGCAGGTGGGCAGCAACTCGGCGAGCACCTTGGTGGGGTAACGGTGGGTCAGGCCCTCGACCGCCCACATCTCGGCCTCGTGCAGCGAGTCGCGCTGCGCGTACGGGTGAGACGGCCAGTCGGTCCGCCGGTCGCTGAACGCCGGCATCATGTAGCGGCGCACCGGGTCGGCGTAGAACGCCTCGGTGAATCCCGGCTCGTCCGGCGCCAGCGCGGGCGCCATCGTGTTGAGCATCTGCGGCGGCACCAGCATCGACATGGTGGCCCGCTCGCGCTGGTCCTGCTCGAGGTCGGTGAAGAAGGACTCGGCCAGGCCCGGCCCGGCGACCTGCCGCAGCTGACGCGCGTTCTTGACGCAGTGCGCGCGCTGCCATTGCGCGGATTCCCAGTCGGCGGCGGATACCCCGGCCCAGCCGGGGAACCGGCGCCAGTCGGGTTCGGCCAGCTCTCGCCGCTGATAGGCGTACGGCTGCGGGACCATAAGCCACCTCCCCAGTGGCAGCATGATACCGAAGAACTTGCGGTACAAAACAGGTAGGACCGAAGATTTTCCCGAACGAGTGAGGGAGCTGCCCATGTCACGCACCTCGAGCCCGCTCGGGCTGCACCGCGTCCTGGAGCCCCCCGGCGTCCTCCCGCAGGCCGCCTGGCACCTCGACGCCAGCCCCGCCATCGCCCCCGACGAGACCCGCGTCCGCGTCGACCGCCTCAACCTCGACGCCGCCTCCTACCGGCAGCTCCGCGAGGCCTACGCCGGCGACCCCGGCAAGATCCGCGCCGCCGTCCTGGACATCATCACCACCCGCGGCAAGATGCAGAACCCCGTCACCGGCTCCGGCGGAATGCTCACCGGCACCGTAGAGGAAACCGGCCCGGAATCCCCCCTCGGCCTCAAACCCGGCCAGCGCATCGCCACCCTGGTCTCCCTCACCCTGACCCCCCTCGCCATCACCGACGCCCTCAGCAACTGGGACGGCCTCTCCGAGCAGGTCCCGTGCCAAGGCCACGCCATCCTCTTCGCCCGCTCGATCGCCGCCGTCCTGCCCGACGACCTCCCCGTCCCCCTGTCCCTGGCCGTCATGGACGTCTGCGGCGCCCCCGCCCTCACGGCCCGCACCGTAAAAAAGGGTGCCGTCGTAGCCGTGATCGGCGCGGCCGGCAAGAGCGGCTCACTGTCAGCCGCCGCCGCCCGCCGCGCAGGCGCCGGCCGGGTAATAGGCATCGTCCCTAATGATGCCGAGGCCGGCCTGCTGCGCAGCCTCCCCGCCACGGAGGACGGAGGCGCGCCGGGATTGGCTCACGGCGTTCGGCCCCGCCGTGAGACAAGCCCGGCGGCACCGGAGTCCCCCCTTGCCGACGCGGTTGTGATCGCAGACGCCCGAGATCCGGTAACACTGGCCGCGAAAGTCGAGGCCGCCGGCGGCCCCGCTGACGTCACCGTCGTGTGCGTAGACGTCCCCGGCTGCGAGGGAGGAGCAATCCTGTCCACCAGGCAGGGCGGCACGGTAATTTTCTTCTCCATGGCGACAAGCTTCAGCGCCGCCGCCCTCGGCGCCGAGGGCATGGCCGCCGACGTGACCATGCTGGTCGGCAACGGGTACGTTCCCGGCCACGCGGACTTCGCGCTCGGTCTGATCCGCGGCGTCCCCTCGGTGCGGGACCTGTTCGAACGGCGGGTGGCGCAATGACCGGCAAGCTCAACCTGGACCCGGCCATCGTGGCGCAGGCCCGCGAGCTGGCCCGGCTCGCCGGGCAGCCGGTCACCGGCCTGGCCCGCACGCACACCACCGTCTCGGTGGAACGGGCCATGCTGCGGCTGGCCGGCCTGGACGGCGCGGACGAGGACGGGATGCCGTGGGTGAACCGGCTCACCGACGCGATCCGCGAGACGACCGGCCTCGAGCACGGCGTCGCCCTGCCGGCCTGGGATGCGATGATCACCGGCGGCTACCCCGACCTGCGCACGCTCGCCGTCGACGCGGCCGCCGGGCTGGCCAAGTTCCGGCTGCCCACGGGGGCCGACGCCGGTGCGGCCCGCGAGCACGCCACCCGTTCGGTCGGTGCGGGCGTGGCACTGATCGACCAGCGGCGGGCGGAACGGAACCAGATGATCGCCGCGACCTCCGACCCGCCGATGCCGTGGATCTACCTGATCGTGGCCACCGGGGACATCTACGAGGACATCCCCCAGGCGCAGGCGGCGGCGCGCGAAGGTGCCGACGTCATCGCGGTGATCAGGTCCACCGGGCAGTCGCTGCTCGACTACGTGCCCGAGGGCGCGACCCGGGAGGGCTACGCCGGGACGTACGCGACCAGGGAGAACTTCCGGCTGATGCGCGCCGCGCTGGACGACGTCTC
>JAICWX010000537.1 GCA_025934635.1 Streptosporangiaceae bacterium | reverse complement strand
TAGGACGACGTTGAACGCGGGTGACAAGCGGGCCCGCTCGTCCGGGATCTCGGGCAGCGTTAGGTGCGCTCTGCCGGTTCGCTGCTGCTCAGACCGCCCGGACTTCGGCGAGCCGCTTGACGGCGAACTGGTCGGTCCCGCTGGGATCCCAGCAGGCAGCGGCTTCCCAGGCGGCTCGCGCTTGCGCGGCGGTGTCGTACGCGTCGTCGTCGAGACCGGCAGCGTTGTGCGGCAGGGCCAAGTCGAGGTCGGGGACGTCGACGTGCGACTCGTCCCAGTCGATCATCGTGACGCGATCCGCGGTCATGCGGATGTTGCCGGGGTTGGGGTCGCCGTGGACGACACACGTCGTGCGACCGGCGAGTCGCGCCCACGCTGCCCGGCACCGGACGACACCCTCGGGCGGCATCGCGCCGAGGTCGACCCTTGTCCCGGTCCCGGCGTGCAGAAGATCGGTCGACGATCGCCAGCCCGGGCGCTGGGGCCAGCCGCGCGTGAACCGGTGCAGCTGGCGGAGTGCGGCGGCGGCGCGACGCCAGTCGGCTTCGGTCTCGGGCGCCCCGCCCGCCACGTAAGTCATCACCACCAGACCGCCGGCGAATTGCCGGCCGTCCGTGGTCGGGATCGGCACCGGCACCGGCATCCCTGCCCGGTGCAGGTGCCGCAGCAGGCCGGTCTCCCACGCGAGATCAGCGTCGCTGCGCCGGCCGAGACGACCGACCGCGAGGTGCCCGTTGACGCGCACGGTCCACACCTCGTTGACGCCAGCTCCGCCAGTGAGCGGTTCGCCGCGAACGACGTCGTCGCCCCACTGCCCGAGTGCCTCCCATCCCACCGGCCACATCCTCGCAGCGGACCATGAAACGCTCAACGGAATTACGAACCCGTGTTCAAGGGCCGTCCCAACCCAGTCCTGCCGGGCCAGGGCGGCCCTAAGCCGAGCACACCCTATCGGGCACAAGACGGCAAAGAGGCTTCGTGACTGTTCTTGAGCGGCGCTCCGCAAACGCGGCGCTAGCTGCACGTTCTGTCTTGGAGCGGGTGACGGGAATCGAACCCGCACTATCAGCTTGGGAAGCTGACGTTCTACCATTGAACTACACCCGCGTGCGACCGCACCGCATGACCATATCACCAGCCTGGGCGGTGTCCGCGCAGATATCGTACCGGAACCGGTAGGTTGCCAGGGTGCTCCTCTCCGATCGTGACATCAGGGCCGAGATCGAGTCCGGGCGGGTCAAGCTCGATCCCTACGATCCCGGGCTGATCCAGCCGTCCAGCATCGATGTCCGGATGGACCGCTACTTCAGGGTCTTCGAGAACCACCGCTACCCGCACATCGATCCCGCGGTGGAGCAGCCGGACCTGACCAGGCTGATCGAGACCGACGCGGACGTGGCGTTCGTGCTGCATCCCGGGGAGTTCGTGCTGGCGTCGACCTTCGAGGTGATCTCGCTCCCGGATGACGTGGCGGGGCGCCTGGAGGGCAAGTCCAGCCTGGGACGGCTAGGGCTGCTCACCCACTCCACCGCGGGCTGGATCGACCCCGGGTTCTCCGGCCACGTCACGCTCGAGCTGTCCAACGTGGCGACGCTTCCGATCAAGCTGTGGCCGGGCATGAAGATCGGGCAGCTCTGCCTGTTCCGGACGAGCTCCCCCGCGGAGCACCCGTACGGCTCGTCGGTCTACGGTTCCCGGTACCAGGACCAGCGCGGCCCGACGCCGTCGCGGTCCTACCTGAACTTCTATCGCACCAAGGTCTGAAAAGCGTCAGGCATTGGCCCGGCGAAGGCGTAGCGGGATCCGTCTGTCCGACGAGGCCTCTCCCGCCTGCGGGCGGGTGGTGCTCGTGGTGCGCCTGGCATCAGCCCGTCGCATCCCCGGTGGTTCCGTGGTGGGGCTAACGGCATCGATGGAGCATTCATGCCGCGATCGCGACATTGATGGAACATCCATGTCGTTGACAGGAGGTGTACCCATTTGGGAAAGGCCGCCGGATCGCCAGTAGCGCAGCTTCTGCGGACATCGACGGCCTTGCCCGAACCATGACATTACCTGCTAATCGGGTACAACGAGAGGATAAGCTTCCCAGCCGCTCTGGGCCGAACCGGCCCGTCTTGATGCTGGCGAGGAACGCGCTCCAGGCCGGTCCGGAATTCCGGATGACCGGCCCGTTCCGGTCGGTCGAGTCCCGGATGAAGACCTGGCCGCAGGCGGGAGCGATCTCGACGCACGCTCCGTTATTCGCGCTGCGCCTGGCCTTCCGCCACTGAAGGTCGCCGGCCTTCAGCTCATCTAGGGGCATAGGGACCCCTCCCATCGCTATTTAGATATCAGTAGGCGGACACAGCGCAACCGCCGCCGCCGCTACAGGAAATAAAACCGATCACTACTATAGTTATCCGTCTTTGTAAGAACGGATGAGCTGCGCAATCAATTCTGCCGTATCTTGTGAATTAAAAGCCATTGACTGCAGCTTACAGAATATCTCGCGGTACCTTTTCAAGTCGTCGGCCCGCTCAAGATAGGTAGACCCTATCAACCCCTCGACGAACACAACATCGGGAGCCTGGTCGGGCAGGTCGAGGATGGTGAAGTTGCTCTCGAGCGCGGGGTGCGAGCCCAGCTCGAAGGGCAGCACCTGAACCGTGACGCCCGGCCGGGCCGACATGTCCAGGATCTTGGCCAGCTGGGCCGCCATGACCAGGCGCCCGCCCGTCATCCGGCGCAGCGCCGCCTCGTCGAGGACCACGGCCAACCGCGGCGGGCGGTCCCCGGTGAGGAGATGCTGGCGGGTGAGCTTCGCCTCGATCTGCAGGTCGATCTGATCCGGATCGAGCTTCGGCATCGCGCTTTCGTGACCGGCTCGGGCGTACTCGGCCGTCTGCAGGAGGCCGTGGATGACCGACGACTGGAAAGCCGAGATGGCGGAAGCCTCGGCTTCCAGGCCGGCATAGGTCTCGTATCCCAGGTCATACGACTGCCACCAGGCCTGCTGCCTGCCTTCGGCGGCCAGCCTCGCCATCCGGTCGCGCTCGGCCGCGCCGGTGACGCCGTACAGCTCGCAGAGGTCGCGCAGGTCCCGGGCCGTCGGAACGCCATGCCCGGTCTCGATCCGGCTCAGCTTGCTCATGGAGAACATCAATTGCTCGGCGGCCCGTTCGACGGTGAGCTGCTTCTTCAGCCTGAGCCCGCGCAGCAGGGCGCCGAGTTCGCGGCGGCGAACGGTCGGGCTGCGCACTTCAGGCACGAAAGTAGCGTCCTTTCGCAGGACATGACGTTGTTCCTCATCACCTGGGACCACTAGTCCCAACCCTTGGGATCGGGCCGGTGATACATGCGGGATGCAATTTATTTTGGCACTTGCCACGATGCTTTGCCAGGCGCACTATGAAATTGAGATAAGCAGGAGGCACCCTCAAGCGAACCGCCGACGATGAGGTCGAACGGCACGGGGGTTACCGAAGGCAGATCGCGTGCCAGGACACGGCGCGCGCGGGACGACAGCAGTCGCCGGAAGCGCCGCCCTGGCCGTCGGAGGGGAGGGCGCTGCCATTCCATCATTCAGCCCGCAGAAACCGCACCCGCTTCCCTTGTGCCGAAGCATGCGGACCGTGGTCCCGCGACCGCGGCTGCCATCGCGACAAACCGGGATGCGCGCCGACATCCGGTGCGCCATCTTCCCGGCACACCGCTGGGCCGGTGCGGCAACACCGACCCAGCGAAACACTACCCAGGCTCTGGAGCGAGCACGAAGGGCTAGCGATGTGATCAACGCTAGCAACTTCACCAGCAAAAACAACCCTCTGCGGCCAATCGGGGCTCCCGTCGGACCGACTACCGGGCAGATCCTGTTCGGCTGGCTGGCGGTCCTCCCGGGCCGCCTGGGCGACCGGCTGTTCACGCTGAACGACGACGAGGCCGGCTGGCGCGACTGGCAGGTCATCAAGACGCGCGGCGGTCTCGCGCGCACGTACCGCGACCCGCGGTTCGACCGCTCGGTAAGGGAGCGGTCCGGCCGTCCGGTAAGTCCGGCCGTCCGGTAAGTCCGGCCGCTCGGTAAGGGAGCAGCAGGCTCCCCGGCGGCTGACAACGGAGTCAGCTGTCCGGGGTCCTCGTCTCGTCCGGGCCGGTGGCCGCACCCGCCGCATCGTCGTCGACCGGGGCGGAGCCAGCGTCCTCGGCGACCGCCGCCCGCACCGGCGTCGCCGCCGAACGGACCAGCAACTGGGCCACGTCGATGACCTCGAGCGTCTCCTTGGCCTCGCCGGAACTCTTCTTCGCCGCCACGGCGTCGCCGAGCATCACCATGCAG
>JAICWX010000353.1 GCA_025934635.1 Streptosporangiaceae bacterium | reverse complement strand
TCCCACTCCGCGCGGTCCGCGTCGTCGGCGCTGGTGTACCGGTGCTCGATGCCGACCTCGGCCGCGGTGACCAGGCGGTCCGGATTGACGTCGACGATCGTGACCGAGGCCGCCCCCGCCCGGGGCGCCAGCTGGGCCATGAGCAACCCCATCGTCCCGGATCCGTAGACCAGCACATGGTCGCCCATCCGCCGGGGCAGCACGTCCCAGCCGTGGATGGCACAGGCCAGCGGCTCGATCAGCGCCGCCTCGAATACGTCGGTGTCCGGCCGGAGCCTGAACACATTGGCCACCGGCGCGGTGAACCGCTGCTGGGCGGCGCCGTCCGCCCGCACCACGCCCATGCCGTTCCAGGCCCGGCACAGGTTCTGCCGCCCGGTCAGGCACAGCTCGCACTCGCCGCATGTCGAGCTGGGGTTCACCGCCACCCGGTCGCCCACGGCCAGCGCGCTGGGCCCGTCGGCCGCACCGGGGCCGAGCGCCACCACCGTGCCCGTCGCCTCATGCCCCGGGACCAGCGGGAACACGGTGCCCTCGAACTCGCCGTCGAGCACGTGCGTGTCGGTACCGCAGATGCCCACGGCGGCGGTCTCGATGAGCACCTCACGGGGTCCGGGCGCCGGTTCGGGCCGCTCGGCGACGGTCAGCTCTCCCTCGGCCGCGAACACGACGGCACGCATCCTCATCACCCTCTCGTGGCTCTGCTCCATTCGTTCCCCGCTACGATCGAGCCCATCCACCGAAGCGGATCGAGAGGTCAATGGTGAGCGACGCGGCTGCTTGGAAGCCCGGACAGGACACGCAGGCGGTCGCGACCGCGCGGCTGCAGGGCCAGGATCCGGACAAGATCCACTGTCCCGTGTGGGGAGTCATCGGCAACCTGGGGGACAGCATCTGCTACGCGGGGGTGCCCGCTAAGGTCGAGGCGATCCAGGCCGAGCTGCGCCGCCGGGTGACCGCGGCCGACCTGCCGGTCCGGGTCATCGCACCGAACTACGCGAGCGGCATCTCCGACGGGCAGCGCAACGGCACCGCCCAGATGCGCTACTCGCTGATCGGCCGCGAGACCACGAACGACGGCGTGTGCCTGCACCTGGAGGGCAGCGACGTGCGCGGGGTGATCGCCGTGGTCGCCTGCGACAAGCCGCCCGTCGGCACGCTCGCCGCGATCCTCGAGCACAACGTGCCCGCGGTGATCATGTCCGATGGCTCGATCCGGCCCGGGACGGACTCCCTGACCGGTGAGCCGATCGACATCATCTCCTGCTTCCAGGCGGCGGCGGACTCGCCCGACGAGCGGCGGCGGATGGCCATGGAGGCCTCGCCCGGCCACGGGAGCTGCGGCGGGATGTTCACCTACAACACCATGCAGTCGTTCATCGCCACCTGCGGCATGGAGCCCCTGCACATGGTGAGCCCGGCCTCGGAGGACCCGCGCCGGATCGAGGAGTTCCCGGCCCAGCTGCTCGAGGTGCTGCAGGTGCTGGCCGAACGGAACCTCCGTCCGCGGGACATCGTCACCGCGGCCGCGCTGCGTAACGCGACGCTGGTGGCCATCGCGATGGGCGGTTCGACCAACGTCGTGCTGCACGGACCGGAGCTGGCCCGGGCCGCCGGCATCGACTTCTGGCACGAGGTGATCAGCCAGGAAGAGTTCAACAAGGTCTCGCGGACCCTGCCCGTGCTGGTGAACGCCCGTCCGTTCGGCCGCTACTCGATGGTCGACATCGACGCCCAGGGCGGCCTGCCGGTGATCGTCCGCGAGCTGCTCGACGCCGGGGTCCTCGACGGCGACTGCATCACCTGTACCGGCGAGACCCTGGCCGAGCAGGTCGCCCGGCTGGCCCCGCCCCGGCCGGACGGCACGGTGATCCACTCGCTGTCGGCGCCGTTCAAGCCGACCGGCGGCCTGCGCATGCTCCGCGGCAACCTGGCGCCCGAGGGCGGTGCCGTGATCAAGCTCGCCGGTGTCGAGGGCGGCATGGAGGACGGCCGGTTCGCCGGCCGCGCCCGGGTCTTCGACGGTGAGGCGGCGCTGATCGAGGCGCTGGCGTCCGCGCCGGAGCAGTTCGCGGACCGCGACATGGTGGTGATCCGCTACGAGGGTCCCCGCGGCGCGCCGGGCATGCCCGAGCTGCTCGACCCGACCTCCCGGATCACCGCCCTGTGCCGCCAGCGCGGCATCACGATCGCGCTGATGACCGATGCCCGCTTCTCCGGCGGCTCGGTCGGGCTGGTCATCGGCCACGTCTCACCCGAAGCCGCGCTCGGCGGCCCGATCGCGCTCCTCGAGGACGGCGACACGATCGTCGTCGACGTGAACTCCGACACCCTCGACTGCACCGAGCTGGCCGACCCGGCCACGCTGGCCGCCCGGCGGGACCGCTGGCAAGCCGAAGCCGACGCCAACAACGGCGTTCACCCGCTGGTGCGGACCGCCGACACCCGGCTGCTGCGGCGGATGCGCGCCCGGGCGCTGTCCCCGCTCCAGGGCGCCGGCCTGTCGCAGGCCTAGTGCCCCCTGGTGCCGCCGTTTTGCACAGATAAGCGGCGGGTAGGTGAGCTGCGTGCCTGCCCGTGCGCTCTTTCATACCGCGCCGCGCTGTGTGGAGCTCAGGGAAGTGCCCACACCGCGGCCCGCGGCTGGTGAGGTCCTGGTCCGCACCGTGTGCTCGGGCATCAGCGGTGGCACCGAACGGCTGGTGTACCGCGGCGAGGTCCCGGCCGAGCTGGCGCTGGACGACACGATCGACGCGCTGGGCGGCACCTTTTCCTATCCCTTCGCCTACGGGTATGCGTGTGTCGGCGAGGTAGCGGAGTCCGGCCAGGCGGTTTTCGCCTTCCATCCGCACCAGGACATCTTCGCGGCGCGGCCTGGTGAGCTGATCCCGCTGCCGGCCATCGATCCCGCCTCCGCCACCTTGCTGCCGCTGGTCGAGACGGCGCTGCAGGTGACGCTCGACGCCGGGGCCGGCTACCGGGACCGGGTCATCGTGCTCGGCGGCGGCGTGCTCGGCCTGCTGACCGGCCTGCTGCTGCAGCGTTCCGGGTGGCGGCCGCTGATCGCCGAGCCGCTCCCGTGGCGCCGCGACGTCGCCAGCAGCCTCGGCGTCACCGCCGCGGCCCCGGCGGAACTGGTGACCCAGGAGGTTCCGCTGGTCATTGACGCTAGCGGAAACCCGGATGCGCCCGCGCTGGCGCTGGACCTGCTGGCCCACGAGGGGACCCTGCTGGTCGCGTCGTGGTTCGGCGCCAAACCCGTGGTCCTGCCGCTCGGCGGCGCCTTCCACCGGCGGCGGCTGACGATCCGCAGCACGCAGGTCTCCACCGTGCCGGCCCGGCTGTCCGGGACCTGGAGCCGGTCCCGGCGCCGCCAGGAGACCGTCGAGCTGCTGCCCGAGCTGCCGTTGGCGCAGCTGTGCACGCACGTCTTCGACTTCGGTGCCGCCGCCGACGCGTTCCGGGCTGTGGACCAGGGGAAACCCGGACTGATGCATGCCGTTCTCAACTACGACAGGAGTGCTGCCGGTGACCTGTGAAGTCGGGCTGAGCCGAAACGTCCGCGCTTTCCACATCATGCCGGGACTGCCCGGGCCCGAGGGGGAGCTGCACGATCATGACTACCGGATCGACATCGTGGTGGACCGCGAGCAGCTCGACGAGCGGGGCATGGTCTGTGATCTGGATGTGCTGGAAGCGGCGCTCACCGAGCTGACCAGCCGGGTCGAAGACCGTAACCTGGAGGAGATACGCCCGGCCGAGGCCGAGGCGGTCACCGTCGAGGTGTTCGCCCGCTGGGTGCATGACACCCTTTCGCCCGTCGTCGCTTCTTCCGGCGGAGAGACACTGGCCGTGCGAGTCTGGGAAAATCCCGTCGCGTTCGGCGGATACCGCGCACGTGCTGACACCGGTCCGGCCAGCTGAACCGTTCTGCTGGCATCTTCGTGTCCTCTCATAGGGACAGATACCACTTCGTCACCATCGCGGGGGCAGCCATATGACTCTGGGCTGGGACAACCCCACCGCCGATCCCACCATCACTGTCCTGCTGCGGCACGGCGATACCCAGTTGTCACCTGAGCACCGCTTCAGCGGGCTGCGTGACCTCCCGCTCAGCGCCAGCGGCACCCGGCAGGCCAAGGCCGCCGCCGGCCGCCTCGCCAGCGGCGCTCCGATCGACGCGGTGGTCAGCTCGCCGTTGCAGCGCGCGGTCGCGACCGCCGCGATCGCGGCCGGCGAACTGGGCCTGACCGCGGCCATCGATGATGATCTGCGTGAAACCGACTTCGGTGACTGGGAAGGCTTCACCCTGGAGGAAATCCAGCAGCGGTGGCCCGCGGCCGCGGCCGCCTGGCGGCGCGACCTCGAGCAGGCACCGCCCGGCGGGGAGAGCTTCGCCGACACCTCATGCCGGGTGAACCGGGCCTGTGACCGGCTGCTGCGGGATCACGGCGGCCAGACCGTCCTGGTCGTCAGCCACGTCACCCCGATAAAGATCATGCTGTGCCGGGCTCTCGGCGTCCCGCTCAGCACCCTTTACCGGCTCTACCTCGGTTCCGCCTGCATCAGCGAGATCCAGTGGCACGGCCGCGGGTTCGCCGCCGTCCATCGCGTCAACGACACCAGCCACCTTCCGTGACTTACCGGGCCTGACTAGCGGCCCGCGGACCCGGCCGATGCCGTCTGGGCCGCGGCCGAGCTGAAGGTGTTGAGGAACTTATTGCGGAAGGCGTCCATGGGCACGACCGGAGCGCTGAGATCAGGCATCAGCCCGTTCTGCCAGTGCCAGGCGGACATCTGCCTGAGCACCGACGGGGCGCGGGTGACGATCGAGATCGGTACGTCGTGATTGGCGCCGTGGCCGGAGACGGCGGTATGGGGCTGGTGGTCGCCCATGAAGATGAGCACGAGGTTCGGGTCGTTCAGCTCGGTGATCCAGGACGTGAGGGCCGTCAGCGAGTACTGGATCGACATGCCGTAGTACTGACGCACGGTATTCTGGTTGCGCCAGATCGTGGTCGAGGTTTCGCTCTGCGCGGGCTGCGGGTCGAAGATCGAGCCGTTACCGACCTTGTTCCAGGGCACCATGGTCGGCAGCGGGGCCCAGGGCAGGTGCGAGGAGGTCGTGTCGATCTCGGCCATCACGGGCTGGTGGCCGGGCTTGAGCTCGTTCCGCTGGAACGCGGCAAAGGTGTACTGGTCGGGCATCTGGGAGTAGCTGAACTTCGGGCCCTGGTAGCCGACGTTGAACTGGTTGTAGAGCTGGTCGTAGTGGTAAAAGGCTGTGCCGGGCTTCCAGTGCCGGTTGTCGGTCGGGTCGTCGGCGACCGTGTGCCACCCGGCCTTGGAGAAGGCATCGCTGAGGGTGTACCGCTGGCTGGCGATGAGCTCGTTGTACCGCTGGTTGCTGTTGACCCACAGCCCTGACTGCACGGTGGAGTGGGCCAGCCAGCTGATGCCGCCGAAGGTCGGGGAGGTGGCCCACGCGCTCTGCGTGGACCAGCCGGCGTCGGTCAGCATGGCGTTCTGCTTGCGCAAGACGGCGCCAACGCCAGGCGCGAAGCTCGAACCGTGGACGGCGACCTGCCCGTAGCTTTCGACGAAGACGATGAGGACGTCCTTGCCGCGCAACCCGGTCAGCAGGTCCGAGGCGGGGATGGCGGCTTCGGGGTCGGGACTGCGGGTGGCCTCGGTGAACCGGCGCGGGTCGCTGAGCGCCGACTGGAAGGCGTGCACCTGCGAGACGGCCAGCCCGGCGGCGCTGGTCGAGGCGACCGGAGCCCCCGCGGTGGCCTGCAGGGACAGGCCCGCGGACAGCGCCCAGACGGCGGTGACGGCGATCAGGCCGCGAAGGGCGCCGCGGCGGTGCCGGGCGGCCACCGCGGTGACGTGAACCGTCGCCGCGGTGAGGGCGACGACCAGCACGGCGATACCGGCCCAGATCGCGACGAGCACGACGTTGGTGAGCGTGGTGCCGATGGCGTCGCGCACCACGCCCGCGGCCGGCCTGATGCTGCCCCAGTCGTTCAGCGGGTTGAACGGCCGGTTGAGCTCCTCCCACATCGCTATGTTGAGGATCTTGTCGAGGGTGAGCATGCTGAGCAGGAGCCCGGCGATCGTGGCCACGATCCGTCGCGGCCACAGCGGCAGCACCAGCGCGACCGCCACCAGGACCAGCGCTTCCACCGGGATGCGGACGAAAGCGCTGAGGCTGAACTCCCAGGAGCGGTCGGGCGCCACCAGGTCGAACCACAGCAGCCCGAGCGCCAGCCCCAGGATGACGATCCGCACGACCCGGTGGGTGCGCGGGCCCGCGCCGGTACGATACAGCCAGATCACGCTGCGGCCGAACGACTCGGCCAGCAGCAGCAGCGCGACGGCGACCGCGATCATCCCGGTCAGGCGGCTGGTCACTCCGGATACGGCGACGGTGAGCACGATGCCCTGGACCGCGGCCACGACCTTGCCCCAGTACCGGGGTGGCAACGGCGCGGCCAGCCACGGCATCAACCAGCCCGCCAGCAGCAGCGCGTAGCGGGCGGCGCCGATGACCAGCACCCAGCTGCCGTAGTCCCGGGAGACGAAGATGCTGAGCACCAGGATGAGGAAGGCGTCGGCGTCGCCGTCGATGCGGCCGCCCAGCGGGGTGGCGGTGCCGGTCCGGCGCGCCACCTGCCCGTCGACCGCGTCGAGGGCCAGCGCGACGCTGGCCAGGGTGACCAGCGCGGTGATCGATACCGGCCGGCTGAACGAGTCGGCCACGAGGCCCGCGACCCCGGCGATCAGCGTCGTCCGGGTCAGGGTGACCCAGTCCGCCTGGGTTATCGCCGGCTGGTCGCTGCGCAGCCGGGCGGCGGTCAGCAGCGCCGCCGCCGCCGAACCGCTGATCAGGCCGGCGATCCAGCCGGCCGCGCCGAGACCGACAGTGACGGACACGACGCCGAGCAGGACGGCGGTGGCGAGCAGCCCCAGGATCGCCGCGAGCCGGATCGCAGGCAGCGCGCTTTTGTCCGCAAGCCGAATTGTCGGCAGCTCAGTAGTGCGCACCGCGCTCCCGTCTCCGTGGTCATATCTCGTCATCCCTTTTAGGGACAACGGGTTCGCGGTCACGCTGGTTCACCGCTGCGCAGCCAGTTCACGCTGCGCAGCCGGATGGCTGAACTATTTGCCGAGCTGGCCCGTGTAACCGGTGTGGTGCCACTGCACTCAGTTCCGGCCGGGATCAGCCCGGCCGTCCGCCGCTTCGGCCCGTCGCTGCTGCGTCTGGCCGCTGGCGTTGCCGTGCTGTGGTTCCTCGGGCGGGAGCTGGGCGCGGCGCCGTTCAAGGATGGGCTGCGCGCGGTCAGCTGGCCGGCCGTCGTCGCCGCCGTCACGCTCACTGCCCTGACCACCGTGTGTTCGGCCTGGCGGTGGCGGGTCGTCGCCCGGGCGCTCGGCGCCGACATCGACCTGCCCGGCGCGACCGGTGCCTACTACCGTTCCCTGTTCCTCAACTCGGTGCTTCCCGGCGGGATTCTCGGCGACGTGCACCGGGCGGTCGCCCAGGGCCGGCGCGCTGGGGACGTCACGCAGGGACTGCGCGCGGTGGGGTGGGAACGGCTGTGCGGTCTGGTCATCCAGGCCGTCGTGACCGCCGTGGTGCTGCTGATCCTGCCCTCGCCGGTCCGGCCGGCGCTGCCCTACGTCCTGGCGGCCATCGCGGGCGTAGCCGGCTGCGCCGTGCTGGTCGTGCGGGCCGCCGCTCGCCGCGGCCCGTCGCGGCCGGCCCGCGCCGCCCGGGCCATCGCCGCTGACCTGCGTCGCGGTCTGCTCGTCACGGGGGTATGGCCGCAGGTCACGCTGGCCTCGCTGCTGGTCGTCGCCGGGCACACGGCCACGTTCGTCATCGCGGCCCGGTTCGCCGGTAGCACCGCGCCCCTGGGCGAACTGATCGCCCTGCTGATGGTCGTCCAGATCGCCGCCGGGATCCCGTTGAGTGTCGGCGGGTGGGGGCCACGGGAGGGCATAGCCGCCTGGGCCTTCGCCGGCGCCGGGCTCGGCGCGGCTAACGGGGTCACCGCGGCTACCCTTTATGCAGTGCTCATGCTGGTCGCGGTTTCCCCAGGCGCGGGCCTGCTGGCGAGGGACGCCGTCCGTCGCCGTCGCGGCCGGGAACATCTCGGTGAGCCGGGAGAACCTGATCCGGCGGCGCTGACGAAGGAGGCCGTTCGTGGCTTACCAGGCGGCGGTGATCCGCCAGCGTATTCGCATTCCGCTACGGCTGGCTGACGGCTATTCGACCACGGCCACGGCCGTCACCTTTACCGGCCTGGCCGACGCGCAGCAGCACGTGGCCCTCGAGTTCGGCCGGCCCGCCGCGGCCCGGCTACCGCTGGTGCGCCTGCACAGCGAATGCCTCACCGGTGACGTGTTCGGCAGCCAGCGCTGCGATTGCGGGCCGCAACTGCGCGAAGCTATCGAGCGGATCACCGAGCACGGCGGGTACCTGCTGTACCTGCGTCAGGAGGGGCGCGGCATCGGTCTGTACGACAAACTCGACGCCTACGCGCTGCAAGATCGTGGCCTGGATACGTACGACGCGAATCTCGCGCTCGGCCACCGGGCCGACGAGCGCGACTACACCAGCGCGGCCCAGATGCTGCACGCGCTCGGTGCCAGCCGCATCGCGCTGCTGAGCAACAACCCGGACAAGGGCGCTCAGCTGGCCCGGCTGGGCATCACGATCGCCCGGCAGGTCCCCACCGCCCTGCACCTGAACGAGACCAACGCCGCCTACCTGGCCACCAAGGCTCAGCGCGGGGGC
>JAICWX010000223.1 GCA_025934635.1 Streptosporangiaceae bacterium | reverse complement strand
GCGCTGACCGGCGGGATGGCCTGGGAGGCGCTGAACAACATCGCCGCGGCCAAGGACTCGCGGCTGGTCATGATCGTGAACGACAACGGCTGGTCGTACCAGCCGACGATCGGCGGCCTGGCCGAGCACCTGGCCGCGATCCGGATCAGCCAGCGGTACGAGAACGTGCTCGACTACATCAAGACCACGCTGTCCCGGGCGCCGCTGGTCGGCGGGCCGCTGTACGGCGCGCTGCACGGCGCGAAGAAGGGCCTGAAGGACTTCCTGCAGCCGCAGGTGATGTTCGAGGACCTGGGCCTGAAGTACGTCGGGCCCATCGACGGCCACGACGAGCGCCTGGTGGAGACCGCGCTGCGCCGGGCCCGGGACTACGAGGGCCCGGTCCTGGTGCACGTGATCACCCGCAAGGGGCTCGGCTACGCCGAGGCCGAGCAGAACAGCGACGACCGGCTGCACCAGGTGCCCGCGGCCGGCGCCACCCCCGGGTCCTGGAGCCGGGTGTTCGGCGACGAGATGGTAGCCATCGGCGCCCGCCGCCCCGACGTCGTCGCGATCACCGCGGCCATGCTCAACCCGACCGGCCTGGTCCAGTTCGCGCAGGCCTACCCGAACCGGATCTACGACGTGGGCATCGCCGAGCAGCACGCCGTGACCAGCGCGGCCGGCCTGGCCATGGCCGGCCTGCACCCGGTGGTCGCCATCTACTCGACCTTCGCCAACCGGGCCTTCGACCAGGTGCTGATGGACGTGGCCCTGCACAAGCTCCCGGTGACGCTGGTGCTGGACCGGGCCGGGGTGACCGGCCTCGACGGCGCCAGCCACCACGGCATGTGGGACGGCTCGATCATGCAGCTGGTGCCCGGCATGAAGATCGCCGCGCCGCGGGACGCCAAGCGGGTCGCCGAGCTGCTGAACGAGGCGGTGGACACCAGTGACGGCCCGACCGTGGTCCGCTTCCCCAAGGGCAAGACGGGCGGCGACGTCGAGGCGGTCGCCAAGCTGGGCGGCATGGACGTGCTGCGCGAGCCGGCCGGGGGCCTCGGCCCGGACGTGCTGCTGGCGGGTGCCGGGGTGATGGCGATGACCGGCCTGGAGATCGCGGACCGGCTGGCCGGGCACGGGATCGGCGTCACGGTGGTCGACCCGCGCTGGACCAAGCCGGTCGACGAAGCCCTCATCACCGCCGCCCGGCGGCACAAGATGGTGGTCACCGTGGAGGACAACGGGCGGGCCGGCGGGTTCGGCGACGCGGTGGCGCGGCTGCTGCGCGACCACGACGTGGACGTCCCGGTCAAGACGTTCGGGCTGCCGCAGGAGTTCCTGCCGCACGGCACCCGGGACGAGGTGCTGGACGACGCGGGCCTGACCCCGCAGCACCTGGCCCGGCAGATCACCGAGGCGGTGGCCCGCCGGTCACCCGGCGACGACCGCGAGCCGGCCACCGCTCCCGTCGAAGGGCAGCCAGTCGATTGACTTCCTCTCCGCCATTAAAGCGGAGATTTCCGCCTGTCGCGTCGTTCCCGGCGTGACTTCGGGTGGGTTCCTGCTTCACTGCGCTGTGCCAGGGGCAGGCCCTGGTCTTACCTGCGCTCTGCAGACTGATACCGCCAGCCCGGCGGCCTTCGCGACGTTCACCGCCGCATTGATGTCCCGGTCCAGCCACGCCCTGCACCCCTGGCACTGCCAGACGCGGACATGCAGCGGCTTGGGGCCATCCCTCAACCCGCACGCCGAGCACGTCTGCGAGGTGGGGACGAACCGGCCGATCCGATGCCCGGAGGCCGTCGTTGAACACCACCCGAGCGCACCCGAACGCCCGCGCCAGAGCATCCCGCTGGCCCGACGACGGATAGAGACGATAATTGTAGCGAAGCTACACACCTCCATTATCTCACGTAATAAATATTTTCGAGGAAGTCCGTACGGATAGGTATGTGTCGTCGTCCTCCATGCAGACCTGGCTCATGTCCGCCGCCCCTACCGCCGGTCTGAAGACAGGCGGTTATCTTGGTAGCGTATGCATTCATGCTGAACGTTGCCGTTGTCGGCTCGGGTCCCGCCGGGCTTTACGCCGCCGAGGCGCTGGTCAAGCAGGCGGCCGCGTTGCCGGTTCCGGTTCCTGTGCGGGTCGACGTCCTCGACCGCCTGCCCACCCCGTACGGGCTGGTCAGGTACGGCGTCGCGCCGGACCACAAGTCGATCAAGTCGATCGCGCAGTACCTGCGCAAGGTGCTGGAGAGCCCGGACGTCCGGTTCGTCGGCGGGGTCCACCTCGGCGAGGACGTCACCCGTGACGACCTGCTGGCGGCCTACGACGCGGTGATCTACGCGACCGGGGCGATGCGGGACCGGCGGCTCGGCATCGACGGCGAGGACCTGCCCGGCAGCTACGCGGCCACCGACTTCGTCAACTGGTACTGCGGCCACCCGGACGTGGACGCCACGGCGTTCACCCTCGACGCCGAGTCGGTCGCGGTGATCGGCGTCGGCAACGTGGCCGTCGACGTGGCCCGGATCCTGGCCCGCGACCCGGCCGAGCTGCACACCACCGACGTCCCGCAGCCGGTGCTCGACGCCCTGCACGCGAGCAAGGTGCGCGAGGTCCACATGATCGGCCGCCGCGGGCCCGCGCACGCCAAGTTCACCACCAAGGAGCTGCGTGAGCTGGGTGAGCTCCCCGGCGTCGAGGTGGTCGTGCACGCCGACGAGGCCGACCTGAGCGCGTTCGACCTGGCCGGCGAGGGGGCCGCGCTGACCGGGTCGGACCGGCGGGTGCGCGGCAACATGGTGGCGATCGCCAAGTGGGTCCAGGGCGAGACGCCCGCGCCCGCGGCCACCGGGCACAGCCGCCGGCTGACCGTCCGGTTCTGGCTGCGGCCGGCCGAAATCCTCGGGACCGAACGGGTGAGCGGAATCACCCTGGAACGTACCAGGCTCGGCGCGGACGGCCGCCTCGGCGGCACCGGTGAACTCGAGACGCTCGACGTCCAGATGGTGCTGCGGTCGGTGGGGTACCAGAGCGTGCCGCTGCCCGGGGTCCCCTTCGACGCGCGCGCCTCGGTGGTGCCGAACGCCCAGGGCCGCGTCCTCGGCGCGGATGGCGCGCCGCTGCCCGGCGAGTACGTGGCCGGCTGGCTCAAGCGCGGCCCGACCGGCGTGATCGGCACCAACAAGTCCGACGCCGCCGAGACCGTCCGCTGCCTGCTCGAGGACCTGGCCGGCGGTCCGGGCGAGGGTGACACCCCGCTGCCGCGGGCCGGCCTGCTCCGGTACCCCGACGGACTCGCCCAGGGCGCGGACGTCACCGAGGCGGCCGGCTCCGCCGGCGCCGGCGCTGCGGCCGGCGCGGCGGCATCAGCCCCGGCCCTGGCCGCGGAGTGGCCGCTGGCGGCCGTGCTCGCCGGGCGCGGGATCACGCCGGTCTCCTACGCCGAGTGGCTCCGCATCGAGACCGCCGAAACCGACCTGGCCAAGGCACTCGGCCGCGGCGAGCGCGTCAAGCTGCACAATGCCGCGGCCATCTGGTCCGCCTGCCGCCCCATTGAAGAATAACCGGCAATTAGCCGCGAGACCCCCGCCGGTCCCTCTTCCGGCCATCGTGTGCATTTACCCCCCGATATCCAAGGGGGTAAATGCACACGTTCATTAATGGCTTATTGCCAGGGCCGGCGTACCGGTAAAGCTGATGCTCCTGGTGCTGATGTAACTCACGTGACTCCGCCGCGTATCGCCTGCTACGTGCCGTCTGACCGGAATGTCACTGCCCGCCCGCATCATGGTGCCGAAGGCGGGACAGCCACGGTGGACGATGGAGGCAACCGGAAATGCAAGACCACAATGGCGTCCTGATGATGCAGCGCGTGCTGCTCGCGGGAACACTCGGGCTGGCCATGGCGCGCAAGGCGGCGGCGATTCTGGAGGGCGGCCCGGATAGCGAGCAGCCGCGGGAGGCCGACGGGGCGGTGCTGCGGGCGATCCTCGACGCGGCCAACGAGTGCCTCGGGCACTTCGACGACCGGCCGGCCGGGGAGCGGTGGTGCGACACCATGTTCCACCTGCTCGACCTGGCGGCGTTCGCCGCCGAGCTCGGCGACGAGGGCTGAACCCGGCCGATCGTGCGAATTAAGTGCGACAAACTGGCATCGGGGAATCCGTCTGGGTCCTATTAAAAATCGATAAACAGGATTAGCGCGGTCCGGCACGGGGAACGGCTCAACCATCGCCAGATAGGACCGAAATGAGAAGATACGGCCAAATCGGATGGCGTATGGTCGCGATAGCGGCCTTTGTCGGCACCGCCGCGCTCGCCGTGGTGCTGACCCGCGCCCCCGGGAGCACCGTAGCTGCCCTGTCCTCGGAGTACTCCGGCCCCGCGTGCGCGGCCTCCGGGCTCGAGGCCTGGCTCGGCGCCGCCGCGGCGGACCGGGCCGGCACCGGCCTGAGCCACGGCGGCGGCACCTACTACGCGCTGGAATTCACCAACGTCTCGGACCAGACCTGCCGCCTCTATGGCTACCCGGAGGTATCGGCCTACCAGGTCAGTCCGGTGGCCGGGCAGAACCCGGCGGCGGGCAGCCAGATCGGCAGCGCGGCGGTCCGTGACACCTCGGTCCGGCCGAAGCCGGTCATGCTCGCCCCGGGGGCGACGGCGCACGCGGTGCTGCAGGTCGTGGTCACCGCGAGTACCCGGCGCGCCGGCTGCACGCAGGTGACCGCCGAGAAGCTCGGGATCACGCTGCCGGCCCAGGGCCGGCCCGCCTTCGTGCCCGCGCACATCACGTTCTGCTCGGCCAGGGGCTCCGCCTCGCTGAGCGTCCAGGCCATCCAGGCCCGGCCGGGCATCCCCGGCTACGCCCGGATGCCCTGACGTTTCCTCCCGGGTGCCCAGCGGGGACAATGAGCTGCATGGGTGTCAGCCAGATCAGCCTTCCCGCGGAAGGACACGAGGAAGAAGAAGGGGCGTCTCCCGGTTCCGGGACCGCGCTGCCTGATGAGCGTTACCTCGACCGTGAGGAGAGCTGGGTCAGATTCAACGAGCGGGTGCTCGAGCTGGCCGAGGACGAATCGGTCCCGCTGCTCGACCGGGTGCGCTTCCTCGCCATCTTCGCCAACAACCTGGACGAGTTCTTCATGGTCCGGGTGGCCGGCCTGGTGCGCCGGATGGTGGCCGGCTTCCCGGCCGAGGGCACCGGGGTGCTGCTGCCGGGGCAGGTCCTGCAGAACACCCTGGACCTGGCGGGCCAGCTGACCGTCCGGCACGCCCGCGCGTTCAGCGAGCGCATCAACCCGGAGCTGACCGAGCGCGGGATCGAGATCCTGCGCTGGAAGGAGCTCTCGGCCGGCGAGCGCGACAAGCTCGGCGACCTGTTCCGGCAGCGCATCTACCCCGTGCTCACCCCGCTGGTGGTGGACCCGGCCCACCCGTTCCCGTTCATCTCCGGCCTGTCCCTCAACCTCGCCGTCATGATCGCGGACCCGCGTACCGACGCGACCATCTTCGCCCGGGTCAAGGTGCCGGCGCTGCTGCCCCGGTTCCTGGCCGTGGCGCAGAACCGGTTCGTGCCGATCGAGGACGTGATCGCGGCTCACCTGACCGACCTGTTCGGCGACGTCGAGATCATCGAGCATCACGCGTTCCGCGTCACCCGGATCAGGGACCTGGAGGTCGACGAGGAGCTCACCGAGAACCTGCTGCAGGCCATGGAGCGGGAGCTGGTGCGGCGCCGGTTCGAGCCGGCCGTCCGGATCGAGGTCGAGGACACCATGTCCGCCGACGTGCTCGAGCGGCTGGTCACCGAGCTGGACGTGCACCGCAGCGCGGTGTACCGGGTTCCCGGCCCGCTCGACCTGAGCGGCCTGTTCACCATCGCCGACCTGAACATCGGCGAGCTGCGGTACCCGGCGTTCGTCCCGTCCAGCCGGGCCGTCGACCAGGACAACAGCATCTTCACCGCCATCGCCGAGCGCGACATCCTGGTCCACCACCCGTACGACTCCTTCGCCGCGTCGGTGGAGAAGCTGATCGACGAGGCGGCCGGCGATCCGCGGGTGCTGGCCATCAAGCAGACGCTCTACCGGACCAGCGGCCAGTCGCCGATCGTGGACGCGCTGATCGACGCGGCCGAGGCGGGCAAGCAGGTCGTCGTGGTGGTGGAGATCAAGGCCAGGTTCGACGAGCGCGCTAACATCGCCTGGGCGCGCAAGCTCGAAGAAGCGGGCTGTCACGTCGTCTACGGCTTCGTCGGGCTGAAGACGCACTGCAAGATGGCGCTGATCGTGCGCGAGGAGCCGGACGGCACGCTGCGCCGGTACTGCCATCTCGGCACCGGCAACTATCACCCGACCACGGCCCGGTTCTACGAGGACTACGGGCTGCTCACCGCGGACCCCGCGGTCGGCGAGGACGTCACCGCGCTGTTCAACCACCTCACCGGGTACAGCCGCACCGGCGCCTACCAGCGGCTGCTGGCGGCACCCGAGTCGCTGCGGGACGGCATCGTCAGCCGGATCAGCCGGCAGGCGGAGCGGTCCCGGGCCGGCCAGCCGGCCAAGATCGCGTTCAAGACCAACGCGCTCGTCGACGAGGTGGTGGTGGACGCGCTCTACCGGGCGTCGCAGGCGGGGGTGCAGGTCGACCTGTGGGTGCGCGGCATCTGCACGCTGCGGCCGGGCATCGCCGGGCTTTCCGAGAACATCAGGGTCCGCAGCGTGCTCGGCCGGTTCCTCGAGCATTCCCGGGTCTACGCGTTCGGCACCGGGGATGACGAAGACAGCGAAGTCTGGATCGGCAGCGCCGATATGATGCACAGGAACCTGGATCGCCGGGTGGAGCTGCTGGTCCGGATCGCGGACCTCGGCCACCAGCGCGGCGTCCGCCGGTTCATGGACATGGGCATGGACGACGGGACTTCGAGCTGGTGGCTGAACGCGGACGGGTACTGGACCAGGCACAGCCGGAGCGAGGCCGGGAGCCCGCTGACCGATGTGCAGGAGACCCTGGTACGGGAACGGCGGGTCCGCTCGGCAGATGACTGATGCCACCCTCGCGGCGGGCGCGGCCGTCTGGCGGCATGCCGCGGACCCGGGGTCAGGGGAAGCCGAGGTTCTCCTGGTCCACCGGCCCGCGTACGACGACTGGTCGCTGCCCAAGGGCAAGAGCGAGCCGGGCGAGCACATCCTGCTCACCGCGGTGCGCGAGGTCCTGGAGGAGACCTGTCTCCGGCCGGTCCTCGGTCCCCGGCTGCCCACCGTGGAGTACATCAGCTGGGGCCGCCCCAAGCGGGTCAGCTACTGGGCCGCGTTCAGCGCCGGACTCGAGGCGGTACCCAGCCAGGAGATCGACGCGATCTCCTGGCTGCCGCTGGCGCAGGCCCGCAAGCAGCTGGCGGACACCCACGACGACCCGGTGATCTCCGCCGTGCGGCCGCAGCAGACGGTGCCGCTGATCGTGGCCCGGCACGCCTCGGCCGGGCGCAAGGCGGACTGGCCCGGCGAGGACGCCGCGCGCCCGCTCGACGATCAGGGCGAGGCGGATGCCCGCGTGCTGGCCGGGCTGCTGGCCTGCTTCGCGCCCGCCGCGCGGGTGATCAGCTCGCCCGCGCTGCGCTGCACCGAGACCGTGCGGCCGTACGCGGAAGAGTTCGGGGGGACCGTCGAGGCGCAGGCCAGCCTGGTCCCGTTCGGGCGCTCCCCGGATTTTCCCTCCCGGACGGAGCAGGCTGAGGCGCTCCGGCACCTGCTCTTGAGCCTGGTCGAGCAGCGCCGTCCCGCCGTCCTGTGCCTGCACCGGGAGAACCTTCCCGAGGTCCTTGCGCAGGTGTGCGCGGCGCTGGGCGCGGCCAGCGCCGTCCCGGCCGATCCGGCGCTGCCCAAGGGCGGCTTCTGGGTCGCGCACGTCATCCGCGACGAGCTGGGGGGAGCCGGGGAACTGGCCGCCCTCGAGCGCTACGAGCCCTGAACCTCGGTGCTCGCCGGGGCCGGCTCGCTCTCGCCGCCCGCGGCGGTCCGGCGCCGGCGGGTCACGCGCCAGGCGATCCAGGCGGCCAGCAGCACGGCCAGGACGCCAAGCGCGTACAGCGAGTACCGGTTGATGTCGGCGTAGACCGTGTCGATGTGGTCGCCGGCCACGTCCCCGATGGTCACCCAGGTGGCAACCCAGGCGCACCCGCCGATCACGTTGAAGATGGCGAAGGTGAGCCAGCGCATCTCGGTGATGCCCGCGATGATGCCGTTGGCCTCGCGCAGCCCCACGATGTACCGGGCGATGACCACGACGATGCCGCCGTAACGGTCCACGATCGCCTCGGCCCGGTCCAGGTGGTGATGCTTGATCATGACGTACTTGCCGTAGCGCAGGACCAGCTCGCGCCCGGCGAACCGGCCGATGAGGTAGCCGATCTCAGCGCCGAGCACGGACGTGACCAGCGCCACGATCCCGACGACGACGACGTTCAGGCCGGCCCGGCCGGTCCCGGCGAAGATCGCGCCGGCGATCATCGCGAGCTCCCCGGGCACCACCGGGACGCCGATGTTCTCCAGCAGCAGCAGGAGCGCGATGGCCCAGTACCCGTAGTGGTCGAGCGGGCCGGCCAGCGAGTTCAGGAAGCCCGGCAGCGGGGCCGCCCCGCTCGCGAGAACGCCCACGCTCAGTCATTCCCCGGGCTGGCGTCATCCGGGGCCGGCTCGCCCAGGGCGGGCTCAGCCAGATCGGCCACGTCCGCGTCGGAGGCCGCGGCCTTCGGGTTGGTCAGGGCGTGGGCTACGGGCCCGGCGGTCAGCTCGATCTGCCAGGGCCGGGCGCCGTAACCGGTCAGCGCCTGCGCCACGGCCTGCTCGTCGGCGACCGGCGGGGGATCCCAGCTGAGCCTGCGCAGCGCGTCGGGGGACAGCAGGTTCTCCACCGGCAGCTTGCTGTCGGCCGCCAGCGCGGTCACCACCGCGCGCGCCGCCGCCAGGCGCTCGGCGGCAGCGGGGTCGCGCTCCGCCCAGCGGTGCGCCGGGGGCGGCCCGTTCGCGGCCGCCCCGCCGGTGGTCTCCGGCAGCTCGTTGTCGGCGCTGGCCCGCGCCCGGGCCACCGCGGCCAGCCAGTCCTTCTCGTGCCGTCGCGCCTGCCGGCCGGCGAACCCGCTGATCTTGATCAGCTGGGCGTGGTTGGCCGGGTACGACCTGGCCGCGTCGACGATGGCCGTGTCCGGCAGCACGCGCCGCGGGGACAGGTCGGCGACCTGGGCGATCCTGTCCCGGGTGTGCCACAGTTCCCGCACCACGGCCAGGCCGCGGCGGGACTGCACCCGGTGGATGCCCGAGGTGCGGCGCCACGGGTCCGGCCGGGCCGGGGCCGGGCGGGCTGCGAGCACGGCCTCGAACTCCTGGCGGGCCCACTCCGTCTTGCCCTGCTCGGCCAGCTCGGCCGCGAGGGCTTCGCGGAGGTCGGTCAGCACCTCCACGTCGAGGGCGGCGTAGCGGAGCAGCTCCTCGCGCAGCGGCCGGGTCGACCAGTCGGCCGCCGAGTGCCCCTTTTCCAGGTGAAAGCCGAGCACCTCCTCGACCAGCGTGCCGAGAGCTACCCGCGGGTAGCCGAGCAGCCGGCCGGCCAGCTCGGTGTCGAACAGGCGCTGCGGCCGGTAGCCGATTTCAGCTAGGCACGGCAGGTCCTGCGACGCCGCGTGCAGCACGGCCTCGGCGTCGGCCAGCGCGGCGTCGACGCCGCCCAGCTCGGGGCAGGCGATCGGGTCGATGAGGACCGTGCCCGATCCGGCGCGGCGGAGCTGGACCAGGTAGGCGCGCTGGCCGTAGCGGTAGCCGGAGGCACGCTCGGCGTCGACCGCGACGGGTCCCTCGCCGCGGGCCAGCCGGTCGGTGGCCTCGGCGAGCGCGGCTTCGGTCTCGATGACCGGCGGCAGGCCGTCGCGGGGCTCGAGCAGCGGGACGATGCCGCCAGCCTCGCTCCCTGCGCTCACCCGTGCCCCGGCTGACGCAGAGCCCGGGTGCCCGGGGGTTCGAGGCCGGCTGCGGCGGACATGCAGTCACACCAGGCCGCGATGTGCGCCGGGAGGTCGAGGACGCCGGTGTCGCCGGTGGCCGCGAACCCGTGCTGGTGGCCTGGCCCGGTCGGAGACCAGGAGGCGCGCAGCTCGAATCCGGTCAGCGGAACCTCGTCCCGCTTGGACCCGAACCCCTCGGTGATGACCCTGGTCACAGTGCCGCTCGGGGCGGTGTACCCGGGGACCAGCGCGTCCAGGGCCTCGGCGAGCCAGCTCCAGCCGACCTCGCCGAGCAGCGGGTCGGCGGCCATCTCCGGCTCGACGTCGGCCCGGACGTACGCGACCAGCCGGAAGAAGCCCTCCCAGCCCTGCTGGCCGTCCGGGTCGTAGAGCAGCACCAGCCGTCCCCAGGCCACGTCCACCTCACCGCGCTGGACCGTGGCCGCGACGGCCGTGGCGTACGGTGCCAGCCGCTTCGGTGCCGGAACTTCCTCGAACTCCAGGCCGGCCCGGCTCTGGGCATCCTGGCCGGCCGCGAAGGCCGCCACCGCCGCGGCGAAAGTCGCCTCGGCGGCGGAGTCCTGTTCCTTATCGTGGGCTGTTTCCAACGGCGTTCCCGTCATTACCGAGATGCCCGCCATGGAATCGGAAACCGCCGTCGGCCGCTGTGGCGCACGTGACCGCGCGGGGCGCCGGTCTCCTGGCCCGTCAGTCGCCCTCATGACCCGAGCGTACGTGTCGCTCATCGTCTCTCACGCGGCGGAGTCCAGATTCATGCCTGAGCACCAAATTTCCTGCGGATTGTGTAGTGAAAGCCATTCCAGCCGGAGCCGGAAGACGGAACCCGGTGGCCAGGCTCCGGAGCCGTCCGGTCAGGCGGCCCTGATCGCGCGGTCGCGGCCGGCGTACACCGGTGCCGCGGGCACCCCGATGATCAGGGCATCGCCGCAGCTCGTGCAGCCCCATTCCGGGCAGTCGCCGTCCGGCACGTCGGGACAGCTCGCGGGCTCCGCGTGGAACTGCTCGAACACCCGCTCCTCGCTGCACCCCGGGCAGAGCCTGCTCAACTGTGCCATTGACAATGCCGTCGCCTGGGCCATCGGCGACCTCCTCAGGTGTGATCCCGTGGTGAGATCCGCCGCGGGCTTGCGGGTTGACAGGTTTGATGCCGATAGTGGCACGCCATTGCGCCCGTTCGTGGGACCTCAGACGGCGTGTCTCCTCTCCGTCACCGTACGGTGATGTGAGACGATCCCTGACGTGACCGAGTCCCAGGCGAGATCGCCGTTCCTGCAAGCCTGCCGCAGAGAGCCGGTTCCTTATACCCCCGTCTGGTTCATGCGTCAGGCGGGCCGGTCGCTGCCCGAGTACCACAAGGTACGCGAGGGCATCCCGATGCTGGAGTCGTGTACCCGTGCCGAGCTGATCACGGAAATCACCCTGCAGCCGCTGCGCCGGTACGACGTGGACGCGGCCATCTTGTTCAGCGACATCGTCGTCCCGCTGCGCGCGATCGGCATCGACGTGGAGATCAAGGCCGGGATCGGGCCGGTGATAGAAAACCCGGTGCGCACGGCCAAGGACCTGGAGCGGCTGCGCCCGCTGGAGCCGGACGACGTGCCCTACGTGACCGAGGCGGTCCGGGCGCTGGTGACCGAGCTGGGCGGGCGGCCGCTGATCGGCTTCGCCGGCGGCCCCTTCACGCTCGCCTCCTACCTGGTGGAGGGCGGGCCGTCCAAGAACCACGACAAGACCAAGGCGCTCATGTACGGCCACCCCGAGCTGTGGCACGCGCTGCTCGGCCGGCTGGCCGACATCGCGATCTCGTTCCTGCGGATCCAGGTGTCGGCGGGAGCCGCGGCTATCCAGCTCTTCGACTCCTGGGTGGGCGCGGTCAGCCCGGACGACTACCGGCACGCGATCCTGCCGCACACCAAGCGGATCTTCGCCGCACTCGGGGACGCCGCGCTCGGGGACGCCGCAGTGCCGCGCATCCACTTCGGGGTGGGCACCGGTGAGCTGCTCGGACTGATGGGGGAAGCGGGCGCCGACGTGGTCGGGGTGGACTGGCGCATCCCGCTCGACGAGGCGGTCCGGCGGGTCGAGCCGGGCAAGGCGCTGCAGGGCAACCTCGACCCGTCGATCCTGCTCGCGCCCTGGGAGGTCATCGAGGAGCGGGCCCGGGACGTGCTGGCCCGCGGGCGCACCGCGGAGGGGCACGTCTTCAACCTCGGGCACGGCGTGCTGCCGGAGACCGATCCCGGCGTGCTGGCCCGGCTCACTGACCTCGTGCACGCCGAGTCGGCCCGTACGCCCGCCTGAGCCGGTACGCCGCGTACCCGACGACGGCCAGGATCAGGGCGAACGGCGCTATCGCGCCGAGGAAGGCCAGCGTCCAGGCCACGGTGATACGCAGCGCGCGCCAGCCGGCGCCGAAGCCGCCCGCCAGCGTGGGCGGGGGCTTCTCCCGGTGCACGGCCGGCTTGGCCTTCGGGCCGAGCACGGTGAGCGTCACCGTCGCGTAGCTGACCTGGTGGCTGAGCGCGCGCTGCTGGGCCTGCATGGATTCCAGGCTGGCTTCCTCGTTGTTGATCTGGTTCTGCACGCTGAGCAGGTCGGCAACCGAGCCCGCGTGCCGCAGCAGCGCGCGGAGCTGGGCGATGGCGGCCTGGTCCGAGGTGACCTGGCTGTTCACGTCGGCCACCCGCTGGGTGACGTCCTGGGCCTGCTGCTGCAGGGCGAGCCGGGTGCCAAGGCCGCGGGCCAGCTGGCTGAGCGTGTCCGGGTATGACGCCACCGGGATCTTCAGCTGCACGCTGGCGGTGGCCTCGGACGGGTGATCGGGGTTGGCCGACATGGTCTCGCTGGCGATGTAGCCGTCGGCGGCCGCGGCGATCCGGTCGGCCTGCGCGGCGGCCGCGCTGACGTCAGCCGCCCGCACGGTCAGCTGCGCGGTGTAGATGATGCTGCTGGCCGGGGCCAGCCGCACCGTGGTGGCAGCGTCCTGGCCGCCCGGATTGCCCTGGGCGGCCGCCCGGGGAGCGGAGACCATCGCACTGGGCGCGCCGGCCGCCTCCCCGTTGGCCGCCCCGGCCGCCTGCACGGGCGCGGCGGTGGAGCTGGCAGCGCCGCTGGAGGTACCGGCCGAGCACCCCGCGAGGAACAAGCCCCCGCCGAGCAGCACACTGCCGATCATGAGGCCGGCGACGGCGCCCGGCCTAGTACGCCCGGGCCGCATGGTGCGGCGGGTCAGGTTCCGCGTGTTCAGCATGCCGTTGTGACGGCTGCGGGGAACGAGGCGGTTCCGCTGCTTTGGTCACGATCGCATAGCGGCCTGGGCGGTGAAGCGATCCCGGCAGTGCCCGGAGCAGAAGTAGGTCGTGCGCCCGTCCTCCTGCAGGACCGCGCCCGCCCGGCCCCCGTCAACCTCTCCCCGCCCGCCCCGCCCGCCACGCCAGCGCCGCTCTCCCCGCCCGCCCCGCCAGCGCCGCTCACCACGCCAGCGCCGCTCACTACGCCAGCGCCGCTCACTACGCCAGCGCCGCTCACCACGCAACGTCGTCCGCCACGTAGGTCCGCCCGCCACGCAACTCCGCCCGCCAAGTTTCGTTCTCTACCACCCGACTCACTTACACCGTCCACCTCACAGTCCTCACCCGTCACCCATCCCGGCTCGCACCGGACCCGACAACGACATGGATGCTCCATCAATGCCGCGATGACACAATGCTAGGAATTTAAGGTGGGCCGGTTGCGGTCTGTGCTGGGTGTTTGGGCTGGTCAGTGGTGGTTCGTGCGGCTGGGTCGGGTGCGGTGATGGTGACGGTGTAGGTGACGTGCTGTGATAGCGGGCCGGGGCAGCCGCGGCGGGACCGGTAGGGGGCGGAGGGTTTCTTGACCGCGCGGGGGCAGATGCGTCCTTCGGCCAGCGGGACCAGGACGGCGAGCATCTCGGCTTCGGCGTCGTCCAGGGCCTGGCCGAGGGCGGCGGGGCTGGCGTCCAGGGTCCGCCCGGCGGCGTTGCGGGCGGCGGTGAAGGAGATCCGGCCGGGGTCCAGGCCCGCGCCGGCGGCGGCGCGGGCGATCAGGGTCCGGATGGCCTGGTAGATGGCCAGGTAGGCCCACAGTTCCTGGCGGGCCAGGGCGGGGGTGCGGCCGCGCAGGGCCCGGCCGGGGCCGCGCAGGGCGGTCTTGAGCTCGGCGAACCCGGTCTCGGCGGACCAGCGGCGGGCGTAGGCCGCGGCCAGCGCGGCGGCCGGGTAGCGGCGCCAGTCCTCCAGGGTGGTGACCAGCCGGTACCGGCTGGTCCGGGTGCTGCCGTCATCTGCGGTGACGGTGACCGCGAACTCGACGACCCGCACGGTGATGCCGGGCAGCGGCCCGGCCTCCGGGCCCAGCTTGCTGCCGCGGCGGCGCCGCTGCCCGTTCCTGGCGTTGCGGGCGTGCACCGCGGCCGGGTCGTTGACGTGGGCCAGGAACGACCCGTCGGGCAGCT
>JAICWX010000024.1 GCA_025934635.1 Streptosporangiaceae bacterium | reverse complement strand
CCGGGCCGCCGGGCCGGGATCATGCCCGCCGGGCGCCCTCGCCTGGCACCTGAGGATAACAGCAAGAAGCGGGTCCCGGGCCGGGACGGATGCCGGGGCGGGGGAGCCCGGTCCCGGGCCGTCGCACGGACGCCGGCCCGCCCGGCGGCGGTTGCTCTGCGACAGGGGGCGTGCGGATTGTGTTATCGTCGCCGCGGGCGATTTTCTTTAGTTGCGCAATTTATGCAAACGCGAGATTTACCGGCTACTCCGGAAATAACGTGGCGGTAACGGCATACTTTGCAACCGGCTACGAAAGAACGGATGATGTCGATGTGACTCGACGGGCAGCCGTTCCCTGAGTTACAGAATGAATAGCCCGTTATTGCATTAATGCCTTGGGCTGTTCGTTGTATCAAGGTTCTAGTTCCCGGAAGTGTAAAGATGATGGCACGACGTCGGGCCGGTGACCTCCGGCTTCCTGACGAGCCGGTGTGCGGGCGTACGGCCGTGGTGTTCATGAGCGCGGCGTGTCCCGAGGATCCGGCGGCCAGCCGGCCCGGCCGGCGGCGATCAGCGGATCTGCAGCCAGATCAGCACGTGTAGTAACAATGACGCCCGGCTATGAAAACCATGCTGAACGCTGCACGAACAACGGCCGCAGGGTCTACTTTCCGTCACTGCAATGGACGCTGGCTAACCGGAACTACGCCCGGCTGTGGTACGGCCAGGCCGCTTCCGCGATCGGGGACACCGTTTTCTGCACGACGCTCGTGCTGTGGGTGTCGCAGGTCCTCGCGCGCGGCGCGCCGTGGGCCCCCGCCGCAGTCAGCGGCATCCTGGTCGCGGCCGGGGCCGCGGTAGCGCTGGTCGGGCCGGTTGCCGGGGTGTTCGTGGACCGCTGGAACCGCAAGTCGACGATGATGCGGACCGAGGTGATCCGGGCGGCGATGGTGGCCGTCTTGACCGGGCTCTCGTTCGTCCCGGTCCGGGATCTCCCCGTCGGCCTGTGGCTGGCTACTGTGTACCTGGTCGTCTTCGTCCTGAACGCGTCCGGCCAGTTCTTCAACCCCGCCCGGTTCGCGACAATCGGCGACGTGGTGCACGGGGAAGAGGAGCGGGTACGAGCCGCCGGCCTGGCCGAGGCCACGACGTCGGCGGCCGGGATCATCGGCCCGCCGATCGCGGTGCTGCTGCTCCTCACCGTCGGCTTCCAGTGGGCGCTGGCCGCCAACGCCATCTCCTACATCGCGTCCTACCTCGCCACCCGCTTCCTGCAGCTGGCGCCCGACTCCGTCCAGCCCGCCGCCGTCAGGGCGGAGGGGACCAGCCTGCGCGCCGAGTTCTCCTTCGGCCTGCGGCTCTTCGCGCGCAACCGGTTCCTGGTCACGCTGCTGACCGTCACGACGATCTGCCAGTGCGGCACCGGCGCGATCAGCGCGCTGAACGTGTTCTTCGTGACCAGCGACCTGCACGCGTCCTCGCGGCTGTTCGGCGTCGCGGAGACCGTGATGGGCATCGGCTTCATCGTCGGGGCCCTGGTCGCCGGCCGCATGGTGCGGTGGATGGGGGCGCGGGCGCTGACCTGGTCAGGCCTGCTGGCGGCCGGCGTCCTGGCGGCCGGCTACGCCCTGCAGCGCAGCTTCCCGGCCGGCCTGGTCCTGCTCGGGTTCTATGCCATCCCGATCGCGATGCTGAACACGGCGGTAGCGCCGCTGCTCCTGGATGCGGCGCCGCGCGAGTACATGGGCCGGGTGATGGCGGTGTTCACTCCGGTCAACCAGCTCGCGTCCATGCTGTCGGTGGTGGTCTTCGGCTGGCTGACGAGCACCGTCTTGCGGAGCTTCCGCGCCACCGTCGGCGGCATCACCCTCAACTCGGTCAGCCTGATCTTCATCGTGGCCGGCGTCCTGATCGTCCTGTCCGGCCTGCGCGCCTTCGCGGCCCTGCCTGACGCTGATGCGTCCTAGGGGCAGGGACGGGACAGTGCCGGCCAGGGCGGCCCTTAGGGCCCTCTACTAGATAACAGCAAGAAGCGCTTTAGGTAATCGCCGCGGGTCCCAGTAGGGCCGACAGCTGGCAGCTTCAGTCAACATCAGGCCCCGGGCAGGGAAGTCCCTGGCCGGGGACGTTCGGTGCGTCCTGGCTGAGAGTGTTCTGCGAGATTGCTCTGGATGGTCCTGATATTCACCAGCGCTTCACAAACCGGCTACACGCTGCATGTTCATGATCGACTGGCGTGAAGCCCGGATGACGCGCTGATGGCGCGCCGCCGACTCGACCACGTGGACGCCATGCGACCGGTCAAGCAGGCGGGCGTCATCAGCACCCATTCGGTGCTGTGCTTCGCCCCGGCGGCGGCCAGCCTGGGCTCCGGGGCCGCGCTGCTGTTGCTGCACGTATCGAGGGAGGGCTTCTTCTTCGTCTCCTCGTGCATGCTGACCTACGCCTACGCCGGCCTGAACCGGTCCCAGCTCGGCCGCTTCTACTGGCGCCGGTTCCTGTCCGTGGGGATTCCCTACCTGTGCTGGAGCGCCATCTACTTCCTCTACCACCTGCCGACGGCGCACTATGCCAGCGTGGCGGCGGGGCTCAGGGGTCTCGCCAACATGACGGCGACCGGGTACTACCAGCTCTACTTCCTGCTCGTGATCATGCAGTTCTACCTGGTCTTCCCGCTCGTGCTCATGCTGCTGCGGCGGACCAGGAACCATCATGTCCTCGTCGTCGCGGTCGCGGCCGTGGCCCAGGTGGCACTGGCGATCTGCATGCACTGGAACCTGCTTCCCGCGGTGATGATCGAGTTCGGGCAGCAGGACGCCCTCAGCTACCTGCTCTACCTGGTCGGCGGCTGCGCCGTTGCCTTCCACCTGGACCAGGTGCACACATGGGTGTGCGGGCACGCACGGCTGATCGTGACGCTGACGATCGCCGCGGCGCTCGCCGCGGAGGGTATCTACTTCCTGGCCGCCAGCGGGGTGACCACCATGCTGGGCTCCGGGAATGACCCGTTCCAGCCGAGCGTCATCCCGTTCAACATCGGGGCGGTCACCTGCGGGTACCTGGCCGGGGTGGCGCTGGTCAAGCCGCAGCGGTCCCGGCGGGTCAGGGCCGCGGTGCGCTCCGGCTCGGACAACGCCTACGGCATCTACCTGTCTCATCTGCTCTTCATCACCACGCTGAGCCGGGTCGGCTGGGGCAAGCTCAGCGCGGTCATCCCGTGGCCGGCGCTGTGCCTGGCGACCGTGGCGGTCGTCTTCGCCTGCGGTGCGGCGCTGACGGGCCTGCTGGCCCGCACCCCGCTGGCCGTCCCGCTCACCGGACGCGCCCGGGTGCCGTGGCGGCGGGACAGGCCCCTCCCGCTGCAGGCTGCCGCCGCGGCGGCCAGCGGCCAGGACGCTGTGACAGGCGACGTGAGCGAGAAGGTCCGGCCGCCCCTGCGGGCCGCCTAGCAGCCTCAGCCGGCGCGGTCAGGCAGCCGGGCTGATCAGGAATCGAGAAGCGCCGTCCGGCAGGCCTCACCTAGAGTGACCGCCATGGACATCAGCATTAACGGGACCTTCCTGCCGCACAACGACCCGGACGCCTCCCTGACCTTCTACCGCGACATCCTCGGCTTCGAGGTCCGCAACGACGTCGGGTACGGGGAGATGCGCTGGATCACGGTCGGCCCCGCCGGGCAGCCCGGCACGTCCATCGTCTTGTACCCGCCGGGTGCCGACCCCGGCATCACCGACGAGGAGCGGCGCACCATCCTCGAGATGATGGCGAAGGGGACCTACGGCATCATCACCCTGGCCACCGACGACCTCGACGGCACCTTCGCGCGGCTGGAGGCCACCGACGCCGAGGTCGTCCAGGAGCCGACCGAGCAGCCGTACGGCATCCGCGACTGCGCCTTCCGTGACCCCGCGGGCAACCTGATCCGGATCAACCAGCTCCGCTGAGCCGCCCGGGCCGCCGTCCGGCTCGCCGTCATCAGGACAGGCAGGCCTCGGCGGCCTCGAAGAGGGTCCACAGCCCCTGCAGGACATCGGCGGAGCCGAAGTGCGGCTCCCACTGCTCGCCGTGCAGCACGTCGGAGACGACGAAGGCGGCCGCGGCGGCCGCCCCGGTGATCCTGGCCACGGTGAACAGGCAGGAAGCTTCCATCTCGACGGTGAGGATCCCCTCGGCGCGGTACCTGGCGATCTCCTCCGCGGTCTCCCGGTACGGCGCGTCGGTGGTCCAGGACGGCCCCCCGGCGGCCGCGGGCAGCGCCTCCCGCAGCCGCGCGGTCAGGCCCGGATCGGGGAACGCGAACGGCTCCGGCGGCGCGTAGTGATGAGATGTCCCCTCGTCCCGGAGCGCGGCGGAGCAGAGGGCGAGGTCGCCGGCGGCCAGCCGCTCGCCGACCGCCCCGGCGGTACCGATGCCGATGAACAGTTCCGTGCCGCGCGCGGCCAGTTCCTCGACGGCTATCGCCGCCGCCGGCGCTCCGATCGGGAGCCGGGCCAGGCCCAGGCCCGGGGTGAGCCGCAGCAGCGACAGGTCAGCCCCGGCCCCGCGGGCCTGCTGGTGGTCGCGGCGTTCCCGGACCCGGTTCTCCAGCCGGGCCTGCCAGGTGAGCACCACGGCGCGCGGCGCGGCGGCCCGCGCGTTGCCCAGCGACTCGTGGTAGTCCAGCAAGCGCCGCGCCGTCACGTACGGGCGGCCGGCATGTTTTCCTTCGAGATGAGGGAACGGCATGCCGGCATGATCTCAGGACCGCGGGACCGCCGGCGCCGTACGATCCGGCGCTGGCGTGTAACCCCGCCTGATCGGGGCAGGGGCAGCAGGTCGGCATACGCGATACCTACCGAGGAGAGTTCTTTTCGTGACTTCCATCCCGGACATCACGCTGAACAACGGCCAGACCATCCCGCAGCTCGGCTTCGGCGTCTTCCAGATCGAGCCGAAGGACACGGTGGCCGCGGTGAGCACGGCGCTGGAGGCCGGTTACCGGCACATCGACACCGCCGAGATGTACGGCAACGAGGCCGAGGTCGGCGAGGCCATCGCCCGGTCGGACCTGGACCGCGGCGAGATCTTCGTCACCAGCAAGCTGGGCAACGACGCGCACGAGCCCGACGACGCCCGCCAGGCCTTCGACGGGACGCTCAAGGCGCTCGGCACCGAGTACGTGGACCTGTTCCTGATCCACTGGCCGCTGCCGGCCCGGTACGGCGGTGACTTCGTGCAGACCTGGCAGGCGCTGGAGGAGTTCTACCGCGAGGGCCGGGCCCGGTCCATCGGCGTCTCCAACTTCCAGCCCCGCCACCTGCGGCGGCTGCACGGCGAGACCCAGGTCATCCCGGCCGTCAACCAGATCGAGGTACACCCCTACCTGACCCAGGACGACGTGCGCTCGTTCTGCGCCGAGCACCAGATCGCGGTCGAGGCCTGGTCACCGCTGGGGCAGGGAGGCGTCCTGGCCGACCCGGCGATCGGGTCCATCGCCGAGCGGGCCGGCAAGACCCCGGCCCAGGTGGTGCTGCGCTGGCACATCCAGCGGGGCGACATCGTGTTCCCCAAGTCGGTCACCCCGGACCGGATCCGGGAGAACATCGCCATCTTCGACTTCGAGCTGTCCGCCTCCGACGTCGAGGACATCACGGTGCTGAACAAGAACGAGCGCACCGGCCCTGACCCCGACAAGTTCGACGGCCGGTAACCCGGTCCCGTGGCGCTGCCCCGGACGCTGGCCCGCCTGAACAAGGCCGGCCTGAACCGCGTCACCACCCGCCTGGCACCGGTGGTGCCCGGGTTCGGCGTGGTCGTCCACCAGGGCCGGCGTTCCGGGCGCCGGTACCAGACCCCGGTCAACGTGTTCCCGTCCGGATCCGGTTACGTCATCGCCCTGACCTACGGGCCGGACTCGGACTGGGTTAAGAACGTCCTGGCCGCCGGGCGCTGCGAGCTGCGCACCGGCGGCCGGACGGTAGCCCTGACCGCACCGCGCCTCTACCATGACGAGGAACGCCGTCACATCCGCCCGGCCGAGCGGGCCGTCCTGCGCGCCCTGGGCGTGGCCGACTTCCTGTCCCTGGAACCGGCGGCACTGCCCTAGACCTGCCCGTCCGGCGGGAAGGCCGCCGTCGCCGCCACCTCATCCGCCCCGGGCGTGCGGGTCACCGTGCGCCCGCGCTGGCCGGCCAGCGCGGCGAACAGGGCCGAGCTGATCACCGCCGCCCCGCCCGGGTCGTTGTTGAAGTAGACGTACACGTCGGCCTCATCGGGCCACGCCCCGGTCAGCCGCGTCACCCAGGACCTCAGCGCCTGCCGCCCGTAGCGGGGCCACGGCTGCGCCGCGCCCTCATGGAACCGCAGGTAACCCCACGCCGCGGTGCGCCACAGCGGCGTGACCGGGCGACCGCGCCGGTCGGCCCAGCACAGCGCCGCGTCGTGCGCCGCCAGGACCTGCCGTATCTCATCAGTCCACCAGCTCTCGTGCCGCGGCTCGACCGCCAGCCGGAGCCGGTGGCCGCCCAGGGCGCCGGATGCCGCCCGGAACTCTCGCAGGCACGCGTCCAGCGTGCCCGGGTCGGCCTTCAGCGTCGGCGGCAGCTGCAGCAGGACCGGCCCGAGCCTGGGTCCCAGCCCGGCGGCCGCGCCGAGCAGCCGGGCGGCCGGCCCGGCCGGGTCGCGCAGCCGGCGTACGTGAGTCAGGTACCGGCTGGCCTTGACCGCCATGACGAAATCGTCCGGGGTCCGCTCCCGCCAGGCGGCGAACGTCTCCCGCGACGGCAGCCGGTAGAAGCTGTTGTTGTTCTCCACGGTCTGGTAGCGGGCGGCGTAATGCTCGAGCCACCGGCGCTGGGGCACGCCGCCGGGATACAGGCCGCCCCGCCAGTCGCGGTACTGCCAGCCAGAGGTCCCGATCAGCATCGGCATAGGGCATGCCTGCCCGCCGGCCCCGGTTCCACGCAGGGCCGCCTCAATAAACTGGTCACGGGTACCGGACGGCGGAGGGATGAAGACGTGGCGGATGACCGCGTGCGGTGGGGGATCCTCGGCACGGGCGGGATCGCGGGCGCATTCGCCGCCGATCTCCCGCTGTCCGGTTCCGGCGTCGCCGTCGCGGTGGGATCGCGCAGCCGGGAGTCCGCGGACCGGTTCGCCGGCACGTTCGGCATCGCCCGCCGGCACGCCAGCTACGAGTCGCTCGCGGCCGACCCGGACGTCGACGTGATCTACGTGGCCACGCCGCACCCGATGCACCACCGCAACGCGATCCTCGCGCTGCGGGCAGGCAAGCACGTGCTCGTCGAGAAGCCGTTCACGATGAACGCCGCCGAGGCCCGCGACGTCGTCCAGGTGGCCAGGGAACGCGGGCTCTTCGCGATGGAGGCGATGTGGACCCGGTTCCTGCCGCACGTCGCCGTCATCCGGGACTGGCTCGCCCAGGGCGCGCTCGGCGATGTCGTCACCGTGATCGCCGACCACGGCCAGTGGTTCGCCGAAGATCCCGCGTTCCGGCTGTTCGCCCCGGAACTGGGCGGCGGCGCGCTGCTGGACCTCGGCGTGTACCCGGTGTCGTTCGCGTCGATGATCCTCGGCCCGCCGAGCCGGGTCGTGTCCATGAGCGACCCGGCCTTCACCGGCGTGGACGCGCAGACGTCCATGCTGCTCGGCTACGACAGCGGCGCCCAGTCCGTGCTGACGTGCACCCTGCGGGCGAAGGGCCCGACCCGGGCGGCGATCGTCGGCACCGACGCGCGGATCGAGGTCGAGGGCAGCTTCTACGCTCCCGGGGCCGTGACGCTCATCCCGAGGAACGGCGACCCGGTCCGGGTCGAGCCGGCCCATGACGGCCGGGGCCTGCACTACCAGGCCGGCGAGGTGGCGCGCCGGCTGGCCGCCGGTGACGCGGAGAGCCCGCTGATGCCGCTGGACGAGTCCATCTCGATCATGGAGACGATCGAGGTGGTGCTGGCGCAGGCGCGCGCGAACGCGTGAGGACGGCCGCCCGGGCGCGACGCTGTCCCTTACGCCCCCGGCCGGGGCGCTGGTCACGAAGCGGCCGCCCGCGGGGACCGGCCGGCGGTGGACCGCGGGGTCCGCGCGTGACCGCCCGGACAGGCGGAAAACGGCTGGGATCAGGCCGGCCGTGCGCCCTACGATCGGGGACATGCCGGGTTATGAGCCAGTAGACCTGTCCGCGGCCTGCAACGCGGGCGTGGAGGTTCTCGGCGATGAGCCGGGTGATGTCCCGCTCGGGCGGGTGGACCTGCGCGGCCTGCCGTTCCTGATCGGGTCCGAGCCGCCGTCGGCGGAGCGGTGCTTCCTGCTGCCCGGCCTCCCGGTGGCGGTCGGGATCGGGCGGCCGGCGCGGCGGGTGATCGTCGCGCACCGGCTGCTCGAGCCGGGCGCCCCCGCCGGTCACGCCGCCGGGCAGGCCGTCGCCGAGTACGCGTTCCACCTCGCCGGCGGCGAGATCGTGACCGCGCCCATCCGGGAGCGGTTCGAGATCCAGGTGGTGCAGGCGGTGCCGCTGCTCTGGGGCCGCCTGCCGTTCCTCGCCGTCACCGACACCAGTGACTACAACCGGCCGCGTTTCGAAGGCCGGTGGGACCTGGCCGGGGAGCGCCTGACGGAGCACAACATGGGATGGCCCGCCGGTTATTACCTGTGGTGCTGGGAGAACCCTCACCCGGATCAGCCGGTCGAACGGATCGAGTTCATCCCGCGCGGCCCCCGGTTCGTCGTCGCCGGCGTCACGATCGCCGACGCCGACGAGCACCCGTTCGTCCGGACCCCGGCCCGCCCGGTCCGGCTCGCCGCCAGGGACGGGCGCGGCGGCGTGTTCGGCATCGAGGTGGACCGGGGCGTGGCCAGCTATCCGCAGCCGCTGCCCGGCGAGGACGACCGGGCCGGCTGGGGAGCGGCCGAGGGAACGTCCGCGTACGCCTCGGTCGCCGCGCTGCCGTCGGCCACCGTCGCGGTCCGGCGGGACGGCGACGAGCTGGGCCGGGTGCGCTGGGGTGACGTGGAGCGCGACGGGCGGGCCGAGGCCGGCCAGGTCTCGCTCGAGCTGGTGGAAGACGGCCGGAACTGGGTGCACGTCCGCGTCGTCGACGACGCGACCGGGCGGCCGGTGCCATGCCGGGTCCATTTCCGCTCGGCCGCCGGCGTTCCCTACCAGCCCCACGGTCACCACAACCACGTCACGCAGAACCTCGGCAGCTGGCACTACGACATCGGCGGTGACGTCCGGCTCGGCCAGCGCAGCTACGCCTACATCGACGGCACCTGCCAGGGATGGCTGCCGCGAGGCGACGTCGTCGTGGACGTCGCGCGCGGGTTCGAATACGAGCCGCTCCGCCAGACCGTCCGGGTCGAGCCGGGCCAGCGGGAGCTGACGCTGCGGATCGGGCGCGTCGCCAACCTGGCCGCTGAAGGATGGTGGAGCGGCGATTCGCACGTGCACTTCCTGTCCGCGCCGGGCGCCCAGCTCGAGCAGCAGGGCGAGGACCTGCGCGTCGTCAACCTGCTGATGACGCAGTGGGGCGGGCTGTTCACCAACACCGAGGATTTCTCCGGCCGGCCCGCGATTGTCGACGGCGGCGGCTACGTGACCTACGTCGGCCAGGAAAACCGGCAGCATGAGCTCGGCCACATGCTCCTGTGGGGCCTGAGGGAACCGGTCATGCCGTGGTGCAGCGACGGTCCCGACGAGGCCGAGCTCGGCGGCGCGCTGGACGCGACCCTGAGCGACTGGGCCGACCGGACGCACGCCCAGGGCGGCACCGTCATCTCCGCGCACTTCCCGAACCCGAACGGCGAGCCCGCCGTGCTCGTCGCGACCGGCCGGGTCGACGGCGTGGAGATCCTGAACCAGACCGACGACCGGCTGACCGAGTACTACCGGTACCTGAACAGCGGTTACCGGCTGCCGCTGGTCGGCGGCACCGACAAGATGACCAGCGGCGTACCGGTCGGCCTGTACCGGACCTATGCCCGGCTGGACGGGGAGTTCAGCTACGAGGCCTGGTGCCGGGCGGTCCGGTCGGGCCGCACGTTCCTGTCGGGCGGGCCGCTGCTGACGCTCTCGGCCGACGGGCGTGAACCCGGCGATACCGCCGGGCTGTCCGGGCCGGGAACGGCCAGCGTCCACGCCACGGTGCGCGGCGTCTTCCCGCTCCGGTCGCTCGAGGTCGTGCGCAACGGGGAGGTCGTGGCGCGGGCCGAGGTCAACGGCGCTCGCCAGGCCGAGATCAGCGAGGAACTGCGGATCGACGAGAACTCCTGGATAGCCTGCCGGGCGTTCGGCGTCGATTGCCACCTCGACGACTGGAGCCGCCCGGTTTTCGCGCACACCTCACCGGTCTACATCGCCGTCGGCGGCGACTGGACCATGACCGACCCCGATGGCCTCCGCTACATGCGGACCCTCGTCGAAGGCGCTCGCGACTACGTCCGGCACACCGCGGTCCGCCGGCCCGACCAGCTCACGACGCACCACCACGGCGAGGCCGACCACCTCGCCTGGCTCGAGCGGCCGTTCACCGAGGCCCTGCGCGCGCTGGACGACCGCCGCCGCCAGTAGCCCCGCGAACGCCAGCCCGCCTCGTCCCGCCGATGGCGCGTATCACCGGCCCCTGGGGAAAACCCCCAGGGGCAAGACGGATGGTTTCCGCGTTCCGCCCGCCGCCCGCTGTTCGTAGCTTCGACGTCCGCCCCGGCGTCGTGACCGGGTTCCTGGCCGAACGGGTCGGGGAAATCCAGCGCGATGCGGCTGATGCTGGGCCTGGACGCGCCCGATCGCGGGACGGTGCGGATCGCCGGGCGCCGTTACCGTGAGCTGGGCTGGCCGCTGCGCGAGGTCGGTGCGCTGCTGGAGACCAGGGCGTTCCACCCGGGCCGCAGTGCGCGGGCGCACCTCCGCCGGTGCCGCGGCGCTGCTGACGGTGCTCCTGGTAACCGCCGGCGCCGCCCGCGGGCTCACCGGGGCCTGCCGCAGGCTGGCGGGCACTGGCGTACCTGCTGCTGAAGCTGCCTGTCATGCTGGCGGAACTGTATGCCGTCGCGCTGTTCTGGGGTGCCGGGCTGGCCAGCCTGCTAGCCGCCCGTGGGTGACCCAGGCCGCGGTCGCCGCCGACCGGTGGCTCATCCGCGGCCTGCTCGGCCCCGGGCCCTCGGCCAGGCTGGCGGACCAGGAACGGACCCGGGCGCTGGCGGTCGACGACGCCGCCGTCCGGCTGCGGCGCCTCGGACGTGACCTGCACGACGGCGCGCAGATCCGGCTCGCCACCTTGGCGATGAGCCTGGGCATGGCGAATTCGGCGACTCCGGCGCGGTACCGGACGCCGACGCCGCCCGCGAACTGGTCGGCGCCGCCTTGCAGGGCGCCCGCGACGCCCTCGGCGAGCTCCGCGAGCTGGCCCGGGGCATCCACCCCCGGTGCTCGACAACGGCCTGCCAGACGCCCTGGCCAGCCTGGCCGCCAGCAGCGCCATCCCCGCGCGGCTGGCCTGCCGCCTGCCAGATCGCCCCGCGCCGGCATCGCGACCGCCCTCGTCCTGACCCTCGGGACGGTGGGAAAAGCACGTCGCCAGCATCTTCGCCAAGCTCGGCCTGCCCGCCTCCGAAACCGACAACCGGCGGGTGCTCGCCGTCCTGCGCTATCTGCGGTCCTGATAGATGTATCCTGACCGGCGTCGCCAACGGCCAGGAACTCATCACGGCTCGGCTGGGTCCCGGGACCGCTGCGCCGGGAACGCGTTCGGTGATCTCCTTGACGTGGCCGGGGAAGCAATCCGGGTTAGCTAGCAGGCAGAGGCGTGGCGATGGCGTACCCCAAGCTGCTGATGACCGAAACTCGAAGGGATGGAACCCTCGTTCGCCTCGGTCCCGGTCTCCTACCCGTGGTCATAAAACAGCGCTACCGTGGCAGGCTGCCCGCTGCCACTGCGGCAGATCAAACCGGTTCCGGGTATGTTCACCCATTCCGGAACCGGCGGGGCGGGGGGAGTAGCGGCACGGTCCTCAAGGCAGCGCCGTGCGTGATGTCACCCTGAGCTGACACAATCGTCGGTGTGGATTCTGTCCTGCTGGACGCCTTCGGCCTCGACCCTGATGTTCTCCACCTCAATCACGGTGCCTTTGGGGTTGCGCCGGTCATCGTGCGCCAGGCTGCCGCCGCCTGGCGCGAGCGGGCCGAGCGCAATCCGCACCGCTTCAACCGGGTCGAGGTTCCCGGCCTGGTGGCGGCAGCCCGGGAACGCGCGGCCGCCTTCCTCGGCGTCGACCCGTCCCGCACGGCATGGGTACGCAACGTGTCCGAGGGAGTGTCCGCCGTTCTCGGATCACTTGAGCTGCGCCCTGGCGACGAGCTCGTCATCAGCACGCACGGCTACGGCGCGGTCCGCAAGGCCCTCAGCCATCACGCGGCGCGGACGGGGGCGCGGATCGTCGAGGCGGCTTACCCGGTCGGCGCCCGGGATGACGCGATCGTCTCGGCGTACGCGGACGCCTGCTCACGCCGTACCCGGCTGGTCGTGATCGACCGGATTACCTCGCCGACCGCAACCGTAGTCCCCGTCGCGGCCGTGACCGCCGCTATCGTGAGCGCGGGAGCGACCGTCTTGGTCGACGCCGCCCACGCGCCTGGCCAGCTCCAAGATGACATCCCGGAGCTCGGCGCCGACCACTGGATCGGCAACCTGCACAAATGGGCCTACGCGCCGCGGGGGAGCGCCATCTTGTGGAGCCGGCCCGGGGCCGATATAGCGCCAACCGTGCTCAGCTGGCAGCTGGACGAGGGGTACGCCGCGGCGTTCGATTATCCAGGCACCTGGGACTACGCCGGCTGGCTGGCCGCGGTGGACGGCCTGGCCTACTGGTCGGCGCTGGGCGGCTGGGACGCCGTGGCGCGTCTTTCGGCCTTGGTGACCAGCGGCCAGAAAAGAGTGGCCGAGGTACTCGGAGTCACACTTGAGCGGCTCCCGCTCGCACCCGCGCCTGGTATGAGGCTGGTACCGCTGCCCGGCGGCGTCCTCACCTCACCCGGTCAGGTGGACCCGCTGTACGAGGCCCTGTCGCAACGGCGGATCGAGGTCGCGCCCGTCTGCTTCGATGGCGTCGGCTACCTTCGCATCGCGGCGGCGCCCTACAACACCGAAGAGGATTACGACCGCTTGGCCCGCAGCGTCCGTGACCTGCTGAGCCGGGCGGCGACACGTAAGTGACGAGGTTCAGACGGCAGGGGAGTTAGACGTGTCTCCAGCTGGACTGCGGCGTCCGTGACGGAGTTGGGGTGCAGCCGCGAGGATCAGGCTGGAGTGGCCGTCCACCTCTCATTCAGCATGTTGTTCCAGGTACCCAGGCGTTCAAAGCTATGGGACCGGCATCCCCGTGAGCCCCATGAGGGGATGCGACCGTGATACCACGCGCCATCGTTTCCCCGGACGATCTCAACCTCGCAGTGCCTGCAGACAGCGCGTACTATCCGGGCTTCTTCCTCCTCTAGCCGTGTTTCCGCCGCCCGGCTTTTGACGGTAGCGTACTCGCGCACGTCAGCCACGGTCGCGGCGGAACTGAACGCGAGAACCTCGTCGATCACCTCTATCGCGTTGGCGTACTTCAGAGCCTGCAGCGCAGTGGCAATCCCGTCTAGCTCCATATCGGGTGAATCTACCATCTTTTTGCTGATTCGTAGTCATGTGATAACTGTGGGTTACTCAACCGGGTTGTCAAATGGCATCGCTTCGCTAGTGCGACCTGACGAGTTGACACGAGTAGGAGCTGCCAGACGGAGGCCGGGGGAGCGGCGGCTACCCGGGCCAGGCTAGGCGGGGACGAAGCGCCAGGACCGCTCCGCGAGATCTGGCAGGCTCACTTCCCGGAGCTTGGAAACAGGTAGTCGGCCGGCCATGCTTGACGGCAACATCTCCTCCGGTCCGATCATCTTCCCGGGCGAGCATCATGAGATTGAGCCCGGTCCGGTCGCGGCGAGGCTCGTGCACAGCGTCAGCCAGCCACCAGCCCACATCCGCTGGATACTCGGTCGTTTCCACCAGCGCTGTCGACAGCGGAAGCCACTCGCCGCACTGCAGGACTTCGCGGACAAGGCTGGCGTCGGCAAGACTGAACTCCCGAGTATCCAGCCGCTCCGCGCTGATCCTAACTTCAGGAAAGTCAGCAACCCAGCCAACCGGGAAACGGGGCGACATGATGGCTGTCAAACGACATGTTCGCCGTCACGGGACAAAAGGGGCTTCGGAGCCCCTCTCCTGCGCCTCCCCCAAGTGCCGATAATGTACATTATGTAAAGTAGCGATGATCAGCTCCGCCCCCGGCGCCTGTTCCGTCTCGTGTCATCCGCCAGTTCACCTGAGCCACTTGCCATCATCCTGAGCTACGCGCAGGTTCCCGTCAGCGCACTTAGCTGTCGGCGCACGAGGGCCAGTGGCCCGCTGCCCATTCCGCCCAGCCCGGCCATCCCGCTGGCGGGCCGGGGATTTCACCGCCGCCGAGCTCGGCGGCATCAGGTACCTGGAACTGCTCCCGCCACTGGTCTACCTCGGCTTCGCTCATGGGGAACGTGTGGTGCGGTGCCGTTGCCTGGCGGCGGGCGATCCGGGCGAGCTGGACGTCCTTGTCGACGGGCAGGTAGACCACCTGGCAGGCCGCCCCGGCCGATCGCGCCAGCCAGCGCAGTGCCGACCGTTCATCGCGGCCCCACAGCCCGAAGTCGAGCACGACGCTGGTCCCCAGCCGCAGCGCCTGCAGGGCAACCGAGATGAGCCGTCCTTCCAGCGCGAACCGCTTGCCGCCGGCCATCGAATCGCCGAACAGCGGGATCATCCAGTGATCCGGGGTCAGCCGCAGCGCCCGGTGCACCGCGGCGAGTTCCCGGGCCCGGGTGGTTTTCCCGGCCCCGGGCAGGCCCACCATCAGGAGCATCGCGGCGGCGCCCGGATCCTGCGGGCCTGGTTCCTCGTGCTGTGACGGTGAATCGGATCGCTGCGGCTGAGACATGACTCCCCTGATCAGGCAGGACGATCCGGCAGCACCGAGACGGAAACGCGGGTGGCGGCCGGCAGGACACTGACCTGGCGGTACGCGCTGGCGCTGGCCCCGGCAGGGACAGGCATCAAGGCCGCGGCCGCAGCAGCCCCGTACCGCCGCTAAGCGGCGGTACGGGTTGTCATGGCGGCGGAGCAGCACACGTCTTCACCCTAGCCGAGAGCGTCCCGGTCTCCCCCGCCAGCCGCCCGGGAGTGAGTTCACAAAATCCGGCCGGCGCGCTCCTAAATCACCCAATGTCACGTTATACTCACTGTGCGGAGTTGCTGCTGCCCGGCGGCACCGGATTCTGCCGGGTGACGCCGGAAGCCAACCACCGCTGTGGCACAGATGCGTAAGGAGCATCGCGTGATGGCAGGCATGCGGAACGACCGGGCCGGCGCTGCCCGGGCTGGCAGCAAGGAGACCGAGGGCCATCGTGCAGCGATGGCAGGGATGCCGATTCTCGTCCTCGCTGTGGTCATCATCTTCGCGCTCGCGCTGACAAGCTGCAGCGCGCGGCCCGGCCGTCCGTCCGGCCATAAGGCAGCGGCGACCCCGCCAGCGCTGGCCGTCACCACGTTCGCCGGGTACCCCGGCCAGCTGCCGCTGCCCGGCGCCCCCCGGCTGACGGTCAGCGCCCTGACCGCCGCGGACGGCGTACGGCTCGCTGTCGGCAGCGCTGATGGCTATCCGGCGGTCTGGCGGCGGTCTGGCGGCGGCTCCTGGACCCTCGCCACGTCGATGTCGTCGCTGCCCGCGCGAACCCGGCCGGCCACGCTGACCAGCGTGGTGCACGGTCCTGCGGGGTGGCTCGCCGTCGGCACGCCCGGCCCCGTCGTCCTCACCTCGGCGAACGGCACGACCTGGCGGCCTGCCGCCGGCCCCATCGCCGCCAGCCTCGCCGGCGTCTCCGTCATCTCGGCCGCGGCGGGACCGCGCGGGTATGTCATCCTCGGCAAGCTGGCCGTCGCGGGCGGCGGCTGCGTCGCCGACGTGTGGTGGTCATCGGACCTGCGCACCTGGGTACGCGCGCGCGACGTGAACGAGGTAACCGGCTCCAGCCAGACCCTCGCGGTCGCCGCCGAGCCTGATGGATTCGTGTCGTCGGCTCGCACCAGGGCAAGCCGGCCGTGTGGGTCACGTCCAACGGCCGGGTGTGGCGGACGATCGTCCTGCCGCTGCCCGCCGGGGCGCCCAACGCCCAGCTCAACCAGATTGCGGTCAGCGGCAGCCGCGTCGTCGCGACGGGCGGTCCTGCCATCACCGGGGCACCCACCCGGGCATTTGCCGAGTTCTCGGCCGATGGCGGCATGACGTGGCGGGAGCTGCCGCTGGGCCTGCCCGAGGCCGACACGACTGTCACCGCGCTCACCGCCGGTACCCGCGGCTTCGCCGCCGCCGGGCAATACGGCGGGACTGGCCGGCAGAAGGTTGTCGTATGGACGCTCGGTGCCGGGAACACCTGGACGCGGCCGCACGTCAGCGGCATCACCGGTTCCGGGACCGGCCGGACGCACGAGATCACCGCGCTGGAGGCGACCGGGTCGGCCCTGACCGGGATCGGCCCGGTCGCCCCGGCCCTGAACCGGCAGGCGGTCGTCTTCACTCTCCTGACGCACTGACGCAATCCAGCACGCAGGTCAGCGTCCTCGGCGTCCTGATCGAGCCGTCGGCTGCCGCGGGCCTTGCCGCGACCGCCTCCCATGAGCTGCCCGGTACGGCGCTGGCCACCGTCCTGACCGGCATCGATCCAGATCCTGCCGTGGCGGGGCGGGCGCCGTTATGCTTCTCCCCCGCGGGACCGTGACTGCGCCGAGACGCGGAAGGCGCCCGGGCGGAGCGGGGTGCCGAGTACCTGGCTGACGAGGCTGCGGTGCGCGGCGTGAAGGGTGCGGACGGCCGCGCGGGTCAGGCCCGGCTTGACCGGCGGGTTCCCGCCTCGGGGCCGGCCGGGCTTGGTCGGGATCCACAGGTGCCCGGGGTCGCTGCCCTCGAGCTCGGCGATGATCTCCGCCCGGGCCAGGAGCCAGCGGTTCAGGATCTGCACGGTCGCGCCGCCGAGCGGGCACGACTCATCACCGAGCTCGACGTGCGCGGTGCCGTCGAGGTGCAGCGCGCTGAGCCTGAGCCGGGCGAGCTCGGGGACACCGCGGCCGGTGTCGGCGACGAGCGCGGCCACGGCGGCGGTGCGCAGTGCCGTCGCGGCGTTGGCGTGTACCGGCCGCCGGACGGACAGGTCGTGGAGCAGGCGGTCGGTGTCGGCTGGGGTCAGGCAGAAGCCGCTGGCAGGCGCCTGGCTGTCCAGGCGGCCGGGCAGCCCGAGGAACTCGGCGAAGAGGTTGTAGGTGTCGACGCGCACGCGCATCGAGTTGGAGTACGCGGCGGCCGCGGGCCCGTAGAGGCTGTTGCGGGTGCGGGTTTTCCCGGCCGCCGCGTCGGCGAGCCACGCAGCGGCACGGGCGGGATCCATGAGGTCGCCGACCGAGATGCCGGCGGCGCCGGCCTGCTCGGCGTGCTGCAGGTACTCGTCCAGGAAGTGCCGGCGGATCCGCAGCGTGGCGCCGGCGAGCTGGCGCCCGGACAGATGACGGACGAAGGCGTCGATGGCGTCGCCCGCCGGGCGGCGGGCCTCCCCTGGTGGCATGCCCGAAGGATAGCGATTCACGCCCGATAACAGCAAGAAGGCTGTGACTCTTACCGGGTCTCGTACCAACCTGCGAGGTCTTTCGCAGGTCCGGGACGGGTCGATCCGACTCGATTCGGTCCAAGCCGGATCGACCCGGACCAGCCCACTCTCCTGAAAGAGGGGAACCAGGCTGGCTATCTGACCGCTTCTTGCTGTTATCAGCTTCTTCTGCGGCGCGGCCGGAGCCTGATCCGGCGACGGCTAGCCCGCTGCCCGCGCTGCTGCGCGGGCCTGTTCCAGCTGGTCGACGCTGACTGGGCCGCTTCCCGGCAGGCCCGCCTCGGTCCACGCCTGCTGTGCGCGGGCCACGTCCCCGGCCGCCTCCTGCAGCACCATCTTCTTCGCCGTGGTGCTGGGCACGGCTCCGTCCATGCCGAGATCCAGCAGGTGCGCCAGCATCCGGACCGACTGGTTCCGCTGCCCGGTCTTCCGCTCGTTGTACCGGTAGACCAGCACCCAGCGGCCTTCCAGGGACTGCGCCCGGTCGATCAGCGCCTGGCCGCGGTCGGTGTCTTTCTGTTCGGTGCGGATCGTCTCGCTTTCACCCGACGGCAGGCGCAGGGTGAGCAGCCCGCGACGGCTCGACTCCTCGATCTCGACCTTCTCCAGGAACGCGATGAAGGTCCGCGATGCCTCCAGCCGGTCGATGTCCTGCTTCGCCTGCTGGGCGATCAGGTGCAGGTCCACGGTCAGGCCGTGCACCCGGCGGCCCCAGGCCGCTTCCTCACCGGGAACGCACGGCCCGGCGGCCTGGGCCGCCGCGACGACCAGGCTGTAGTGACTGTCATCCACGGCGCTTATTATCGCCCGCCGCGTCGGATCGGGGGCGGGGCGTTCGCAGCAGGGGTGTGAGGCCGCCCGCGAGGGGCCGGCCCTGAAGATCAGGAACCGCTGCATGGCGGCCAGGGCCTGATCTCAACCGGCTAGCATCCGCTCCCCCGGTTCTCCCGAGCACTTTCCGCCTCTCCCGCTTCTTGCTGTTATCTCTTCGATTGAGATGCCCGGGCCATCGTGACGATCTCGGGCACGACGTCGCTGGCCAGGAAGGCCCGCTGCTGTTTCACTCCGGCGACGGTGGCGGGAAAATCGCCGATTGCCTGCTCGGCGGCGGCTTCCGGGTCGGCCGCGAAGTTGCCCTTCCCGCCGAGCCCGTAGTCATAGACCCGGCCTGATGCGCGACCTTGGTGCCGAATGGCGCCGGGTGAGCGGGCGGATCGGTGACAGGCCTCCTGCCGGTCCTGGCGTGGCCTCCCGGCCACCTATACCAGCGATTCCCCCCGGCACGACGGCCCGTCCGGTGGTCGCCGGGCGGCCCGGCCGGGAAGATTCTAACCCGGCCGGTCCCCCTCGCGGCCGGGGACGGCACGCAGGTCCGGGCTGGTAGCGTGCCCAGATGACAACGGGGGCACGGGACAGCGCGGGGCATCCGGGGCGGGAGGGGCGACATCCCGGACCGCACCGGCAGGTCGCCGAGCACGAGGCGGGTCACGCCTGGTGGCAGGTCGTCTGCCTGACCGGCGTCGACTATTTCTCCACGATCGGCTACCAGCCCGCGATCGCGTTCCTGGCCGCCGGGGTCGTCTCGCCGCTGGCCACGGTCGTGCTGGTAGTGGTGACATTGCTCGGGGCACTGCCGGTGTACCGGCGGGTGGCGGCCGAGAGCCCGCGGGGCGAGGGCTCGCTGGCCATGCTCGAGCGCATCCTGTCCTGGTGGAGCGGCAAGATCCTGGTCCTGGTGCTGCTCGGCTTCGCCGCCACCGACTTCCTGATCACGATGACCTTGTCCGCGGCGGACGCCTCGACGCACCTGCTGGAGAACTCTTACGCGCCGCATTTCCTGCACGGGCACCAGCTCGCGGTCACGCTGGTGCTGCTGGCTGCGCTGGCGGCGGTGTTCCTGCGCGGGTTCGGCGAGGCGATCGGGATCGCGGTCGTGCTGGTCGGCGTGTACCTGGCGCTGAACGCCGTGGTGGTAGGCGACGCCCTGGTCCACGTGGCCACCGGCTCGGCCCACGTGACCAGCTGGTGGTCGGCGCTCACTCACGAGCATTCCAGCGCGCTGGCCGTGATCGGCGTCGCGCTGGTCGCCTTTCCCAAACTGGCCCTGGGGCTGTCCGGCTTCGAGACCGGCGTGCTGGTCATGCCGCAGGTCACGGACGGGACCGGGACGGCGGAGGAACGGCTGGCCCGGCGGGTCGCCGGGACCCGGCGGCTGCTGTCGGTGGCCGCCGGCATCATGGCCGTTCTCCTGCTGACCTCCAGCTTCGCGACTGCCGTGCTGATCCCGGCCCGGGAGTTCCAGCCGGGCGGGGGGGCCAACGGCCGGGCCCTGGCCTACCTGGCGCACCTCTACCTCGGCAACGGCTTCGGCACGGCCTACGACGTCAGCACCATCGCGATCTTGTGGTTCGCCGGCGCCTCGGCCATGGCCGGGCTGCTGAACCTGGTCCCCCGCTACCTGCCCCGGTACGGGATGGCCCCGGCGTGGGCGCTGGCCGCCCGCCCGCTGGTGCTGGTGTTCGCGGCGATCGCATTCATGGTCACCTGGGTTTTCGACGCCGACGTGGACGCCCAGGCGGGCGCCTACGCGACCGGCGTGCTGGTGCTGATCACCTCGGCCGCGTACGCGGTCACGCTGTCCGCCCACCGCCGCCGGGACCGGATGACGTGGGCGTACGCGCTGATCACGCTGATCTTCGCGGTGACCACGGTGGCCAACATGGTGGAGCGGCCGGATGGGCTGAAGATCGCGGGCTGCTTCATCGCCGGCGTCCTGGTCGTGTCGCTCGTCTCCCGGGTGAGCCGGGCCTACGAGCTCCGCGCGACCGGCGTGACCTTCGACCAGGCCGCCTCGGGGTTCTTGCGGGCGGCGGTCCCCGCGGGCGTCGTCAACGTCATCGCCAACGAGCCGGACGAACGAGACCGGGCCGAGTACCTGTCCAAATGGCAGGAGGAGCGGGACGCCAGCCGGATTCCCGATGACCAGCCCGTGGTGTTCCTCGAGGTGTCGGTGGCCGATGCCTCGGAGTTCGAATCCGATCTCGAGGTCAAGGGCGAGGACCGGTTCGGCCACCAGGTGCTGACCGTGAGCAGCACCGCGGTCGCCAACGGCATCGCCGCCATCTGCCTCGCCGTGCGGGACCAGTTCGGGCTGGTCCCGCACGTCTACTTCGGCTGGACCGAGGGCAGCCCGCTGACCCACTTCCTGCGCTTCATCTTGTGGGGCTCCGGCGAGGTCGCCCCGGTCACCCGCGAGGTGCTGCGCCGCGCCGAGCCGGACCGCTCCCGCCGCCCCCGCGTGCACGTCGGCTGAGAGGCCGCCGCGACGGGGGGCCTACCCGACGGGGCCGACGCTCGCGAGGATCGCCTGGCTGAGGTCGGCCGGCCGGGTGAACTGCGGCCAGTGCCCGGTGGGCAGGTCGATGAACCCGACGTCGCGGATCTTCGCGAGCTCCCGCACGGCGGGGTGGCCTTGTTCCATCCACTCCCGGAACATCGCGGCGGGGAACTCGCACGCGATGACGGTAACGGGCACGTCGTAGCGCCGCTCGTCGCCAAGGTGCTGCCGGTCGACGGCGACGTGCTCCGGCGTGGGGATGGCGCGGGCCCGGAACGCCGCCCGCAGGTCGTCGTCCAGGTCGATCAGGTCCTCCTTCTCGAACAGGGACCAGTCCGGCAGCGGGACCTCGCCGTTCTCGGCCGGGAACTCGTCGTTGATCAGGCCGCCCTCGCCGAGCGGGCCGCTGTCGACGTAGACGACCCGGGCGACGCGGTCCGGGCGTGCGTCGACGGCGGCGTGGGCGACCGCGCCGCCGCCGGAGTGCCCGACCAGGATCACCTTGCCGCCGGCCGGGCCGAGTGCGTCGATCACCGCGACGACCGCGTCGATGTGGTCGCGCAGGGTTACCGAAGCACGGTCGGCGTCTGGTGATTCCATCCCGGGCAGCGTCAGCGGGTGCGCGCGGTGCCCGGCCCCCTCGAGGGCGGGCACGATGTCGTCCCAGGATGAGGCGTCGAGCCAGAACCCGGGGATCAAGATGATGTCCATGCCCCGAGGCTAGGCCGGCGCGCTGACATTCCGAAGGTGCGCCGGGGCGCGCCATAGTCCGCGCGGCGCGGGGTAGCCGAGGTGACGGACACATCAGGAGGCGGTTCGGTCCAGCCCTTCGAGGAGGAAGCCGTCATGTCCCGTCGCAGTGCCGTTCCCGCTGCCGTGGCCGGGATCGGGGTCACGCTGCTGGCCCTGGCCGGCTGCCAGATCCAGGACGCCGCCCCGGCCGACGGCGCCACGGGCGCCGCGGTCACCGGGGCGACCAGCATCAGCCGGGCCGGCTCGCTGACCGTCGAGCCCAGCGCGGGCTTCTCCCCCGTCTACACGCTCATCAGCAAGGCCAGGCACAGCATCAACGTGACCATGTACGAGTTCTCCGACACGACGGCCGAACACGACCTGGGTGCCGCGGCCGGGCGCGGCGTGCAGGTCCGCGTGATCCTGGACCGCCGGGCGAAGAGCATCAACGCGGACGCGTATTCCTATTTCCGCTCTCACCATGTCAAGGTCACCTGGTCGTCCGCGGACTACCGGTACACCCACCAGAAGACCATCACCGCCGACGGGTCGAAGGCGATCATCATGACCGCCAACCTACCAGCAGGTACTACGCGACCTCGCGGGACTTCCTGGTGACGGACACCAGCCGGGCCGACATCGCCGCCATCACCACGGTGTTCAACGCCGACTTCGCCAAGCGCTCCGTTACGCCCGGCCACGGGAGCGACCTGGTCTGGTCGCCGACCGATGCGCAGGACCAGCTGATCGCCCTCATCAGCGGCGCGCGGAGCAGCCTGCGGATCTACAGCGAGGAGATGGGCGACGCCACGGTGGAGAAGGCGCTGACAGCGGCGGCCAGGCGCGGCGTCAAGGTGCAGGTCTGCGGGGAGAACGAGAGCAGCGAGTACGACGATGACTTCTCCGACCTGTCCAAGGGCGGCGTCCGGGTCAGCTACTACAGTTCCTCCAAGGGCTTCTACATCCACGGCAAGGTCATCGAGGCCGACTACGGCACCAGTCACGCCAAGGTCTTCATCGGGTCGGAGAACTTCTCCAGCACCTCCCTCAACCAGAACCGCGAGCTGGGGCTGATCACCTCCAGCCATCCCGTGATGTCCGCGATCGCCACGACTTTCGCCGCCGACTTCCAGAACGGGAAGAAGTGGTCCTAGCGGATGGCATGCTGTCCCCATGATCAACCTGATCCGGTCCGGCAGCCTGTACGCCGGGGTTCCCTACGCGTACGCCGCGGTGGCCCCGCCCGGCGCCCTGGTCTTCACCGCCGGGGCATGCCCGCTGGATGACCGCGGCGTGGTCGTCGGCCCGGGCGACGTGCGGGCGCAGGCCAGCCTGGCGGTGGCCAACCTGGCCACCGCCCTGGCCGAGGCCGGGGCCACGCTGGCCGACGTGCTCAAGACCACCGTGTTCGTCGCGTCGGCCGAGCGCGCCGACCTGGTGGCGGCCTGGGATGTCGTCAGCGCGGTGTTCGGCGAGCACGACGCGCCCAGCACCTTGCTCGGCGTGGCGGTGCTCGGCTACCCGGGCCAGCTGGTCGAGATCGAGGCCGTCGCCGTCGCCGCGGGCTGACGGCGGCGGGCCGCTGCCCCGCGCGGGCCGCTAGAGCTGCTCCGGCCGGGGCCGGCGGGTGGCGTGCCTGATGCCCTGCCGCCTGATCCGGGCGATCTCCTCGTCGGCGGCGCGCCGGCCGGCCCGCATGAACGCCAGCACGGCGGCCAGGTCGGCGGCGCTGCATCCGGCCAGGTACCGGTTCATCTTCTCCCCCATGGGGGCGTAGCAGTCCGCCAGCCGGGAAAGCCCGGCCGGGTCGGCGGCGATCGTGACGCGGCGCCGGTCGGACGGGTCGGCGGCGCGGGTGACGTAGCCGGCGCGCTCGAGGCGGTCGAGCACCTTGGTCATCGCGCCGCTGGTCAGGCCGAGCCGGGCGGCCAGGTCACCGGGGGCCGAGGGCCCGTCGGCCAGCAGGCCCATGCACTGCAGGTCCGCCAGCGGCATGCCGAGCTGGTGGGCGACGGCGATGTTGAGCCGTACCGCCGCCGCGCCCTGCCGGGGCGCCTCGGCGCTCACCTCGGCGAGCAGCTGGCCACGGCCGGGTTCGGAGGTGACGTGCGTTCCAGGCTGATGGTGCTCTGCTCGGTCATGATGTGCTCCATTCGGGCGCTGGCTGTTGGCCGGGTTCGCGTGCGGCCTCAGCGGGCGAGGAAGTCAAGCGCGACGGGTACGAACTTCTCGTGGTACTGGAAGATCCCGCCGTGGCCGGAGTCGGGGTAGATGATGAGCTCGCTGCCCGGGATCCGGCGGTGCAGGTCCTCGGAGAGCACGGAGGGCACCATCCGGTCGTGGTCGCCGTTCGCGATCAGTGTGGGCTGGGTGATCGCGGACAGGTCGGCGGGCGTCGAACGCCCCCAGCGCTTGATCGCCTTGAGCTGGGTCTGGAACGCCTTGATGGAGATGTTGGCGTCCCGGCCGGCGGTGCGCTCCTTGAGGCGTTCGACGAACGCCCTGGCGGCGCGCTTGCCGGTGGTGTCGCGGTTGAAGAACAGGAACTCCTTCGGGTCCTGACGCGTCAGTGTCGCACGCAGCGTGTCGTAGTACGTGGTCCCCGCGACCTTGTCGATGCCTGCGCCCCCGGCGGGGCCGGTGCCCGTGAGGATGAGCTTGCGGACGAGCTCCGGGTGCCGGACGACCAGCGCCTGGGCGATCATGCCGCCCAGGGAGAACGAGAAGATGTCGACCTTGCCGGAGCCCAGGGCCTTGATGAAGGTGACGGCGTCCTCGGCCATCGCCTCGATCGTGTCCGGGACGGCGCCGGAGGATGCGCCGACGCCCCGGTTGTCGAAGGTGATCACGTGGTGCCTGGCCGCGATGGGATCGATGACGGCTGGGTCCCAGTTGTCCAGGGTGCCGGCGAGGTGGACGAAGAAGATCACCGGGACCCCGGTCTTCGGCCCCAGCTCACGGTAGGCGAAATTCACTCCGCCGGCGGCGATGGTGCGGGTCGGTGCGTCCTGGTACGACGTCACCACATGGTGGTGTATTTCTTGTCCGTTAGTCATGGCCGTGCCCTTCTGTGGATGGGATTTCTGTGAGTGTCATTCGCGCATGGGCGGTAGGCGGCAGGACCGGGTGGGTCAACGGCAGCTACGTCATCGTGACGACGACCTTGCCCTTGGCCCGCCCGGAGTTGACGTAGTCCAGCGCCGCGGCGGTGTCGGCGAAGTCGAAGACCCGGTCGATGACCGGGCGGATCACGCCGGCGTCGACCAGCGCGGTGATCTCGCCCAGCTGCTCGCCGCTGGCGCGCATGAACAGGAACGAGTACCGGACCCCGTGCTTACGCGCCGCGCTCCTGACCTTGCGGCTGAGCAGGGCCATCACCGGCCGCAGAAGCGGCTTGCCCAGCTGCCCCGCGAAGCCGGGGTCGGGCGGGCCGCCGATCCCGATCGCCAGGCCGCCCGGTCGCAGGACCCGCAAAGACTTCATTACGTTCTCGCCGCCGAGGGAGTCCAGCACGACGTCATAGTCCCGCACAGCCTGCTCGAAGTCCTGCTTGCGGTAGTCGACCACCAGGTCGGCGCCGAGCCCGCGGACCCACCCGGCGTTGGCGGTGCTGGTGGTCGTGGCCACGTAGGCGCCCAGGTACCTGGCCAGCTGGATCGCGATCGTGCCCACCCCGCCGGATCCCGCATGTATGAGCACCTTCTGGCCGGGCTTGACGTCCGCCCGCTCGACCAGCGCCTGCCACGCCGTGAGGGCGACCAGGGGCAGCGACGCCGCCTGCGCCATGGTCAGCCCGGCCGGCTTGGGCGCCAGGTCGTCCTCCCTGACCGAGATGAGCCCGGCGAAGGTCCCGATCCGGTCCTTGTCCGGACGTGCGTAGACCTCATCGCCCGGCGCGAACCGGTGCACACCGGACCCGGCCTTCTCCACCACGCCGGCGAGATCGTTGCCGAGCACGAACGGCGGCTTGTACGGCAGCACGAGCCTGAACTCGCCGGCCATGATCTTGGCGTCGAGCGGGTTGACCCCGGCGGCGGCGATCCGGACCAGGGCGTCATGCTCGCCGATCTCCGGCTCGGGCATCTGCCGTGCTCGCAGCGTGCTGTCCTTGCCGTACTTGTCGACAACGAGAGCCTTCATGTGACACCTTCCTTCAAGAATTCCGCGGGGTTAGCGGCTGCCCAGATGGGGTGAGCGCCTTAGGTGGTCACGACAGGACGCCGGGACCCATCGCCGGCCGGCCCGTTCCCGTCAGCTGGCCAGGTGGTTGATCTTGCGGATCTGCTTGTCGAAGACCCGGGCGGGGGCGATTCGGCGCAGCGTGCTGACGCGCCCGGCCCGCGGGCCGGCGGTGTAGCGCAGCTTCGGGACCGGGTCGGTGGCTGCCGCGACGATCACCTTGGCGACGACGGCGGGGTCGCCGCCGGCCTTGATCGCGTCGGCCAGGATGTCGTCGAAGGTTTGCCGTGCCTGCTCGTAGGCCGGCAGCGGGGTGTCGCCCCGCACTACGTTCGCGTCGAACCGGGTACCGGTGTTGAAGGGCTCGACGAGCAGGACCCGGACGCCGTGCTCGCGGACCTCGTGGTCCACCGACTCGGAGTAGCCCTCGACCGCGTGCTTGGACGCGACGTAGATGGCCATGAAGGGCTGGGGAGCGAACCCGGCGACGGACGAGACGTTGATGATGCGCCCGCTGCCCTGGGCGCGCATGTGCGGCAGGACGGCCTTGGTCATCCGGATGAGACCGAAGACGTTGATGTCGAAGACGCGCTGGTCCTGCGCGATCGAGAGTTCCTCGGCGGCGCCGGCTGAGCCGATGCCGGCGTTGTTGACCAGGACGTCGATCCGCCCGAACCGCTCGATGACCTGCCTGACCACGGCGGCGGCCGACTCGTCGCTGGTCACGTCGAGATCGAGGAACGTCACCCCGCTGCGCGGGGTGACGTGAGAAGCGTTCCGGCTCGTTCCGGCCACCCGGAAGCCGGCTGCGGCGAGTGCGCTCGCGGCTGCCTGCCCGATGCCCGAGGAGGCGCCCGTCACGAGCGCCACCGGCTGGGTTGCTGTCATCTGGACTCCTTGCACCTTTTGGATTACGAACGTAATATTATCTTCGTAATACCATACGGTGGGATGCAGCGGAGGGCAAGCGGTCCTTCCGGGCGGGAGGAGGAACGCGTGGCGCGGTACGGCAAAGAGCACAAGCAGGCGACCAGGCAGCGGATCATCGAGACGGCCGGCCGCCGGCTCAAGCAAGACGGCATCGACGGCTCCGGCGTCGCCACGCTGATGGCGGACGCCGGGCTGACCAACGGGGCCTTCTACGCCCACTTCGCGTCCAAGGACGACCTGGTCGCCGCCACGGTCGCCGACCAGCTGCACGCCCAGCGCGAGCAGTACAGCACCGCGCCGCCGGGCCGCGACGGCGTCGAGCTGATGATGCGCGAGTACCTGTCGGCCGCGCACCGCGACAGCCCAGGCGACGGCTGCCCCTCCGCGGCGCTCCTCGCGGAGATCGGGCGCAGCGGCGAGGCCGCCAAGCGCGCCTACACCGAGGGCGTCCTGGCCATCGCCGACGAGATCGCCGGCCGCCTCGCCCCCGACGATCCGCCGTCAGCCCGCGGCCGGACACTCAGCCTGTTCGCCCTGCTGATCGGAACGCTGCAGCTCTCCCGTGCTCTCGCCGACCGGCGGCTGGCGGACGAGGTCCTGGAGCAGGGCATCAAGAACGCCCTCGCGCTGATCGACGGCGACGAGCGCGCCTGACGGATGGCGTTGCGCGGAGTACGGCCCGTCTCCCCGGGTAGCTACGGCGTGGCGTGAGCTACCCGCGGCGGAGACCTTGTCGATCGTTCCGAGAGCGTTCTTGTACGCCGCTGGGCTGCGCAACTAGACCCGGTTCAGGTGGCCGGCATGGACACGATGGCTACCAGCCTGAGCGGTGATGGTCTGTACAATCGCCGGCGAATCCGCCCGGCGGTCGGCGCGCCGCTGATTCTCGCAAATGACCGATTGCGAGAGTTCTGAGAGCATCTCCCCGGCGACCGGATCCGCCCGGGCCGTGATTCTCAGAACCCCTCGCACAACATCCGTGTTCTGCGACAACGTTTCTGCGAGAATCGTCGCATTGAGTTGACACCGGATCAGGCCGCGGATGCCACCGAACGCCACGACTGTCCCAAATGCGGGGCTCCGGTCGGGAGTCCGTGCCGCACCCGCGGCGGCAAGACCGCGTTCATGTACCACACGGCCCGCTTCAGCCTCGTGGCCGTGCTTCGCGAAGATCTCGACGTCGCCGTCCCCGACGACCGCGGGCCCGGCAAGGCGTGGATGATCCGCCCGGCAGCGGACGAAGCGCCGATCCGCGTCGAGGGCGCCGTGCCGATCCGGATCGGGTACGCCAGGTGTTCGACCGCGACCCAGGAGCTTGCCAGCCAACTGGAGGCGCCGAAGGACGCGCGCTGTAATCCGATCTTCTCCGAGAAGATCGGCACCCGGGTGAAGGTCCGCCCGGAGTTCGCCAAGGCCCTGACCCTGGCCTACCAGTTCAAATCAGCGGTCCCCGCCAGACGGTCATCCTGACCGTGCACGAGCTCAAACGGCTGGCAGGAAAAGTATCTTCTTTAAGAAGTTACTTCGCGGAAGACCAAGCCGCCGCCCGTGGCCGCGTCAAAGGAATTCAGCCGCAGCGCCTGAGGGCCTAGGCTCGGAGCATGCTCGGGACAGTGACGAGGTTGCGGCGTTATCCGGTCAAGTCGATGCTGGGCGAGGACCTGGACGCCGGCGATGTCAGCCGGGCCGGGCTGGCCGGGGACCGGCGGCTGGCCGTGGTCAGCCGCCGCACCGGCAAGGTCGCGAGCGCCAAGAACCCGCGGCTGTGGCGGGACCTGCTGACCGTGTCCGCCAAGGCCCTCGACCGAGCCGGCCCCGTGGCGGCCGCCCTGATCACGCTGCCGGACGGCAAGACCGTCGCCAGCACCGACGCGGACGTCGACGACGTGCTGTCCGGGCTGCTGGGCGAGCCGGTCACGCTGACCTCGGTCCCGCCGCCCGGGGCTTCGCTGGACCGGGCCGTCCCCGAGGCGGTGCTCCGCGACGGGATAACGGCCCCGGTCGAGGCGAAGGTGATCGAGATCGGCGCGGGCGCCCCGCCCGGCACGTTCGTCGACTTCGCCCCGCTGCACCTGCTGACCAGCGCGACGCTGGACCGGATCGCCGAGCTCAGCCCGTACCGGCGCGCTCACCTGGAGCGGTACCGCCCCAACCTCGTCATCGGCACCGGGGCGGCCGGATTCACCGAGAACGACTGGCTCGGCCGGGACCTGCGGGTCGGCGCCGACCTGGTGCTGCGCGTGATCGCCCGGACCCCGCGGTGCGCGGTGCCGACCCTGGCCCACGGCGGCCTGCCCCGGGACGCCGAGGCCCTGCGGGTCCTGGCCCGGCACAACCGGGTCAGCCCGCTGCCGGAGACCGGTCCCGAGCCGTGCGCCGGGGTCTACGCGCAGGTGCTGCGCCCCGGCCGGATCAGCACCGGCGACCCGGTCCGCTGGCAGTAAGGGCCCTGCCCGTCCCGGGCCGGCCCGCCGGCGGGGCTACTCGCTGTGCAGCTCGGCCCAGACGACCTTGCCGGCCCAGCCCGGGACGGCCTGCCAGTGCCAGCGGTCGCACATCGCCTCGACCAGCATCAGGCCCCGGCCGCCCTCCTCGTCCGGCCCGGGGTGCGCCGCCGCGGGCGCGCCGGGGATGGCGTCCCACACCTCGATCAGCAGCCGGATCCGGTCGCTGGCCAGCCGCAGCACCACGACCGGCATCGAGGCTCCGTCGTACCGGGGCCTGCCGTCCGGCCCGGTCGAGGCCCGGACGGCGTTGGTGACCAGCTCGCTGACGATGAGCTCGGCCGCCTCGACCAGGTCGCCGAGCTCCCATTCGGTCAGCACGGCCCGGGCGTGCAGGCGGGCACACGGGGTAGCGCCGGGCAGGGCACCCAGCACCAGGGACGTCGACAACGGCCACGAGGCCGACATACCGGGCGGGTCCGCCACGGCGTCCGGCCAGGTCACGACGCTGCCCTCGCCCATGCTCCGGGGTGCCCCCCTTTCGCCTTCCAGTGTGCATGCTGACTATCGTGCGCGGTGAGAGAATCGCGGGTTACGTCGCTCTTACGATGGCCACAGGGGCGATACCCAGGCAAAACGACACGCCGGCGGGCACCGAAATGCCCGCGGGGAACCCGGTCCCGCATCAGCCGCGGAAACGGCGGTGCAGCTCGCGGACCTGCTCATCGAGGCCCGCGACCGGGCCCTGGACCGTCAGGCCGGGAGCGACCTCGCGGATCGCCAGCGCGCGCACCGGGGACGACGGCGGCACTCCCAGCTCGGCGAGCCAGGCCGCCAGCTGCTCGGACGAGCTCACGTAGACGATGCGGCCGAGCCCCACCCAGGCGTGCGCGGCCGCGCACATCGGGCAGTGCTCCCCCGACGTGTACATGGTGGCGGCGGACCGGGCAGCCGCGGTCATGTTGGCCGCGGCCCAGCGGGCCAGCTCGAACTCCGGGTGGCGGGTCGCGTCGCCGGCGGTGTTCTCGCGGTTGCGGTCCTCGGCCAGGACCTGGCCGCCGGCCCCGGCGAGCACCGAGCCGAACGGGTGATCCCCGGCCTCGACGGCCTCGGCGGCCAGTTCCACGCAGCGCCGCAGATGCGGGAGGTCCTCCGGGGCGACGCCGTCAGGACGGCCGGGCGCGTGCTCGGTAGGTGCCACCTCAGCTCCGTTCGGGATCGATGTCATGAATAACCTACCGAGTGACCCGGCTGCCGCCCGGCACCGGGGCGGTATGCTTGAACGCGTGAACACCTCCGGACGACAGGTCATGATGCCCCGCGCGCGGGGCTGCTGACACGTCCGGACACTGAAGTTTCCGAGGCCCTGCAACCGGGGTCTCGATGTGTTTGCGGCACAGCCGGAGCCCCCTGAGGGAGGCTGCGATGACCGCGACCTACATCACCACCACCATTCCCTACGTGAACGCGCGCCCGCACATCGGGTTCGCCCTCGAGCTCGTGCAGGCCGACGTGCTGGCCCGCTACCGCCGCGCCGGCGGCGAGGACGTCCGGTTCCAGTCCGGCACCGACGACAACTCGCTGAAGAACGTGCTGGCCGCCGCGGCGGCCGGGACGGACGTGCGCGCGTTCGTCGACCGCAACGCCGGGGCGTTCGCCGCCCTCGGCGGGGCGCTGTCCCTGAGCTTCGACGACTTCATCCGGACCAGCCGCGACCCCCGGCACCGGCCCGGCGTCGAGTGGTTCTGGCGGGCGTGCGCCCAGGACCTGTACCGCAGGCGGTACGAGGGGCTGTACTGCACCGGCTGCGAGCAGTTCTACACCCCGGCCGAGCTGGATGAGGGCCGCTGCCCGGAACACGGGACCGTGCCGCAGCGGGTCAGCGAGGAGAACTGGTTCTTCCGGCTGTCCCGCTACGCCGGCCCGCTGCGCGCGGCGATCACCTCCGGACGGCTGCGCATCGAGCCGGGGGGCCGGCGGAACGAGGTGCTCGCGTTCATCGACGCCGGCCTGGAGGATTTCTCGGTCTCACGGCCCGCCGGGCGGGCCGGCGGCTGGGGCATCCCGGTGCCCGGCGACCCCGGCCAGGTGATCTACGTCTGGTTCGACGCGCTGTGCAACTACGTCACCGCGCTCGGTCCCGGCCCGGCGGCCTACCAGCGGTGGTGGGCCGGCCCGGGGAACCGCATTCACCTGCTCGGCAAGGGCGTGCTGCGGTTCCACGCGGTCTGCTGGCCGGCCATGCTGCTGTCGTCCGGGCAGCCGCTGCCGACCGCCCTGTTCGTGCATGACTACCTGACCGCGGGCGGCCGCAAGATCAGCAAGTCCGGGCCCGCCGGGAGCGCGCCGGAGCCGGCCGGGCTGGCCGCCGCGTACGGGGCCGATGCGGTGCGCTGGTGGCTGCTCCGCGAGGTGCCGCGGGTCGGCGACGCCGACTTCACCACCGGGCGGCTGATCGCCCGGGCCGATGACGAGCTCGCCAACGGCCTGGGCAACCTGGTCAACCGGGTCGTCGCCATGATCGGCCGCTACCGCGACGGCCGGGTGCCCGGCCGGGCCGGGACGCTGTCCGCCGCGCCGGGCGGCGAGCGCCTGGCCGCGGCGTGCCGCGAGGCGAACGCGGCAGCGGGCGCCGCCCTGGAGGATTTCGACTTCCGGCGGGCGACGGCCGCGATCTGGCGCATCGCCGACGAGGCCAACGCCTACGTCAACCGGGTCCGGCCCTGGGAACTGGCCCGGGCCGAACGGGACGGGCGGGAAGGGAATGAGCAGCTCGACGCGGTGCTCGCGCAGCTGGCGCGGGCCTGCTCGGTGCTCGGCCGGGAGCTGGCGCCGTTCCTGCCGGACCTGGCCGCCCGGGTCGCCGCCCAGTGCGCCCCGGGCGCGGACGGGCGGCTGCCGCCCCCGCGCCCGGTGTTCCGGCGGCTGTCAGCGGCGGCGGCCGGGCTCCGCGTGGAAGAGCCGGAGCAGGATCAGCAGGACCAGGGCACCGATGATCGACCCGATGATCCCGACCGTGTGGAAGCTGTGGATGCTCAGCGTGTGGTGCTCAATCAGGTTCTGCAGGAAGCCGCCCACGAACGAGCCGACGATGCCGAGCACGATGGTGCCGAGCAGCCCGATGGGGTCGCGCCCGGGGATGAGGAGCCGCGCGACGGCGCCGGCGATGAGGCCGATGATGATCAAAACGATAATGAAGGTAACCATGCCGGTAAGCTTCCCCGCTCCCGGGTTTTATGTGTGCTCGGCCGAATCGTGATGAAACCGGCCGGGCCCTAGCCCGCCAGCTCGCGCTCGAGCGGGGTGCGGAACCGGGGGGTGATCCGGATCTTCGGGTCGGCCGGGCCCTCGCCGATCCACGCGCGCAGCCGCCCGGCCTCGGCGGCGATAGCCGCCGAGGCCTCGGCACCGACGTCCTCGAGCAGCCGCACGGCGATCTCGCCGTCCTTGCGGTGCGCCCAGCCGCCCACGATCCGGCCGTCCCACCACGCCGTCGGGCCGATGTTGCCGGACCGGTCGAACAGCGCGGCCGCGTGCCCGCCGAGGTACCAGCCCCGTTCGCGCCAGCCCATCGCGGCCGGGTCGAGGGCGGGCAGCAGCGCGGGCCACGGTTCCGCGGCGGCGGGCGCGTCCTGGTCGGCGGCCAGCATCACCCCGGTGGTCCCGTCCAGGTCCACCTCGGCCAGCTCGAGCTGGCCGAGCGCCTGCCGGGCCTGCGTCGCCGTCCAGCCGGCCCACCACTGCAGGTCGGCCGGGACGGCCGGGCCGAAGGCCAGCAGCCAGCGGCGGGCCAGCTCGGCCCGGGCGGCGGCGGCGTCCGGCCGGGGCTGATCCGGCGCGGCCGACCAGGTGAACTGGCTGGAGGTCCAGCCGCCCCGCGGCCGGCCGCGCACGATCAGCCCCTCGGCCGACAGCAGCGTGAGCAGCCGGCTGGTGACGTTCACCGGGCCGCCGTAGCTCTTGCCCTCGGCCCCGGGGAAGATGATCTGGGCGCGCAGCCGCGGCTCGTCCCGGGACAGCTCGGCGCCGGTGGCGCTGCCGCGGGCGGCCAGCGCCGCCACCACGGCCGCGCCGGTCTCGTCGAGCCACCCGGCCCCGTCCGCGGCGATGTCCGACACCTGGACCTGCTTGGCCAGGTCCCGCCGCATCCGCGCGGCGATCTGGTCGGTGCAGGCGGCCTGGATCACCGGCATCAGGGCGGCCGGGACGACGAACACCGTCCGCCGCATGCCGAGCATCCGCACCAGCGTCCCCTCGTCGTACAGCGCGCACTCGACGTCCGCCCGGGCGGCCCCGGTCCGGGCCCACGCGGCCAGGTAGACCGACGCCGGGTCGGTGCCGTGCAGCGCGATGATGTCCGCCACGGCGCCGGCCACCCCGCCCGGCGACGCCGCGCACCTGGACGCGGGGGCGAGGTGCTGCCGGGCCGCCAGCCGGGCCCGCCGCTCGGCCACGCTGACCGGCCGGATCCTGCTTCCCATGCCGACGACCCTACCCACGGCCGGCCCGGGACGGGCGCGGTACGGTCGGACCGTGATCAGCTTCCGCCACCCCGGCACCGTGCTCACTGACCGGTTCTTCGCCGTCCCGCTGGATCATTCCCGGCCCGACGGGGAGCAGATCGAGGTTTTCGCCCGCGAGGTCGTCGCGGCCGGCCAGGCGGACGCGGACCTGCCCTGGCTGCTGTTCCTGCAAGGCGGCCCCGGGTTCGGGGCGCAGCGCCCGGAGGGCCGGGAGGGCTGGCTGGAGCGGGCCCTGCAGGACTACCGGGTGCTGCTGCTCGACCAGCGCGGCACCGGCCGCTCCTCCCCCGCGAACCGCAAGACCCTGGCCGGGCTCGGCCCCCGGGCCCAGGCCGACTACCTGGCGCACTTCCGCGCCGACAGCATCGTGCTCGACGCCGAGCTGATCAGGCGCGAGCTCACCGATGAGCCGTGGAGCGTGCTCGGGCAGAGCTTCGGCGGCATGTGCACCGTCACCTACCTGTCGTTCGCGCCGCAGGGCATCCGGGAGGCGTTCATCACCGGCGGCCTGCCGGGGCTCGCCGTGACCGCCGACGACGTCTACCGGCAGACCTACCGCACCGTGGCGGCCAAGAACGCCGCGCACTACGAGCGGTACCCGCGGGACGCGGACCAGGCCCGGCGGGTGGCCGGGCACCTGGCCGCCCGCGAGGTGCGGCTGCCGGACGGCGCCCTGCTGACGGTGGAGGCGTTCCAGTCGGCCGGGGTGATGCTCGGCACCAGCGGCGGCAGCCACGCGCTGCACTACCTGCTCGAGGACCCGTTCGCCGGGGACGAGCTGTCCGACGCGTTCCTGTACGCGCTGATGGAGCAGGTCAGCTTCGCGGCCGGCCCGCTGTACGCGCTGCTGCACGAGGCGGCGTACGCGCAGGGACAGCCGACCCGCTGGTCCGCGCAGCGGATCAGGGCGGAGTACCCGCAGTTCGCCCCGGACGCCGAGCCGCTGTACTTCACCGGGGAGATGATCTACCCGTGGATGATCGACTGCGACCCGGTGCTGCGCCCGTTCCGGCAGGCCGCCGGCCTGCTGGCCGAACGGGATGACTGGCCGCCCCTGTACGACCCGGCGCGCCTCGCGGCGAACGAGGTGCCGGCGGCCGCCGCGGTCTACTACAACGACATGTACGTGGACCGCGAGTTCTCGATGCAGACCGCCGGCGCCATCCGCGGCCTGCAGACCTGGGTGACCAGCGAGTACGAGCACAACGGCCTGCGGTCGGACGGCGCGGCCATACTCGGCCGGCTGATCGGGATGGCCCGCGGGACCCGGTGACGATTTCCTGACGCCGTCCCGGTTCCCTGGCCCGGTCCCGCGGGACGGCTTAGGGTGGGGCCCGTGCGTGGCATGACGGGCTGGCTCACCCGGCCGCGGCTCGTCGTGGTGCTCGCGGCCGTGACCGCCGCCGCCGCCGGGGCGGGCGGCACCGCCCTGGCCCTCGGCGGAGGCGGCTCGCCGCATGTCGCCGCCCTGTCCCGGGGCGGCCTGACCCAGGCCGAGCTCAAGATCACGTCGGGGACCGCGATCCTCGACGTCACCGTGGGCAGGCCCGGCGGTCCCCTGCTCCGCGTCTCGACGCCGGACGGGGCCCCGGTCCGGCCGGTGCTGTCCGGCTCCCGCCCGATCGTGCTCTCGCTGGACGGCACGGCCCCCGGCGGGCCGGGGGCCCCGGGCCGCAGCTCCGGCTACGCGGTGACGGTGGTGCTCAGCCCGGCCGTCACGTGGAGCCTGGACCTGGCCGGCGGCACCCAGCTCACCAAGGTGGACCTGCGCGGCGCCACGGTGGCCGGCATCGCCGTCATGGCGGGCTCGGACACCCTGGACATGACCCTGCCCCGGCCGGCCGGGACCGTGCCGCTGCTGCTGGCCGGCGGGGTGAGCCAGTTCCTGCTCAGCCTCCCGCCCGGCGTGCCGGCCCGGGTGACGGCGGGCGGCGGCGCGGCCTTCATCTCGCTCGACGGCCAGCACCTGACCGGGGTGGCGGGCGGCACCGTGGTCACGTCGCCCGGCTGGGCGGCCGCCGCGGCGCGGTACGACATCGACGCCACCTCCGGGTTCTCGCGGCTGGCGGTCAGCCGCCGGCCCGCGGGCGGCTCCTAGCCCTTGTGATTGGATGAACCGCATGGACATCGGAATCGGCCTGCCCAACACCGTCCCGGGCACCGACGGCCGCAGGCTCGTCGACTGGGCCAAGGACGCGGAAGAGGCCGGCTTCAGCACGCTGGGGACGATCGGGCGCCTGGTCTACCCGAACTACGAGGAGCTGATCGCGCTGTCCGCCGCCGCGGCGGTCACCAGCCGGATCCGGCTGACCACCAGCGTGCTGCTGGCGCCGCTGTACGCCAACACGGCGCTGTTCGCCAAGCAGGCCGCCTCGCTCGACCGGCTCTCCGGGGGGCGCCTGGTGCTCGGCCTGGGCCTGGGCGGCCGCGACGACGACTACACGGCCAGCGCGCTGCCGACCGAGGGCAAGGGGCGGCGGCTGGACCAGCAGCTGGCCGAGATGAAGCGGATCTGGTCCGGCGAGCACTACGGCTACGCCGGCGCGATCGGGCCCGAGCCGGTGCGGCGCGGCGGCCCCGAGCTCATCCTCGGCGGCAACGCCGAGGCGACCTTCCGCCGGGTCGCCCTGCTCGGCGACGGCTGGATCATGGGCGGCGGCACGCCGGACATGTTCGCCCAGGCCGCCGCCCAGGCCGACCGGGCCTGGGCCGAGGCAGGCCGCCCGGGCAAGCCGCGCAAGCTCTCGCTGGCCTACTTCGCGCTGGGCCCGGGGGCCCGCGACCACGCGGACACCTACCTGCTGCACTACTACAACTGGCTCGGCGACATCGCCCAGCAGATCGCGGCGGGCGCCGCCGTCAGCACCGAGATGGCCAGGGGCTACGCCGCCGCGTTCGAGTCGGCCGGCTGCGACGAGCTCATCTTCGTCCCCGCCACCGCCTCACCGGACCAGGTCACCCTGCTCGCCGGCGCGCTCCTTTAGCGGCCCGCGGATGGCGGCCAGGTAGCCCAGCAGGGCGTCACGGTTGCGGCTCAGGCAGTCGATGCGCCGGGTGAGCCGCCCGGCCTCGCGTTCCAGCAGTTCCGCGGTGGCCGCGGTCAGGCACTGCGCGGGCAGGTGGATGCCGCAGCCGAGGAACGGCAGGAGCTGGCGGATGATCTCAGTGGTCAGGCCCGCGTCGAGCAGCCCCCGGATCTGCTCGACGCGGTCGGCGTCGGCCTCGCCGTAGCTGCGGTACCCGCTGGCGTCCCGCGCGGGGTCCAGCAGGTCCTGTTCCTCGTAGTAGCGAAGCAGCCGGGCGGGGACGCCCGTCCGGTCCGACAGCTCACCGATCCGCACCATGCCCTCCCGGATTTGCCTTCACACTAATGTGAAGGTTGCACTCTGGCCAGGTGCCTTCCGCTGCGTTTCCCTGGACCGGGCTGCTGGCGCTGTCCACGGCGGCCTTCATCGACGTGACGACCGACCTGCTCCCGGCCGGGCTGCTGCCGCAGCTGAGCGGCAGCCTGCATGTATCCCAGGCGCGGGCCGGCTTGCTGGTCAGCGCGTTCGCGATCGCCTCGGCGCTGGCCGCGATCCCGGTCACGGCGGCCCTGCGGGGGCTGCCCCGCCGCCCCGTGCTGCAATCGGTGCTGGCCGGCTTCGCGCTGCTCGACGCCGTCACCGCGGTCTCGTCGTGGTATCCGCTGACCTTCGCGGCCCGGCTGCTGGCCGGCGTCATGGGCGGCACGCTGTGGTCGATGCTGGCCGGCTACGGGGCGCGGATGGTCCCGGCCGCCCAGCGCGGCCGGGCCATCGCGGTCGTCCTGGCCGGCATCACCGTCGCGCTCAGTGCCGGGATCCCGGCCGGGACGGCGCTGGCGGGCCTGCTCGGCTGGCGGGCCGTCTTCGGCCTGCTGGCGGCCGTGGCGCTGCTGCTCGTGCCCTGGATCCGGGGCACGGTTCCCGCCCTTCGGGGCGAGCCGCCGGGCCGCGCCGGCGCGGCCCGGCGGCCGGCGCTGCGCCAGGTGGCGGCCGGGCCCGGGGTGCCCGCCGTCCTGGCCGTCACCGTGCTGCTCCTCACCGGGCACCAGGCGATGTACACCTTCGTGGCGTCCTTCGCCCCGGGCCGGGCCGGGCTCGTCCTGCTGGTCTTCGGCGCGGCCACGGTGGCCGGGATCGGGGTCGCCGGCGTCGTCGCCGACCGGCACCTGCGGTCCGCGCTGCTCGCCGCCCTGGCCATGATCTGCGCCGCCATGGCGGCGCTGGGCCTAGCCGGCCGCCAGCCGGGCGTGCTGATGGCCGCGGCGGCGCTGTGGGGCGCGGCGTTCGGCGGGGCGCCCGCGCTGCTGCAGACCGCGCTGGTGGACGCGGCCGGGCCGGCCCGCGCCGACGTGGCGACCGCCCTGCAGACCACCGTGTACAACATCGGCATCGCCGCCGGGTCCGCGGCCGGCGGCCTGGTCCTCGGCCGGGCCGGGGCCGGCGCCCTGCCCTGGGTCACGCTGGCGTTCGGCACCGCCGCGCTGGGCACGGTCGCGATCGCGAGCCGGGCCGCGTTCCCCGCCGCCCGGGCGGCCCGTCACCGTCCCGGCGAGAGCCGCCCCCTTGACGGGAGGGGCCCGAGCGCGATTAATACATAATGCCGATAAGCAGACAGGAGCAGGCATGCCCATGTTCAGCGGAGTAACCGGACAGGTGTACTACAAGGCCTGGCGCGGGCCGGCGCCCAGCGCCGCGACGGCGGTCTTCCTGCACGGCTTCGGCGAGCACTCGGGCATGTATCACCGGTACGGGAACACGCTGAACGGCGCGGGGATCGACCTGTGGGCACTCGACGAGATCGGCCACGGCCTGACCGAGGGCGACCGGGCCGTGATCCGGTCGGTCGACGACCTCGTCGAGAACGGCCGCCGGCTGACGGCGATCGCCGAGGCGGCGCAGCCGGGACGGCCCGTCTGGCTGGCCGGGCACTCGCTCGGGGCGGCGGCCGCCGCGGTGTCCGCGGTCCGCGACCCCGGCCGGTACGCGGGGCTCATCTTGTCCGGCGCGGCGGTATCCCCGCTGGACTGGGTGCTCGCGCTGGGCGAGGACGGCGCCCCGGAACTGGCCCTGGACCCGGCCGACCTGTCCGCTGACCCTTTCTACCTGGACGAGCTGACCTACGACCCGCTCGCGTTCACCAGCGCGGCCGGCGCCCGCAGCCTGGCCGACGTGCTCCCCGCGGCCTGGGATGAGCTGGCCGCCGGCTTCGGGCAGGTGACGCTGCCCGTCCTGTTCGTGCACGGCTCGGCGGACCCGGTGGTGCCGGCCGAGCATGCCCGGCAGTGGTCCGCCCGGCTGAAGCGGGCGCGCCTGGCCGAGTTCCCCGGCGCCCGCCACGACATCCTGAACGAGACCGTCCACCGCGACGTGGCCGCGGCCATCACCGGGTTCATCCTGTCCGGCGGCGCGGGGTCCTGACGGCGCGGCACCGCCGCCGGGCCGGGGAATACCAGCGGGCCGGCGCCGGTTGGCGCGGTCGTGACGGAACAGGCGGAAAAAGAAGACGTGCAGTTCTGGTTCGATCCGCTGTGCCCCTGGGCCTGGATCACCTCCCGCTGGATGCTGGAGGTCGAGAAGGTCCGGCCGGTGCGCACCGACTGGCGGATCATGTCCCTGGCCTACCTCAACCTGATCCAGCATGAGGGCAAGGGCCTGACCGAGGAGTACCTAGAGGGGATGAAGAAGGCGTGGGGGCCGATCCGCGTGGTCGCGGCCGCGGCCCAGCACAGCGGCACCGGCATCCTCGGGCCGCTGTACACCGCCATCGGCACCCGGTTCCACGATCAGGGCCGCCGGGAGGACACGCAGGTGATCCCCGAGGCCCTGGCCGAGGTCGGCCTGCCCGCCTCGCTGGTCTCCGCCGCCGGGAGCGACGAGCTCGACCAGCTCATCAAGGACTCGCACAACGAGGCCTTCGACCAGGTGGGCATCGACGTCGGCACCCCCGTCATCCGCATCGCCGGGAACACCATCTTCGGCCCGGTCATCACGCCCGCGCCGCGCGGCGAGGCGGCCGGGCGGCTGTACGACGGGGTGGCCCTGGTGACCGCGACCGACGGCTTCTTCGAGCTCAAGCGCAGCCGCGACCGCAAGCCGTCGTTCGACTGAGCAACGGTCCCTGGCATCGCATCGTCGGCTCCCCGGTGCGCGACGGGTGCGTCATGTGTTACTGATTGGCACACGCACGTTGGCCCGGACACGAGGTGACCCAATGCCAGATCGTCCGTTCGAGCTCGACCAGACCGGCGCCGTAGCGCGGGTCCGGCTGCGGGGCAGCGCGGTGCTCTCGTCGCCGATGCTGAACCGGGGCACCGCGTTCACGCTGGCCGAGCGGGAGGCGCTCGGGCTCACCGGGCTGCTGCCCGGGGGCGTCTCGACGATGGAGGGACAGCTGCGCCGGGTCTACGCGCAGTACCTGCGCCAGCCGGACGACCTGGCCAAGAGCCTGCTTCTGGGCCAGATCCGGAACCGCAACGAGGTCCTGTTCTACCGGCTGCTGGCCGAGCACATCCACGAGATGCTGCCGATCGTGTACACCCCGACGGTGGCGACCGTGATCGAGCGGTACAGCCTGGAGTTCAGCCGACCGCGCGGGGTGTACCTGTCGGTGGATCGTCCCGATCAGGTGGAGACGGCCTTCCGCAACTACGGGCTGGGCGCCGACGAGGTCGACCTGATCGTCGCCACCGACTCCGAGGGCATCCTGGGCATCGGCGACTGGGGCGTGGGCGGCATCGCGATCGCGGACGGGAAGCTGGCCGTCTACACCGCGGCGTCCGGGCTGCATCCGCGCCGGGTCATCCCGGTGGTGCTGGACACCGGGACCGACAACGAGGCCCTGCTGGCCGAGGACATGTACCTGGGCGCCCGCCACCCGCGGATCCGGGACGAGCGGTACGACCGGCTGATCGACGCCTACGTCCGGACCGCGGCCAAGCTGTTCCCGCACGCGATGCTGCACTGGGAGGACTTCGGCGCCGCCAACGCGCGCCGGATCCTGCTGAAGTACGCCGGCAGCTACTGCACGTTCAACGACGACATCCAGGGCACCGCCGCCGTGGTGCTGGCCGCCGCGCTGGGCGCCACCCGGGCGGCCGGCACGGCGATGCGCGACCAGAAGATCGTGATCCACGGCGCCGGCACGGCCGGGATCGGGATCGCGGACGCGCTGCGGCAGGTCATGATCGACGACGGGCTCAGCCCGGCCGAGGCCATGACCCGGTTCTACGCCCTCGGCAGCAAGGGCCTGCTCGCCGACGGCTACCCCGGGACGCTGCGCGACTTCCAGGTGCCGTACGCCCGGACCGCCGCCGAGGTGGCCGGGTGGGAGCGTGACGCGGACGGGCGCATCGGCCTGGCCGAGGTGGTGACCCGCAGCCGCCCCACCATGCTGATCGGGACCTCCACCCAGCCGGGGGCGTTCTCCGAGGCGATCGTCACCGAGATGGCCCGGCACGCCGGGCGCCCGGTCATCATGCCGCTGTCCAACCCGACCTCCCGCTCCGAGGCGCAGGCCGCCGACCTGATCGCCTGGACCGGGGGCCGGGCGCTCATCGCGACCGGCAGCCCCTTCCCGCCGGTGCCCTACGGCGGGGTCGAGTACCAGGTCGCCCAGGCCAACAACGCGCTCATCTTCCCCGGCCTCGGGCTCGGCGTCACCGTCGCCCGGGCCCGCCGCGTCAGCGACGCCATGCTGGCCGCCGCGGCCAACGCGCTGGCCGGCCTGGCCGACGTCACCAGCCCGGGCGCGGCCGTGCTGCCGCCCGTCACCAGCCTGCGCGAGGTCTCCGCCGCGGTCGCCGAGGCCGTGGCCCGGGCCGCCCAGGCCGAGGGACTGTCCGACGTCCCGCTCGACGGGCTGGCCGAACGGGTCCGCGCCGCCATGTGGGAGCCGGCCTACCCGGCCGTGGAAGCCATCTAGGCCGATGCCGTGGTCGGTGCACGCGGTGCCGCTGCCGGACGGCGACCGGCCGTCGGACCTGTGGGTCGACGCCGACGGCAGCCTGGCCACGCGGCCGGTGCCCGGTGCGGAGCCGCTGCCGGGCCGGTACGTCGCGCCCGGCCTGGTGGACGCCCACGCCCATCCCGCCGTGGCCCCCGGGCCCGCGGCCCGCGACGGCGGCCAGACGCTGGACGAACTGGCCGGATGGGCGGCGGCCGGGGTCACCCTGGTCCGTGACACCGGGTCCCCGGGCGGGTCCGTCCTCGGGCTGGGCCTGCGCCCCGGGATGCCGCGGCTGCAGGCCGCCGGGCGGTTCCTCGCCCCGGCCGGGCGCTATTTCCCCGCCCTGCTGCCCGAGGGGGTCCCGGAGCAGCGGCTGACCGAGCTGGCGCGCGGCAGCCGCTGGGTGAAGGTGATCGCGGATTTCCCTCCCGTCGCCGGCGGGAAGCCGTCCGGGACGCCGTCCCTGACCTACTCGCCGGAAGCCGTCGAGGCGATGACCGCCGCCGTGCACGCGGCCGGGGGCCGGGTCGCCGCCCACGTGACCACGGACGCCGTGACCCAGCTGGTGCGGGCGGGCGTCGACTCGGTCGAGCACGGCACCGCCGTCGACGAATCCGTCCTGCGGCTGATGGCCACGGCCGGCGTGGCCTGGACGCCGACCCTGTGCGCGGTGCTCGCGGTGCCCGGCACCGCGCCCGAGGCCGCCGGCGGCGGGCCGCGGCCTACCGGGAGCGGCTCGGCGAGCTGCTGCCGGCCGCTCACCGCCTCGGCGTCACCATCCTGGCCGGGACCGACACCGCGGGCACCCTCGTCCGGGAGATCACGCTGCTGGCCGAGCACGGGCTGACGCCGGCCGCCGCGCTCGGGGCCGCGACCACCGCCGGGTACCGCTTCCTCGGCGAGCCCTTCGGCCAGCCGGGCCGCCCGGCGACGCTGGTGACCTACCAGGACGACCCGCGCGAGGACCTCGCCGTGCTGTCCTCGCCGAGGGCCGTCCTCATCGACGGAATCCGGGTCCGCTAGACGCAGCCTGGCGTCAGGCGCCGAGAGCCATGAAGGAGTGCGCGGTCGCCTCGGCGCTCGGGTCGTCGCCGACCGCCCGGCGCGCGGCCAGGAGGGCTTCCGCGAGCGGAGCGCCTCGCTGCAGGGCGTCGTGGAGAGCCAGCATGAGCGGCACCACGGCGAGGTCGTTGACCGGCAGGATGCTGGCGACGATCCCGGCCGCGCCGAGCGGGACCAGACTGCTCACCAGGCCGAGGAGCTCGTCGGCGCCGACCGGCGCGGCCAGGCCGGAGTCGCAGCCGGCCAGTATCAGCTGGTACGGCGCGCGGCCCAGCCGCTCGAAGTCGTGCACGGTCAGCGGCCCGTCGTCGAGCAGGATGGACGAGAACATGGGGTTATCCGCGCGGAACGTGCCGTGGGCGGCGATGTGGGCGAGCCAGGCGCCGTCCAGGGCCGTCAGCACCTGACGGGATGTCGCGCCGCCGTGGCCGAGCATCACCGCCCCGGGATAACGCGCGCGCAGCGGCTCGATCTCCGCGCCCCCGCTAGCCAGCCCGGGACCGACGACCAGCGCCGTACGCCGCGGTGACGGCGGCTTACTGCGACGGGCGCGCAGCCAGGTCGCCGCGGACGGCGCCACGGTCACGGCGCGCTCGCGCAACGACGGCATGAGCGTCCACGGCACCGCCCGGAGCCGGCCCGGCGGGATGACCACGACCGGCCCGTCCCCGAGGTCGGCGGCCGCGCCGCCGAGCAGGGAGTCCTCCAGCTTGGCGCCCCGGTGCTTGAACGCCAGCTCGTCGCCGGGCTGCACGCGACCGCGGGCCAGGCGGCGCAGCACGAAGCGGGTCATCTCGACCTCGCGCTCGGGCACGCTGCCCACCGTGTGCAGGCGCACCCGCCGGCCCCCCACAACGACCGCGTACAGCACGCCGTCCACTGTGACGAGCTCGATCAGCGTGCCCGGGCCGAGTTCGGCAACGAGCTCGTCCAGGTCGAACTGGCCTGCTCCGGGCCGGTTGCTGCCCGGCAGCCTGCGCGTGCGGGCCTGGACTTCCGCCTCGAGCCGCCGCCGGTCACGCTCCAGGGCGTTCCGCCGCGAGGCGGCCATCTCGGTATCTCCGAGCAGCTGGCTCACGCTGCGCAGGGCCTCAAGCTCGGCCGTCAGTTCCTTGTCCTCGCCCGGCCGCGCGCCCTGGGCGGCCAGCGCGGTCGCCCGCCATCGCTCGCTCCAGAACAGCAGACGGCGGACGTCGCCGCGCCTGAGCGCGTCGCGCTGCGCCAGCGTGGCGAGCTCGGCGCCGTGCGCGGTGCCGTACGCGCGCAACTCGGTAGCCCCGAGCCGCATCTGGTGCTCCTCGAGGGCGTCGAGGCCACGGGCGCAGGCTGCGACAGTGGCACGGGCGTTACCGTGGGCTTCTGCCTGCAAGGCGCGAGCCAGCCAGGCCACGCTCCGGGGCAGCGGTGGGCCGCCACGACGTGACCTGGCGGCGCGTTCCAGGTGCGGGCCGGCCTCGACCACCTTGCCCTGGCTTAGAGCAACGCGTCCAGCCAGCAGGTGCGCCTGCACCGCCTCGCCGCTTCCGGTCGCGTCGAGACGAGCGGCAACCTCCTCGGCATAGCGAAGCAAGGCAGCAGAACGTTCACGGACCGCATACCTGGCCTCAGCGAGGACAAGACTGGCGCGCGCCTCCCAGATCAGCCGCTGTTGCGTCCGGAACAACCGATGCGCCTGACGTGCCCGTTGCCTGGCGCGGTCCGGGTCGCCTGCGGCCAGCGCGGCAGTGGCGGCGGCGTGCAGCAGCTCGGCCTTCTTGTAAGCAATCCCCCCATGCGGAGGTAGCCGGATCAGTGCGGTACCAGTCTCCTCGGCCGCTTCCGTGGCCAGCCCGGCGGCCAGTAGCACGGTACAGCGATCGATAGCCAGTTCGGGAAGGGTTTCGTGCAGGTCCTCGTAGCGGGCACTTGCTTCGTCGAGATAGGCAAGCGCCTCGGGAAGATCACCATGGCTCAGTGCGACCAGCCCGCGGTTATGCCGGGCCTTAGCGTATTCAAGCTCCTGGCTCGTGGCCGCGAACAGATCCTCGGCCCGGGCAAAGTCCGCGGCGCTCCTCCTCGGGAGGCCGAGTCCCAGGAAGACGAAAGCCCTGAGCATCAGCGACCGCGCCTCCCACACCATGTCGCCTGCTCGGCGGAAGTACGGCAGGGCACGACTCAGATCCTCTTGCGCTTCCCTGATGCGGCCCATTTCCCACAGCATCGCGGCACGCAGCATAAGCACGCGCCCCGCCGAGCCGCCACGGGCAGCCGCCGCGGCCTGGTCCAGGATGGCCAGTCCCTGCTGGCTGCGGCCTGTCATCGCGAGAGCTGTTCCCAGCGAAGCCTGCACGTCAACCTCACGCTCGGGGCGACCTGATGCGCGGGCCAGCCGTGCCCCCTCCCTCAGTTCGGCGACGGCCGCCCGGAGGTCCCCGTGGTCGCGCAAGACGATCCCGATCGCGTGGTGGGCCAGCGAGGCGTCGTACGCTGTCGGGCGCCCTAGCAGCACGGAGCGCGCGGCGAGCAGGGCATCGTGCGGCCGGGCCATAGCGAGCGCCAGGAGACCGGCCGGTTCTGACGGCACCTTTTCTGTATCAGGATCTCCCGACGTCACTCCGATAATGCTAGACAGTCTCCGACGCCGATCAAATAAGGGGCTCGGTATGACGATTGACAACGAAACACACAACGAGCCGCAAAGCCGTCTGCACGCGCAGGTCCGCCTGGTCCTTTCTGGCATTCCCGATGTCATGAACGGCTTGGAGGGAGCGGTGGCGCATCCCAGCGACTGGGCAGAGCGAGGCGAGCTGAGGTATCACCACCGTGAACGCACTCTGCTAGTGCGTGACGCCGACGCTGACCGCGTGGCGGCGGTCGTATCGGGCGCGCCGGTCGCGCATGCCAACAATATACGCGGGCTGACCAGGCTGGAATTCGCCGCCGGCGAACGCCGGAGCGTAGAAGAGGCGTGCGGTGACATCGACCGGGCTCTCGGCGAGGGGGTGGCCACACCCGATCACGTCCTCTACCTATGCCCGATCAGTCTGTGTCCGGCCACGGAACCGGAGGAGATCCGGGACATCACAATGCCCGACCCCGGCATTTCCGCCGAGCCGCGGGACGGCGAGGGCGTGCTCGTGGCCGTGCTCGACACCGGCCTGCTCCCAGGCGCCGCCGGCAGGCACGCGTGGCTGGCAGGCGTCGATGGGGAGAGCGAGAATCCCATCGGCGGCTACCCGCCCCGTATCCTTCCCTACGCCGGGCACGGGACGTTTGCCGCCGGCGTGGCGCGGACCATGGCGCCCGGAGCCGAGATGTGGGTGGGCAAGACGTTCCCTCGGCTAGGCGCGATCTTCGAGTCCGACCTGGTCAGGCAGGTGTCCGACGCGCTCAAGATGGGCGCGGAGGTCATCTCGCTGTCATTTGGCACCAACAGCAGGAATGACCTTCCGCTGCTGGGCTTCGAGATCGTGGAAGAGCGGCTGCGCAGCCACGCCGGGACGGTCCTAGTAGCCGCGGCGGGAAATGACTCATCCAGGCGCCCGTTCTGGCCAGCTGCCTACCCCTGGGCTATCGGCGTGGGCGGCCTCAACACTGATCGGGATGGCAGGGCATCGTGGAGTAATTACGGGCCATGGGTAGACGTCTTTGCGCCTGGTGAAGGTCTTGTCAACGCCTTTGCCGACGGGCAGTATCTGTGCACCGAGCCGCCGAACGCAGGCCAGTGGCGGGAGTTCCATGGCATGGCTCGCTGGAGCGGAACGTCCTTCTCGACGCCGCTAGTGGCGGGATTGATCGCGGCCCGGATGTCGAAGACCGGCGAGACCGGCCAGCAGGCTGCACACGAACTACTGGCCAGGGCTCGTTCCCAGACCATCCGCGGCGTCGGGCCGGTGATCCTCCCGGGGCAGGCTTACTGACGCGGCCCCACTCCGCCACGACCTGGCGGAGCACCGGTAGCGGCAGGGAGCCGTGGTCGAGAACGGCTGAGTGGAAGTCGCGGATGTCGAATTCCGGATGCCTCGCCGGAGGGTGACATGCGAGCTGCAGGGGACCTTACCGGGTGAGCTGGGTGGCGACCTGGCGGCGGAGCTGGCCGCGGGAGGCCTCGTGGAAGCCGTGCAGGGAGAGCCAGTTCCTGATCCACGCGCCGTCGGGAT
>JAICWX010000354.1 GCA_025934635.1 Streptosporangiaceae bacterium | reverse complement strand
GTGTTGATCGCGATGAACTCGACGCCCTTGAGCCCCTCTTCGATCATGCGATTGACGGCGTTGACGCCGCCACCGCCGATTCCGACGACCTTGATAACCGCCAGATAGTTCTGCGGTGCTGCCACGAGGAGGGTACCTTTCCGCTCGTTATTACTTCTGCCGTCCCGGCAGGCAGGAGGCGTTTTTCGATACCTCCCTGAATTTGCCGCCAGGGCAATGATCAGTCACCATCAGGCTTCACCTTCAGGTTAAGATTTAGAGTTTTTACCTTCCGCACGATTGATACGGACAGTAGGGTCGGACGGCACCCGGGTCAACTAACCACGCGGAAGCGGTCAGCATGTCGCGGATCGCCGGGCCTGGTTACCTGGCCAGGACAGATCCCGGCGCGCTCACATCGTAGTAGCTCATCCGGGACCGCATGAGAACAGCAAGCTCCCCGGCCTTGGCCGCGGCCCGGTCGGTGCCGCCCCACACCACGGTCACCCGGTCCTTGGCAACGGCCAGCCCCAGGGTGACCTGATCCGGGTCCGGCGCGGTGACCGAGACCACGGACCGGCGCAGCGAGGCCGGAAGCTCGCCGAGGACGGCGGCGGCCGCGGCCAGGTCCGGATTGCCGCGCAGGGCGGTGACGGGGACCGCGGTGAGGTAGAGCGGCAGGCCCGGGGCACGGCGGTCGGACCACCGCACCACCACGCCGTCCCCGTCGATCAGGTCGTATCCCCCGCCGGGCGCCGTCAGGTTCAGCGCCGGGACCCGCTCCTTCACCGCGATCGTCACCCGGTCGGGCCAGGACCGGGTGACCTGCGCGCTGCGGACCGGCCTGACCATGGCGATCCGCGCGGCGGCCTGCGCGGTGTTCACGCGGATCAGCGACGTGCCCGGCTCGACCCCCGCCGCCGCGATGACCTCGGACCTGGTCACCAGGTGCGTCCCGCTGACCGTCACCGAGCGGACGGCGAGCAGCGGCGATTCGAACACGACCCACCCCGCGACGACGATGACGCCGGCCGCCAGGAGCGCGAAGAACGCCACCCGCCACTGGAGAGGGCTGCGGGCCCAGCGAGACCGGTGTCCCGCATTAGCCGCAGAAGTCGGACTGTCACCAGCGGCTTCACCGGGAGAGGAGGCGTCCTCTCTGGTGATGCCGCTGGGAGTGGTCACTCTCTCGGACCCCGCAGGGTCTCGAGCAGCCGCGGGCCGAGGGTGGTGATGTCCCCGGCTCCCATGGTCAGCACCAGGTCGCCGGGCTCGGCGATCGCGTCGATCACGGCGGCGGCCCGGGCCGGATCCGGCACGAACCGGCCGCGCCCGCCGGGGACGGCGTCCACGATGAGCTGGCCGCTGACGCCGGGCTCCGGATCTTCCCGGGCGGCGTACACGTCGAGCACGACGGCCTCATCGGCCAGCCCGAGCGCGGCGCCGAACTCGGCCGCGAAGATCCTGGTCCGGCTGAACAGGTGCGGCTGGAAGATCGCGATGACCCGGCCCTTGCCGGCTTCGGTCGTGATGTCCCTGGCCGCGCGCAGGTCGGCCGCGAGCTCGGTGGGGTGGTGCGCGTAGCTGTCGAGCACCCGCACGCCGCGCGCCTCGCCCTTGAGCTCCAGCCGGCGCTGCGCGCCCCGGTAGGCGGCGATGGCCGCGGCCACCCGGGGCGGCGCGAAGCCGAGCTCGACGGCGGCGGCGAAGGCCGCGGTGGCGTTCAGGGCGTTGTGGTGCCCCGGCACGTCTACCGTCAGCTGGGCGAAGACTTCACCGAACGGGCTGCGGTCAGCCGCCACGGTAAAGCCGATCGCCATCCCGCGGGGCGCCACGTCGAGGAGCCGGTAGTCGGCGTGCGGGGACTCGCCGTACCGGCGGACGCGGGAGGGATCAAGGCGCGCCGCGACTGTCTCCGCGCCCGGGTCGTCGGCACAGGTCAGCACCATGCTGGTGACCTGCCGGCCGAACGTGGTGAACGTCGCCTGGATGTCCGCCAGGCTCTCGTAGTTGTCCAGGTGGTCGGCCTCGACGTTGGTGATGAGCGCCACGTCGGGCGAGAGCATCAGGAATGACCGGTCGCTTTCGTCCGCCTCGGCGACGAAGTCCAGGCCGGACCCGTCCTCCGCGCCGAGCCCCGTCTCGGTGAGGATCCCGCCGATGGCGTAGCCCGGGTCGGCGCCGCATTCCCTGAGCACCGTGGTGAGCATGGACGTGGTGGTGGTCTTGCCGTGCGTTCCCGCGACCGCGATCACCCGCCGGCCCGCCATGACCGAGGCCAGCGCCGCGGCGCGGTGCAGGACCCGGAGCCCGCGCCGGGTCGCCTCGGCCAGTTCCGGGTTGTCCGGCCGGATGGCACTCGACACCACCAGGGTGTCGCCGGGGCCGAGGGAACCCAGGTTGCCCGCCGCGTGCCCGATGTGCACGCTGGCGCCGAGCGCCCGCAGCTCACCGAGCAGGGCCGAATCCTTCGCGTCGCTGCCGGAGACGCTGATGCCCCGGGCCAGCATGATCCGCGCGATACCGGACATGCCTGCCCCGCCGATGCCGGCGAAGTGCACCCGGCCGAGCCGGGCGGCGGGCACCGGCGCCCCGGTCTCAGCCGCCATCGGCCGGGACCTCGTTCAGGACGCTGACGACGGCCTCGGCCAGCCAGCGGTCCGCGTCACCGCGCCCGAGTGATGCGGCCGCCTCCGACATGTCCGCCACCTGGTCGATGTTGACCAGCACCGGCAGCAGCGTGTCGCGGATCCACCCGGGGGTCAGGTCGGCGTCGGTCACCAGCATGCCGCCGCCCCGCTGCACGATCGGCAGCGCGTTCAGCCGCTGCTCGCCATTGCCGATGGGGAGCGGCACGTAGGCGGCCGGCAAGCCGACCGCGGTGAGCTCGGCGCAGGTCATGGCGCCCGCCCGGCACAGCGCGAAATCCGCGGCCGCGTAGGCGAGATCCATCCGGTCGATGTAAGGGGCCGCCACGTAGGGCACCCCACCCGCCTCCCCTTCCCCCCTCTTCGTGACCGGCGCGTCATGGCCGTTGCGGGGGCCGATGATGTGCAGGACCTGGACGCCCGCCTCGCGCAGCGAGTCCGCGGCCCCGAAGACCGCGGCGTTCAGTGACCGCGCTCCCTGCGATCCGCCGGTCACCAGCAGCACGGGCATGTCGGGACGGAGGCCGAAGTGCGCGCGGGCCTTGTCACCGAGCCCCAGCCGGTCCAGCTCGGCGATCTCGCGCCTGATCGGGATGCCGAGGTACTTGCCGTTCCGCAGCACGGTATCCGGGTGACCGGTGAACACGTGCGTGGTGAACCGGGCGCCGAGCCGGTTGGCCAGGCCCGGTTTCGGGTTGGCCTCGTGCACCACGATCGGTACCCGGCGCCGCCGGGCCGCGAGGTAGGCGGGCGTGGCGACGTACCCGCCGAAGCCCACGAGCACCTGTGCCCTGGTCCGGTCGAGCGCGGCGGCGGCGGCGTTGATGGCGCCGGCCAGCCGGCCGGGCACCGTGAGCAGCCTGGGCGTGACCGACCGGGGCATCGGCACGGCCGGGATGAGCTCCAGCGGATACCCGCGGAGCGGGATCAGCCGGGTCTCCAGGCCGCGTTCGGTGCCCAGGCAGGTCACTTCGGCGCCGGGGTCAATCCGGCGCAACGCGTCGGCCAGCGCCAGCGCTGGTTCGATGTGACCGGCGGACCCGCCGCCGGCAAGCAGTACCCTCATGCCTCGTCCCGCTCCAGTGGCGCCGCTCTTCTATCTTCGGCGCTTTGATAGACCGAGCCAGCTTAGAACGCGCAGCGGCCAGCCGGGGCCACGTGCGGCCAAAGCTTCGCGCGCGCCGGGCTCCAGCCGGGCGAACGACATGAGCATGCCCAGCCCGATCATCGTCACCAGCAAGGACGACAACCCGGCCGAGACCAGCGGAAGCGGGACCCCGGTGATCGGCAGGACGCCGATCACCGCGCCGATGTTGACCGTGGCCTGCATGACGATCCACGCCGTGATGGCGGCGGCGCCCAGCCGGCAGAAGACATCCGGTGCGCGCCGGGCGATCCGGAGCCCGGCGAAGGCCAGCCCGCCGTACAGGAAGGTCACGCACAGCGTCCCGACCAGCCCGAGTTCCTCGCCGATGATGGCGAAGATGAAGTCGGTGGTGGACTCCGGCACGTAGCCCCACTTCTCCCCGCTGGCGCCGAGGCCCACGCCGAAGACGCCGCCCGAGGACAGGGCGTACTTGCCGTGGACGCCCTGCCAGTTCGCGCCGGTGATGCTGCCGGTGGGGTTGATGAAGCCGGTCAGGCGCTCGAACCGGTACTTGGCCGAGACGATCATGAGGATCATGGCCAGGGCCATCAGGATCAGCAGGCCGCTGAAGACCCGCCCGGGAGTGCCGATGACCCACAGCAGCGCGAGGAAGATGACCAGCAGGATGAACGTGGTGCCGAGGTCGTCACCGGTCATCACGAGCAGGCAGAGCAGGCCCGCACCGGGCATGAGCGGCACGAGAATGTGCCGCCAGTCGGCCAGCTGGCCGAGCTTCTCCTTGCGGGCCAGCAGGTCGGCGCCCCATATCACCAGGGCGATCTTGGCGATCTCGGACGGCTGGACCTGCTGCCCGCCGAGGTTGATCCACCGCGACGCGCCGTTCTGCGAGACCCCGACGCCGTGGATGAGCGTCAGGCCGAGCCCGACCACCGCGACCGCGACCAGCGGGTAGGCCAGGGCCCGGAACAGCCGGGGGGACGAGCGCGCCGCCACCCACATCAGCGGCAGGCCGACCGCCGCTCCCAGCAGCTGCTTCTTGAAATCGGAGTACGGGCTGAGCCCGGCGGCCAGGTCCGCCACCGAGCCGGTCGACTGCACCATGACCAGGCCGAGCCCGAGCAGCAAGATGGTGATGCCGAGCACGAGATAGTAGGACGTGAGCGGCCGGTCGAGCAGCGCGCGCCACACGCCGATCCTGCCCTTGATATCCCGCACGCCGGCCAGGCCGGGCAGGGGCAGCGCGTCGGGCTCGGGCAGGTCAAGGTCCGCGAGCTCTGGGTGCATGGTTCAAGTCTGCTGACCGGACCGCGGCAGGACCGGGACATCCGGCGCGTGTCGCCCAGATTCCGGGGGGAGATGAAGCGGCCCTTGATATCTGGCATGATGTATACCAATGAGCAAGTCAGAATCAGCCCGCTTCCCGGTGACGGTTACCCGGCTTCCCGTGACGCGCTGCGATGTGTGCGGCCGCACCATGGCCTACCGCCCAGGCCAGGCCAGCGCGGTGCTGACCCAGCACTACAGCCGGATGCATCCGGAAGCCCTCACCGGCCGGCCGGACAGCTCCCGCTAGCACCCCTCGCAGCCGACGACCGCGGCCCCGTTGCCCGGGCGTCTCTCCAGCGTTCTCCTTTCTCCCTGGCTACCCGCGTTCGAAGCAGGCCAGCGCGTCGGGCAGTCTGGGATCATGGCAGAAAAGCTGACGATGATGGCGGTACACGCACATCCCGATGACGAGGCGTCGAGCACGGGCGGCGTGCTGGCGACCTACTCCGCCCAGGGCATCCGGACTGTGGTCGTGACGTGTACCAATGGCGAGTTCGGGGACGCGCCCGGCGGGGTCAAGCCCGGGCAGAACGGACATGACGAGAAGGCGGTGGCCGGGCAGCGCCTGGCCGAGCTCCGCGAGGCCTGCACGATCCTGGGGGTGACCGACCTCGAACTGCTCGGGTATCACGACTCCGGCATGGTGGAATGGGACTACAAGGACCGGGCCGACGCCTTCTGCAACATCGCCGAGGCGGACGTGGCGGCGCGGATCTCCGGCCTGATCGACCGGTACCGCCCGCAGGTGCTGGTCACCTACGACGATCAGGGGCCGTACCAGCATCCCGATCACGTGCACGCGAGCCGGGCCGCCCAGGCGGCGTTCGCGGCCAGCGCCGGGGTGCCCGGCAGCAGCCTGGCCAAGCTCTACCTCAGCGCGATGCGCGGCAGCGACTGGCGCAAGATCTGGGACGCGCTGCGCGAGCTGGGCGCCGAGGTGCCCGACTGGGAGGAGCCCGACCCGGAGCGGATGCGGCGCGGGCTGGAGTCCGAGCAGCGCATCACCACCACCGTCGACATCCGGGCGGTACTCCCCCGCAAGCGCGAGGCCCTGTTCGCGCACGGCAGCCAGATCGGCGGCGAGTCGTGGTTCAGCAAGATCCCGCCGGAGGTCTCCGAGGCCACCTTCGGCCGGGAGAGCTTCATCCGGGCCCGCGACACCACGGGGTCGCCGCTACCCGAGGACGACCTGTTCGCGGGGCTGCGGTCATGACCGCCGACGCCTACGCCGCCGCCGCGGGCCTGGTCGAGCGGTCCGCGGCGGCGTACGCCGCCGCCGTCCCGGTCGGGCCGGAAGACGACGGGTACTTCGGTCCCGGCAGCGTGACCTGGCGGGTCAGCACCGACCTGTCCGCGCCGGTCGCCGGGCTGCGCTCGCTGCTGATGCAGGCGCTGCACCCGCTGGCCATGGCCGGCGTCGACCAGCACAGCGACTGGCGGACCGACCCGGTCGGCCGGCTCGCGGCGACCTCCGCCTACGAGGTCACGGTCACGTTCGGGGACCGGGCCAGCGCCCGGCGGGTCGCCCAGCGCGTCCGCGCCATTCACGAGCACGTCCGCGGGGTCGATACGGTGACCGGCCTGCCGTACGAGGCGGGTGACCCCGCGCTGCTGCTGTGGGTGCACGCCGCCCTGGTGGATTCCGGCCTGGCCGCCGGCGCCCTGTTCGGCACGCCGCTGACGGAGGCCGACGCCGACGCCTACGTGGCGGAGATGGCGGTCGCGGCCGAGCTGCTCGGGGTGCCGCGTGAGATCATCCCGGACAGCGTGGCCGCGCTCGGGCGGTACATCGAGGGCGTCCGCCCGGACCTGCGCCTTACGCCCGCCGCGGCGGAGTCGATGGGTTACCTGCTCGACCCGCCCGGCCTGGACGAGGACATCGCCGAGCTGTGGCAGGACATCAGGGACGCCGCGCTGGCGTCGCTGCCCGGCTGGGCCATCGACCTGTACGGCTTCCCGGCGCCTGCCCCGCTGACCGAACAGCGGCGGACCGAGATCCGCCAGGCGCTCGGCGTGCTCGACGCGGTCTTCCTGGGTGAGCCGGGGGTGCTGGAGGCCCGGCAGCGGATCGCCGTGCGGATGCGCGCGGCGGCGCGGTCATGAGGAGAACAGGCGTGAAGAGGAGGCGCCTGGCCGTCGCGGCCGGCGCCGGCGGGCTGTCGGTCGCGGCGCTCGTGCTTGTCCGCGGCCGGGGACGGCGGGGGCAGGCGGTCCGGGCGCGAGCCCGGAGCCTGCGGCTCGAGCGCGGGATGATGGCGCTGCGGCTGGCCGCGCGCGGCGGGGCGCGCTACGCGACCAGCGCGCCCCGGCTGTTCGCCAGCGCGGGCGAGCACCGCCAGGCGCTGCGGAACGACCTGGCCCTGCAGACCGCCGAGGACGTCGCCGTCACCCTGGGGACGATGAAGGGCGTGCTGATGAAGCTGGGCCAGATGGCCAGCTACATCGACGACGGCCTGTCCCCGGCCGCCCGGCGGACGCTGAGCCGGCTCCAGGACAGCGTGCCGCCGATGAGCCCGGAGCTGGCCGCGCAGGTCATCGCCGAGGAGCTGGGCGGGCCGCCGGAGCAGGTCTTCGCCACCTGGGACCCCGATCCCATCGCGGCCGCGTCGATCGGCCAGGTCCACCGCGCGATCACCCGCGACGGCCGTGCCGTCGCGGTCAAGGTGCAGTACCCGGGCATCGCCGAGACCATCGAGGCCGACCTGGGCAACGTGGCCCTGCTGCGCCGGATGCTGAAGATCACCGCGCCCATGCAGGACGTCGACGCCCTGCTGGCCGAGCTGCGGGAGCGGGTGACCGAGGAGCTCGACTACCGGCGGGAGGCGCGGAACCAGCAGATGTTCGCCCGCTACTACGCGGGCCACCCGACCATTGGTGTGCCTGACATCGTGCCCGAGCTGTCCACCCGGCGCGTGGTGACCAGCGAGCTGGCCGACGGCGCGCGGTTCGCCGAGCTGGCGACCTGGTCGCAGGCCGAGCGGGACCTGGCCGCCGAGACCATCTACCGCTTCGTGTTCCGCAGCCTGTACGAGGCGCACGCCTTCAACGGCGACCCGCATCCGGGCAATTACCTGTTCCACGGCGGCGGCCGGGTCACGTTCCTGGACTTCGGCCTGGTCAAGTACTTCACCGAGGAGGAACTCCAGCCGCTGGTGGCGATGGTCAAGCACCTGTGCGTCGACGAGGACCCGGAGACCTTCCGCCGGGCCATGGAGGACGCGGGGTTCCTGATGCCGGGCGCCCCGCTGCCCACCGACATGATCGTCGAGCACATGGCGGTGTTCTACGACACGGTCCGGGAGCGCGGACCGCGGACCATGACGGGGGCGTATGCCACGGCCGTGACCAGGCGTTTCTTCGATTTCCGGAGTCCGCTGGCCGACTATGTGCAGATTCCCCGGTCCTACGTCATCCTGCAGCGCATCAACCTGGGGCTGTTCGCGCTCCTCGGCGAGCTGTCCGCGACCGCGGACTGGCGGGGCATCGCCGAGGAGATCTGGCCGTTCGTCCAGGGTCCCCCGACCACTCCCATGGGAGAGGCCGAGGCCGGGTGGCGCGCCGCCGTCACCGGGGCGGGCCACCCGGGCCGTTGAGCCGGGCTACTGCTTGGCGAACGGCAGCGGCGGCTTGCTGAACTGCGGGAACAGGTTGAAGGGGCGGAGGTACTTAGCCGGGCGGTAGCTGGTGAAGGCGGGCGCCGTCGGGGTGACCTT
>JAICWX010000488.1 GCA_025934635.1 Streptosporangiaceae bacterium | reverse complement strand
CGCCCAATGGCGCGGCGGCGAGCGCCAACACCAGTTGCGCCACCGCCGGCTACAGCACGGTCCAGGCGGCAGTCACCGCCGCGGAGAACTACGAGAGCCAGCATCCGGGCAAGGTCCCGGTGGTTGACGTCTGCCCGGGCATGTACGCCGAGCAGGTGACAATCATCAAGAGCCTGACCGTCACCCGGGCGCCGGTCGCGGCCAGCCAGGGCGACGCCACGATCAAGCTTCCGGCGGCCGTGGGCAATAACCAGCTGAAGGGCTTGTCCACCACGAATTGCCAGGCCACCGACGGCGCCAACAAGGTGCAGACGCCGCAGTCGGTGCTCGAGGTCTGCGCGGCCAAGGCCGGCGGCGGCAACACCACCGGGGTGAAGGTCACCGTCAGCAACCTCACCATCAAGGGCAACTGGCCGGGCAGCGTCTGTTACGACAGCCTGTACGACGTGCTGGTCGAGGGGGGCGCCTCGCTCTCCCTGACCGGCTCGACGGTTGAGAAGGCCGGGGCGGTCAGCCCGCTGAGCGGCTGCCAGGGCGGCGTGGGCGTCGAGGTCGGGAACTCCTCGACGAGCCAGGTCGGTCACGCCACGCTCAGCCGGGACATCATCGAGAGCTACCAGAAGAACGGGATCACCGTGAAAGGCGACGGGTCCACCGCCGCGATCAGCCGGGTGACCGTCGCCGGGGCCGGCCCCACGGCAGCCATCGCGCAGAACGGCATCGAGCTCGCCAACGGCGCGACCGGATCGGTGACCGGCAGCACCGTATCCGGTAACAACTACACCGGCCCGGGCGGGGCGTCGTCGGCCGGCATCTTGGTGTTCGGCGGCTGCGGCTCGTCCCTGGTCCACCGGGCCACCATCACCAGGAACACGCTGACCGGCAACGACATCGGCATCGGGCTGTTCAACTACGACCCGACCTGCGCCAAGTCGGCCGGCCCGGCGACCCGCGACGAGGCCTGCTGGAACGTGATCAAGAACGGCAACGGGTACCCCGGCGGGAAGCCCTCGGCGGACGCCAACCTGACCGGCTGGACCAGCTCCAGCCCGGTGGTCGGCTACCAGGCGGGCGTCTCCGACGTGGGCCGGAACGACGTGATCTGCGGCAACGCGATCTCGGGCGCCGGTTACGCCCCGCTGGGCGCGACCAGCTCGCTGCCGAATCCGGCGCCGCCCGCGTTCGTCCGTCCCATCGACACGGTGTCCGCGCCGGCCGTCGCGCCGAGCGTCTTCACCAACACCTACGACGGGAAGCAGTACCTCCCGTCCTGACCGCACGAGCCGGGCAGGCGTTTCCCGCGCCTGCCCGGCGTGCCAGGATGACCGCATGACAGATCCGCGTGCGGGGCAGCCCGCGGCCGCTGAAGACCTGGTGGACGTCGCGAAGCTGGTGACCGCGTACTACTCGGTGCACCCCGATCCCGGCGACGTCGCGCAGCGGGTGTCGTTCGGCACCTCCGGGCACCGCGGGTCGGCGTTCACGGCGACGTTCAACGAGGATCACATCCTCGCCACCACCCAGGCGATCTGCGAGTACCGCGCCGCCCAGGGCATCAGCGGGCCGCTGTACCTCGGCGCCGACACGCACGCGTTGTCCGAGCCGGCCCAGGTCAGCGCCCTTGAGGTGCTGGCCGCCAACGAGGTCACGGTGCTGGTGGATGCCCGCGACGGGTACACCCCGACCCCGGCGGTCTCCCGCGCGATCCTGGCCCATAACGCATCCGGCCCGGGACCGCAGGCGGACGGGATCGTGGTCACCCCGTCGCACAACCCGCCGCCGGACGGCGGCTTCAAGTACAACCCGCCGGACGGCGGGCCGGCCGGCACCGACATCACCCGGCAGATCCAGGACCGGGCCAACGAGCTGCTGGCCGACGGGCTCAAGGGGGTCCGCCGGGTCCCGTACGCCCAGGCGGCCGCGGCCGCCACCACCGGCACGTTCGACTTCCTCGGCAGCTACGTGGCCGCGCTCGGCCAGGTGGTGGACATGGCCGCGATCAGCGCGGCCGGGGTGCGCATCGGCGCCGACCCGCTCGGCGGGGCCAGCGTGGCCTACTGGGGCGAGATCGGCGACCGCTACGGCCTGGACCTGACCGTCGTCAACCCCGCCGTCGACGCCACCTTCCGGTTCATGACGCTGGACTGGGACGGCAAGATCCGGATGGACTGCTCCTCGCCGTCCGCGATGGCCAGCCTGATCCGCCGCCAGCACGAGTTCGCGGTCGCGACCGGGAACGACACCGACGCGGACCGGCACGGGATCGTGACCCCCGACGCCGGCCTGATGAACCCCAACCACTACCTCGCGGTCGCCATCGACTACCTGTACCGGCACCGGGACGGCTGGCCCGTGACGGCGGCCGGGGGCAAGACCCTGGTCAGCTCCTCGATGATCGACCGGGTGGCGGAGGGCCTGGGCCACCCGCTGCTCGAGGTCCCGGTCGGGTTCAAGTGGTTCGTGCCCGGCCTGCTGGACGGGTCGGTGGCCTTCGGCGGCGAGGAGAGCGCCGGGGCGTCGTTCCTGCAGCGTGACGGCTCGGTCTGGACCACCGACAAGGACGGGATCATCCTGGCCCTGCTCGCCGCGGAGATCACCGCGGTGACCGGGCAGTCGCCGTCGGCACGGTACCGGGAACTGACGTCCCGGTACGGCGATCCCGCCTACGCCCGCATCGACACCGCCGCCGGCCGGGAGCAGAAGGCGGCGCTCGGCAAGCTGTCGCCGGACCAGGTCTCCGCGCGCGAGCTGGCCGGGGAGGAGATCACCGCGAGGCTGACCACCGCGCCGGGCAACGGCGCCCCGATCGGCGGGCTCAAGGTCGTCACCGCGTCGGGCTGGTTCGCCGCCCGCCCTTCCGGCACCGAGGACGTCTACAAGCTGTACGCCGAGTCCTTCCGCGGTCCCGAGCACCTGGCCGCCATCCAGGACCAGGCCCGCGAGATCGTCGCGGCCGCGATCGGCGAGGCCTGACAGCGGGGTCTCCACACGGCCTCCACATCATCTACACCGAGGTGACATCGCCGGCCGATGGTCTTAGGGCGTGGATCTTGCCGGGCGGGACGGGCTCGCGGCACGGCACGCTGGGGTAACGCTGGCTTGCCGGCCAGTCGTTCCCTGGCTAGCCGGGCCGGGCGGATGGTCACCCTGCCTGACGAGCTTGCCGCGGTACCGAAGGACGAGGACAGCCCGGGCCGAGCTGTTCCCCGTGGGTTGCTTCCCGCGCATGGCAGATGACGGGCCTGTCAGCACCCGTCAGCCGGCGCTGGAGGGAGTGGGGGCGACCATGGCAATCCGTCGTACCGCGGCACCGCCCGGCATTTGATCCGCCGTTTTGATTCCCGGCCTATCCTCGGGTGATGGGCGTGTTCGCCGGCCGGGAGCGCGAGCTGGCCGGCCTGCGCGCCGCCCTCGACGGCGGATCGCGCCTGGTACTCGTGGCGGGCGACGCCGGCATCGGCAAGACCCGGTTCGTGACCGAAGGCCTGCAGGACACGCCCCGGGTCTGGGGGGCCTGCCTGCCGCTGGCCGAGAAGCTCCCGTTCCTGCCGGTGACCGAGGCCCTCGACGCGCTCAGCCGGATCGGTGACGGCGCCCTGCTGGCCGGCGCGCTGGCCGCGATCCCGCCATACGCGCAGGCCGAGGCAGCGCGGCTGCTCCCCCACCTGCCGCCGCCCGCCGTCGAGGGGGCCCGGCCGGGCGCGGGGCCAGCGCGAGCGGATGTTCTCCGGCGTGGCCGAGCTGCTGGCCGCGGCCGCGCGCCCGGGCAGGCTTACCGTCGTCATCGAGGACGTGGCCACTCCGACGAGATCCGGCTCGGCCCGCTGAGCCGTGACGAGATAGCCGAACAGGTCACCGCGCTGTCCGGGGGGCAGCTGGCGCCGGAGGCGTGGCCCGGCCTTTACGCCCGCGGCGAGGGTAACCCGTTCTTCACCGAGCAGCTGGTCGCCGGCGCCCTGGCCGGTGACGGGACGGGCGGGGCCGGCGGGCTGCCGCCCCGGCTGGCCGAGCTGCTGGCCGCCCGGGTGAGCGGCGGCGGGCCGCAGGCCGGGGCACTGCTGGCGGCCATGTCGGTGGCCGGGCGGCCGCGATGGCCAAGGAGCACGCACCGCTGCTGGCCGAGATCCGCGCGCTGGCCCTGCGGGCCCGGATCACGCTCGATGACGGCGCCCCGCCGCGCCCTCCCGGCCCGGACTACGGGCTGACCACCCGGGAGCTGCTGGTGCTGCGGCTGCTCGCGGCCGGCCGGACGAACGCCCAGATCGGCGCCGAGCTGTACATCAGCCCCAAGACGGCCAGCGTGCACGTCAGCAACATCCTGCGCAAGCTGAACGTCAGCGGCCGGGCCCAGGCCGCCGCCACCGCCGAGCGAGCCGGCCTCCTCAGCGACCCGCCTGCCTCCGCTGACCGGTAGCGGCTCCCTCAGCTTGACCGGTAGCGGCTCCGCGTCCCGGGGCCGGCCCCGGGACGCGGGCCGGCCTGGAGACCCTGACCTCAATTGCCTCATCCGTACTGCAGTTCACACCCGTAACCGGCTCGGCCCTGATCCGCTCCCGGCAAACGACATTGATGCTCCATCGATGTCGCGATTGCGGCATTGATGCTCCATCCATGCCGTTTGTCACCCCTCGGGGAGCTACTTCGGGGTTACGGCGAGGTGGAGCCAGGCGCATCATGAGCACCACTCGCCCCGCGGGCCCGACGCGTACCGCAGAGGGGCACACCCGCGGGACATCGCGGGACGACGCCAGGCGGGGGGGCGGATGCGGCATCGCGGGGGTGACTCCTGGCGGGGGCGGATGCGGGATCGCGGGGGCGACGCCAGGCGGGGCGGATGCGGGATCGCGGGTCTAGGAGCGGGTGTGGGCGGTTGCCCAATGTGGGGGCGGGGCTCTTAGACGCATTCTCGGTTAGGTCAGGTCAGCGAAATACCGGGGGGATCTCATGAATCCGTTCATTAACCACGAGGTCACGCTGGCCCGGGAGGCCGACGAGCAGCGCCGGGCCGAGCGGGACCGGAGGGTCAACGCGGTGGTCAGCCGCCCCCCTCGGCGGCTGACGCGTCCGCGGCTCCCCCAGTTGCGGCTCCCCCAGTTGCGGCCGGCCCGGTTGCGGCCGGCCCGGTTGCGGCCGGCCCGGTTGCGGCCGGCCCGGTTGCGGCCGGCCCGGTTGCGGCCGGACTGGTTGCGGCCGGACTGGTTGCGGCCGGACTGGTTGCGGCTGGATCG
>JAICWX010000001.1 GCA_025934635.1 Streptosporangiaceae bacterium | reverse complement strand
GGGCGTGCAGCACATCGCGTGCATGAAGCACTCGAGCCAAGACAGCGAGGCGCTGAAGAAGCACTGGAGCGAGCGCGGCGCCGAGATCTTGATGGGCGGCCGGATCGGCGAGTCCATCGAGTTCTACTACGTGGACACCGGGCCGCTGGTCAAGTTCGTGCTGGAGTCGGGCAGCGGTCACGCGATCGACCTCGAGCCGACCTACGTCTACCCGTGAAGGTCCTGGTCGTCGGCGACCCTTACATGCCGGTGTCGGCCTACGCGGCGGCGCTGGCCACCCTCGACGGCTTGGTCGATTTGTCGACAATGCAGATCGACGAGGCTGGCGGCGCGCCGCCGGTCACCGCGTCCGAGCGCGGGCTGCGCGAGTACGCCGGCGACCCGGCCGCGGTGGCCCGCGCCGTGGCCGGGCACGACGTGCTGGTGGTGCACGGCGCGCCGGTCAGCGCCGAGGTGCTCGGCGCGGCCCCGCTGCGGCTGGTGTGCTGCGCCCGCGGCGGCCCGGTCAACGTGGACGTGGCCGCCGCGACCGGACTCGGCATCCCGGTGGTGAACACGCCGGGCAAGAACGCCGAGGCGGTCGCCGAGCTGACCATCGCCTTCGCCCTGCTCCTCATCCGGACGGTGCCGCAGGCCAGCCGCCACCTGCTCGAAGGCGGCGGCTTCGCCGAGTCGGTGTTCGAGGGGCGGCAGTTCTTCGGCGCCGAGGCGCCCGGCCTGACCATGGGACTGGTCGGCCTGGGCCACGTCGGCCGCGAGGTGGCCTGGCGGGCCCGGGCGCTCGGCTTCACCGTGCTGGGGTACGACCCGGTGCCGCCGGCCTACGGGGACGTGGAGCTGGTGAGCATGGACGAGCTGCTGACTCGTTCGGACATCATTTCGCTGCATGCCCGCCTGACACCGGAGAACGGGCGGATGTTCGCGCGGGACCGGTTCGCCCGGATGCGGCCCGGCGCGTACTTCATCAACACCGCCCGCGAGGCACTGGTCGACGAGGACGCGCTCTGCCAGGCGCTGGAACGAGGGCACCTGCGCGGCGCGGCGCTGGACGTGCTGGAGCGGACGCCCGGACGTCATCCGCTGCTCGGCCTGCCGAACGTGTTCGTCACCCCGCACATCGGCGGGGCCACCGCGGAAACGCTGGCCCGCGGCGCCCAGCGGGCGGTGACGGCGGTGACCGACCTGCTGGCCGGGCGGGTGCCCGCCAACGTGGTGAACCCCCAGGTGCTGCCGGGGACGCGATGACCGGACGCTACCTTCTCGCCATCGACGCGGGCACCGGCAGCTGCCGGGCCGTGCTGTTCACCGCGGCCGGCGCGCAGGCCGGGGTGGGGCAGCGGGAGTGGACCCACCACGAGCCGCCGGGCGTGCCCGGCGGCCAGGACTTCGACGTGGACGCGGGCTGGCGGGCCATCGCCGCCTGCATCCAGGACGCACTGGCCGTGGCCGCCGTGACCGGCGCCGACGTGGCGGCGGTGGCGGCCACCAGCATGCGCGAGGGCATGGTCCTGTACGACGCGGGCGGCCGGGAGATCTTCGCCTGCCCCAACGTGGACAGCCGGGCCGCGGCCGAGGCCGAGGACCTCATCCGCGAGGGCGCCGCGGAGAAGATCTACGCCGAGGCCGGCGACTGGGTCTCGATCACCTCCCCGGCCCGGCTGCGCTGGCTGGGCCGGCACCGGCCGGAGGTCCTGCGCGACGCCGCCAGCCTGGGCATGCTCAGCGACTGGATCGTGTACCGGCTCACCGGACAGCACGTGACCGAACCCTCCTGCGGCTCGAGCTCGGGCATGTTCACGCTGGCTGGGCGCGCGTGGTCGCCGACCATCCCGGCCTTGTGCGGCCTCGACCCGGCCGTGCTGCCGCCAGTGGCGGACCCGGGCACGGTGGTGGGCTCGGTCACCCCTGCGGCGGCGGAGCTGACCGGGCTGCGGGCCGGGACGCCGGTGGCGGCGGGCGGCGGCGACACCCAGCTCGCGTTGCTCGGCGCCGGGGCCCAGCGGGACGAGTACACCGTGGTGGCCGGGACGTTCTGGCAGAACACGGTGCTGCTGGACCGGCCGCTGATCGACCCGGAGATCCGGCTGCGGACGCTGTGCCACGCGCAGCCGGGCGAGTGGATGCTCGAGGGCATCGGCTTCTACTGCGGCATGAGCATGCGGTGGTTCCGGGACGCGTTCTGCGACGCCGAGGTCGCCGAGGCGCGGCGGCGGGGCGTAGACCCGTACGTGGTGATGGAGGAGGCGGCCGCCGCGGCGCCGCCCGGCGGGGTCATCGCGATCATGTCCAACCTGATGAACGCGCACCGGTGGGCGCACGCGAGCCCGTCGTTCCTGCAGTTCGATCTTGGTTCCCCGGTTGCTTCGGGGCGCGGCGCGTGCGTGCGGGCGCTGGAGGAGGCCGCCGCCTACGTGGCGCGCGGCCACCGGGACATCATCACCGGGCTGACCGGGCTGGAGTTCGGCGAGGCGGTGTTCACCGGCGGGGCCGGCCGGGGGCGGCTGTGGCCGCAGATCATGGCCGACGTGCTGGGCGTGCCGGTGCACATCCCGGCGGTGACCGAGAGCAGCGCGCTCGGCGCCGCCATCTGCGCCGGGACCGGCGCGGGCGTCTACTCCGGCCTGCACGAGCTGCGGCCAGGGCTGCGCCGCCGGGCCGCCACCTTCGAACCCGACCCGGCCGCGGTGGCGGCCTACGACGAGCAGTACGCCACCTGGCGCCAGGTGTACCAGCGGATGCTCGACATCACCGACGACGGCCTGCTCAGCCCGCTGTGGCGGGCGGCGGGCGCCTAGGGAGGGCTCTTTTAGTTATGGCCGATAACGAGGACCTCACCGAGGGGGCCCGGTTCGCCCCGTCGGTACCGGCCCGGCCGGAGCCGTTCCCGCTCAAGGGCTGCGGTTCCCTCGACTGGGGGATGCAGAGCCGGCTGGCCCGGATCTTCCGGCCCTCGGGTTCCATGCGGACGGTGATGCTGGCCATCGACCACGGCTACTTCCAGGGTCCCACCACCGGGCTCGAGCGGGTCGACCTGTCGATCCTGCCGCTGCTGCCGCACGCCGACGCGCTGATGACCACCCGGGGCATGGTCCGCTCCACCGTCCCGCCCGCCAGCCGGACCCCGATCGTGCTCCGCGCCAGCGGCGGCCCCAGCATCCTGCGCGAGCTGTCCGACGAGCGGATCGCGGTCGGGATGGAGGACGCGGCCCGGATCAACGCGGCCGCGGTGGCCGTCCAGGTCTTCATCGGCGGGGAGTTCGAGACCCAGTCGGTGCGGAACATGACCCGGCTGGTGGACGCCGGGCAGCGGTACGGCATCCCGGTCCTGGCCGTCACCGCGGTCGGCCAGGACCTGACCCGCGACGCCCGCTACCTGCGGCTGGCCACGCGCATGTGCGCCGAACTGGGCGCGCACTTCGTCAAGACCTACTACTGCGAGCCGGGCTTCGAGACGGTCACGGCCGCGTGCCCGGTACCGCTGGTGATGGCCGGCGGCAAGAAACTGCCCGAACGAGATGCGCTCACCATAGCGTACCGGGCGATCGAGAACGGTGCGGCCGGCGTGGACATGGGCCGCAACATCTTCCAGAGCGGCACCCCGCAGGCGATGATCCGCGCGGTCGGGGCGGTCGTGCACGAGTCAACCAAACCCGAGGACGCCTACGAGCAGTACCTGAAGACCCCCGAGAAGGAGCAACGATTATGGCCGACTCATCCGTCAGCAGGCTTAAGGCCAACGTGGTCACGCTGCCGGGCGTGCTGATGCAGAGCGTCACCGCTATCGCCCCGGCCATCGCCGGCATGTTCACGATGCCGTTCATCGTGCTCAACGCCGGCGTGGCCGCCCCCATGGCGTTCGTGGGCGCCTTCGTCATCGCCCTGCTGGTCGGCTACGTGCTCGCCCAGTTCGCCCGGCACCTGCCGTCGACCGGGAGCTACTACACCTTCGTCTCGCGCTCCCTCGGCGGCCGGCCCGGGTTCCTGGTCGCCTGGGTCTACCTGCTGTTCTACCCGGTGGTCATCGCCCAGGTCGGCTCGTTCATGGGCTCCACGCTGCAGTCGACCCTGAAGGCCGAGTACAACATCACCTTCGAGTGGTGGTGGTTCATGGTCTTCCTGATCGTGTTCGTGGCCTACACCGCCTGGCGGGGCATCGAGCTCTCGGTCAAGCTGCTCATCGCGCTCGGCCTGATCGAGGGGCTCATCGTCCTGGTCCTCGGCCTGTGGGGGCTGGCCTCGCCCGGCCCCGGGGGGACCAACCTGAACTGGGTCACCCAGGGCTTCGGTGGCTCGGCCCTGCACGGCCTGTTCCTCGGCGTCGTGTTCGCCATCTTCGCCATCACCGGCTGGGACGGCGCCGCGCCGCTGGCCGAGGAGAGCCACGACCCGAAGCGGACGGTGCCGCGCGCCGTGATGGGCTCGATCCTCATCATGGGCGTGTTCCTGATCGTCGTCTCGTGGGGGCAGACCAGCGGCTGGGGCATCCTCCAGCTGGACAAGTTCGCGAGCTCGTCCCAGCTGCCGGCGTTCGTCCTGGGCCAGCGGTACTGGGGCGACGCCTGGGTGATCATCTTGTTCGCGCTGTTCAACTCGGCCATCGCGGTGTCCATCGCGTGCATGAACGCCTCGGCCCGGTTCCTGTACGGGATGTCCCGGGCCCGTGCCCTGCCCCGCGAGCTGACCAGGCTGCACCCGGTGCACGGCACGCCGACCAACGCGATCTGGGTCCAGACCGGGATCAACGTGGTCCTCGGCCTGCTGCTGCCGCTGGTCATCGGCGTCGCTAACGTCTACAACGTGACCGGTACCTGGTTCACGTTCGCGCTGGCGTTCGTCTACATCGTCGCGAGCTACGGCCTGTACCGGTTCTACCGGCAGCAGCACCCCGACGAGTTCAGCTGGATCAAGCACGCCCTCATCCCGTTCCTCGGGTCGGCCGCGCTGATCGTGGTCGTCTACTACTCGGTGAACCCGCTGCCGGCCTGGCCGGTCTCGCTGGCGCCGTTCATCGTGCTCGGCTGGCTGGTCGTAGGCTTCGGCGTGCTGGCCTACGTCTACCGCGGCGACCGCGCCCGCAACCTGGCCCTGGCCGGCCTGGCCATGGGCGAGACACCGGACACCGCCGCCGGGGCGGTTCCCGACTCGGGCCAGATCCCGGCGTCGGAACTGGGGGGCTGATTTCTTTATGGCCGACCTGACGCTGCCCGCCCCGGTCACGCTGGCGGAGTTCGACGCGCTCTTCGAACGGGTGAAGAACTGGGGCCGGTGGGGTCCCGAGGATGAACTCGGCACGCTGAACTACCTCACCCCCTCCTCGGTCCGGGCGGCCGCGGCCCTGGTCAGGTCGGGGCGGCACGTGACGATGTCGATCCCGATGAACACGGTGGCGGGCCCGGACAACCCGAGCCCGGTCACCTACCACGTGGTCCAGGGGCACGACATCGACATCGGGTCGAGCACCCTGACGTTCGCCACCGACTACGTGGGCCTGGCGTTCCACGGGGACTGCCACACCCACATGGACGCGCTGTGCCACATCGCCTACCGGGGCCAGGTCTACAACGGCCGGCCGGCCCGGGAGGTGATGACGTCCCGGGGGGCTACCGCCCTGGACGTGACGTCGTACGAGCACGGCCTGGTGGGCCGGGGCGTGCTGCTGGACGTGCCCCGGTTCCGGGGGGTGCCCTGGCTGGAGCCGGGCGAGGCGGTGACGCGGGCGGAGCTTCTCGCCGTCGAGGCGGCTGAGGGCGTCCGGATCGGTGAGGGCGACATCCTGGTGTTCCGGACCGGGCACCACGCGCGCCGGCTGGCCCTCGGCGCGTGGAACAACGACTACCCGCCGTCGGGTGAGGGCAAGGCCGGCCTGCACGTCGACACGGTCGAGTGGATGCACGAGCGGCGCATCGCCGCGTTCCTGCCGGACGGGGACGGGGAGACGGTGCCGTCTGGTGTAGAAGGCATGCTGTATCCCGTCCACCCGCTGCAGGTGACCGCGATGGGCATGCTCGCCGCCGATAGCCTGCAGCTCGAGGACGTGGCCGCGGCGTGCGCCGCGGAAGGGCGGTTCGAGTTCATGGTGGTCGGGCTGCCGCTGCGGCTGCCCCGGGCCACCGGGTCGCCGTGGAACCCGATCGCCATCTTCTGAGGAGGTTCAGCGTGCGGCGGTTCGAAGGGAAGGTCGCGCTGGTGACCGGGGCGACGACCGGGATCGGCCAGGCGACCGCGGTCCGGCTCGCGGCCGAGGGCGCGCTGGTCGCGGTCAACCAGGGGCCGGGCACCGACCCGGCGGAGACCCTGCGGATGGTTGGCGAGGCGGGCGGGTCGGCCTTCGCGGCGGTGGCCGACATGCGTGATCCTTCGCAGGTGACGGCGATGGTCGGCGCCGTGGCCGAACGCGGCGGCCGGCTCGACTACATCGTGTCCAACGCCGCGGTCAACCCGTTCATGACCTGGGACGAGACCAGCGTCGAGGACTTCAACCGGCTGTTCGAGACCAACGTGAGGGGCACCTGGGTGGTCTGCACCGAGGGCGCCAAGCAGATGATCCGCGAGGGGCACGGCGGCGCGATCTGCTGCGTGAGCTCGATCTCGGCCCACGTGGGCGCGCCCTATCAGACCGCCTACTGCGGGACCAAGGGCGCCATCAGCATGCTGGCCAAGGCGCTCGGCGCCAACCTGGGCGAGCACGGCATCCGGGTGAACGCGGTCGAGCCGGGCTGGGTCAAGACCCCGATGAGCGCGCCGATGATGGACGACCCGGTCGCGATCAAGTACTACACCGAGCGGATCGCCCTGCACCGGGCCGCGCAGCCCGCGGAACTGGCCGGCACGATCGCTTACCTGCTCTCGGACGACGCCAGCTACGTGACCAGCGCGACCCTGCTCGCCGACGGCGGCTTCGTCGTGAACGCGGAGCTGTGATGGTGGTGCCGTGATGGTGGTGCCGTGATGGGCGGCGGGGTGCCGGACGACGCCGTGCCTGACGGCGTGACCCGGGACGTCCTGCGGCGGCCGCTGCCGCTCGGCTACCACCCGCTCTACCGGTTCTATGAGGGCGGCGCGCTGACCAGGGCCTTCCGCGGCCTGCGGGCTGGGTCCGACGACTGGTGGTCCGAGGACTGGGTCGGCTCGTGCACCTGCGCGGGCAACCCCGATCCGGCCGGCCGGCCGCAGGGCCTGTCCACCGTGGACCTGCCCGGTTTCGGGCCGGTCACCCTCGAGAGCCTGGCGCGGGCCTGGCCCTCGGATATGGGCCGGACCGAGGTCCTGGTCAAGCTGCTCTCGCCGGCGGGACCGGTGCCGCTGCACGCGCACCCCACGCGGGCCTGGGCCCGGCGGCACCTGGGGTCGCCGTACGGCAAGACCGAGGCGTGGATCCTGCTGGACACGCCGGGCGACGGGGTTGAGCCCGCCTACGCGGGGATCGGCTTCGTGCCCGGCGTCACCCGGGAGGGGTTCGCCGGCCTGGTCCGGTCGCGGGACGGCACGGGCCTGCGCCGGACGCTGCACCGCACCGAGGTGCACCCGGGCGAGGTGTACGTCGCGCACGCCGGGGTCCCGCACTACCTCGGGCCGCGGCTGTCGTTCATCGAGGTGCAGGAGCCGAGCGACCACATCGTGATCCCCGAGACGTCCGGGGCGGACGACGCGGGCGCGACCATGGGCCTGGGCTGGGAACTGGCCCTCGACATGATCGACTACGGTGCCGCCGATGCAGCAGCCACCTTCGCCCGCGCCCGCCAGCGGCCGCGGGTGCTGCGGGTTGCTGGCGGCGGCGGCTCGCGCGAGGTGCGCCTGCTGGACGACGGCGTCACGGAGTTCTTCGACGCCACCGCGCTGGAGGTGGCGGACGAGCTCGAGGTCGCCGACGGCCGCTTCTCGATCGCGATCGTGGTGGCCGGGGACGGCTGGGCCGAGGGCGAGTTCGGCCGGGAGCCGCTGCGCCGGGGACAGACCTTCGCCTGGCCGGCCGGCCTGGCCCTGCGCGTGCGCGCGGGCCGCGAGCCGGTCCGGGTAGTGCGCTGCCTGGGACCAAGGGAGGCCGGATGAACAACCTCGAGCCGCTGCTCGGCGAGGCCCGGGAGCACGTGCTGCACCAGTACGGGGGCGACATCGGCCAGCGCCGCGACGAGCTCGCCACCCCCGCGCTGGTGCTCGACGTCGACGCGGCCCAGCGCAACATCGACCACATGGCCGGCGCCCTGCAGGCGCCCGGGCGGGCCGTCATCCGGCCGCACTACAAGACGCACAAGAGCCCGGAGCTGGCCCGGCGCCAGGTCGAGGCGGGGGCGGCCGGCCTGTCCACCGCGACCGTATGGGAGGCCGCCGTGCTGGCCGCGGCCGGGTTCGACGACATCTTCGTGGTCAATACCGTGTCGCACCCGGCCAAGATCGCCCTGCTGGCCAGGCTGGCGGCGGAGCGGCGGATCCTGGTAGCGGCGGACGAGGCGGACAACGCCGCCGCGCTGTCGGCCGCGGCCGTCCGGGCCGGGTCCGAACTCGGGATCATGGTCGAGGTGGACACCGGCATGGACCGGTGCGGCGTGGACACCGCGGACGCCGCCGTCGCGCTGGCCCGGCGGGTGGCCGCACTGCCCGGGCTGAGGTTCGCGGGCATCACCGGCTACGAGGGCCACTGCTCGCTCACCATCGACGACACCCTACGGCACGAGCGGCAGCACATCGCGATGACCTTCTTCACCGGTGTCGCCGAGCGCCTCGAGGCATCCGGGATCCCGTGCCCGATCCGGTCGGCCGGCGGCATCTCCACCTGGCAGTGGACCGCCGCCTTCCCCGGCATCACCGAGATCCAGGCCGGCAGCTACGTGGTCATGGACAACTACCACGGCCAGCTGGCGCCCGGGTTCGAGCATTCGCTGACCATCCAGGCCAGCGTCATCAGTCGGCAGAGCGACCGGGTGATCGTGGACGCCGGGAACAAGTCCGTCGCCGCCCCGGCCGACGTCACCATGGTGGGCCACGACCTCGAGCCGGTCCGGTTCGACGAGGAACACGGCGTCTTCGCCGCCCCGGACGGGTCCCCGCTGCGGGTGGGCGACTCGGTCGCGCTCGTCCCCGGTTACTCGCCCACCACGGTCAACTGGTACGACGCCTACCACGTGGTCCGCGACGACACCGTCGTCGACATCTGGCCCGTCCTCCCCCGCGGCCCCGGCCACCACGGCCTGGCCCGCTGACCAGCGCCGATGCCCTGGCCGTGAACGGCTAGGGCGTGAGCGGCCAGGGCGTGAGCGGCCAGGGCGTGAGCGGCCTGGCTGCGTGGCGCGTGATGCGCGTGGTGCACCTGACCACTGACCGACCGGTACGCCTGGTCGCGGGACCAGCCCGGCCAGCTGACCGACCTGGTGAACTGGCCAGCCGCTGGCATTCCAGGCCCAGTTGACGCACTCGTCCTGCCGACCCCTCCCCTACCAGGCTTGGCCCCGGACCGCCCTCCTGAAACGACATCGATGGAGCATCGATGCTGCTGGAACGACATTGATGTTCCATCAATGTCGTTGGCGGGTGCCTGGGCGAGCGCCGTTGACGGAAGCGCGGAGACGGGTGTTGCCGACGAAGACGGGCGTTGCCAATGGAGACGGGTGTTGCCGACGAAGCGGGCGTGATCGGCGGAAGCGGTGGCGGTGTTGCCGGCGGAAGCGGTGGCGGTGTTGCCGGCGGAGGGTGCGGGGCGGAGGTTACTGACGGGAGTGTGGAGGCGGAAGCGCCCCGGCAGGGTGGGGAGTCGCGGGGGTTAGGAGTCGAGGAGGGTGTCGCGGTGGTGCCAGGCGAGGCGCAGGAGGGCGGCGCCGGCCGCCTGGATGGGCTCGCGGTGGATGACGCGGTCGATGACGTGGGCGGCGAACTCGCGGGCGGCCAGCACGCTGCCCTCGGCGTTGGCCCGGGGGGCCAGGCTGAACAGTTCGTCGAACAGGCGGCTGTCGATCACCGCCACGGTGAGCAGGTCGGTGGCGTAGGTCAGCGGGTCGACGCCCAGGCCCAGGCACCACACCTGGACCTGGCCCTGGTCGAGCGCGGCGGTCATCCGCCGGGCGAACGGCCAGGCCTCGTAGTCGACCGGCCCGGTCCCGTACTCCTCGGGACGGCCGCGGAGTTCCTCGTCGAACTCACGCAGCATGCACCGCCACAGTGAGAAGTCGCGGCGCTCGTGCCACGGCTCCGGGCCGGATGGCTGGAAGATGCCCACCGGGATCACCTGGTACATCCCGCCGGCGTGGCCGACCTTGGCCGGGTCCCGCCAGTGCAGCATGAACGACGCCCGGTCCCCGTCCCGGCGCAGCGTCAGCGTGCTGATGGCCAGGTTCGCGGGGCGGCGGCGCAGGTCACACGGGTCCGCGACGAGGGCGCGCAGGATGCCCGGCCGGCCGCCGAGCCGGGCGGCGGCGAACTCGTGCGCGGCCGCCTCGCCGGTGTCGATGCCGTCAAAGTAGCGGCCGCGGGTGAACGCGAGCCGGGACGCGCCCGGGGTCAGCTCGGCCGCGGTCAGCCGGTAGGTAGGGCGGTTCTCGAATACCGCCGGGGCGGCCAGCGCGCGCACCGCGTCGGAGTAACGCGGGTAGCGGGTCCCGTCCGGCCGGCCGGGCAGCGGCGCCAGGTCCGCCGAGGCCGGCGAGGACCCGTCGGCCGCGGCGGACGGGACGAGTTCCAGCTTGATGTCCCGCAGCGGGACCGCCTCGGCCGGCTGCCAGCCGGGCCCGGCCAGCAGCGGGGTCCCGGCGACCACGCGGTCGGCCGGGAACTCCCCGGCCGCCTCGACCGCCAGGTCGTACCGGTGCTCCTGCAGGTACGACCGCTCCCGCAGCCAGTCGTCCTCGGTCAGGACACGGGAAGCTGGCATCCGGTGCTCGCGATCTTGTCATCAGCCCAGAAGCTGATCAGCTCGTCCTCGGTCAGCGTCTGCGGGGCCGCGCTGCGCAGGGTACGGCCGGTCGCCAGGCTCCAGCTCGTGATCAGCACCCGGGCCAGCAATTCGTCCTCGCCGGAGTAGCGCGGCGTCCGGCTGAGGAACCTGCGCCGGCCCTTTACCCCTGAATCGCTCGCGAAACGTAGCCCAGAGACAGTAGTGTCTTGCATAACGAGCCTCCTCCCCGGAGGTGGACAAAGAAGTCCGCTTTTCCGGTCTCGTGGTGCCTGATCCCACACAGTCACCCACGAAACCGGGGCGGCCTTCTGTCAGCCGGATCGCCGCGCAGTAATGCGCACGGCAGCCGACAGCTGACCCGGAGTCGCCGCGGGGCCGGAAACCACGCTGGTCACGGCCTCGGATGGCAACGCTGTGCGACGAGCCTGACTTTACTCGCGGTTCAATCGCCGTGGGAAGAGAAAGACAATTCTGTCCAGCGGCCTTTTTGTCTCGTGCGCGTCATCCTGGTATTAACACGCCGCTTCCCCCGGCCCGGCAGTAATATCTTTCGCATTCGGGCACCAGACGCAATTGCGCCGGGGAATTCCGTGGCCAAAAGGTATACACGATATCGACCAGAATATGCCGATCGGCCGGATTCCGGGGCGGCGTGACGGGGGGCGGGGCGGCGTGACGGGGGGCGGGGCGGCGTGACGGGGGCGGGGCGGCGCGTCACGGGGGCGGGAATGATCCGGCGGCGCAGGATCACAGGCCGAGGCGGCGGGACAGGTCGGAGGCGAGCAGCCCGGCCGGGTCGTATATCTCGCGCAGCTTCCTGAACTCGGCCAGCCGCGGGTACATCTCGGCCAGCACGCCCGCCGGGACCCGCGAGTCCTTGGCCAGGTAGACGCGGCCGCCCGCCTCCACGACCAGCCGGTCGAGCGCGGTGAACAGGGTTTCCAGGCCCCGGGTGCGGGCGGGCACGTCCAGGGCGAGCGTCCAGCCGGGCGCCGGGAACGAGAGCAGCCCGGGATCGCCCGCGCCGAACCGCTTGAGCACGGTCACGAACGAGGCGGCGCGGGCCCGGCTGACCAGCTCGAAGGACCGCCGCACGGCGGCTTCCTGGCCGAACGGCAGGACGTACTGGTACTGCCGGAAGCCGCCGGGGCCGTAGACCCGGTTCCAGTTCCTGATCCCGTCCAGCGGGTGGAAGAACGCGCCGATGGTCTGCAGCTCGCCCGGCCGGGCGCGGGGCGCCTTGCGGTAGTAGGCCTCGTTGGCCAGCGCCACCGAATAGCGGTTGATCAGGCCGGGCGGCATCGGTGCCGGGACGCCCAGCCGGGCCCCCGGCCGGAACTCGAACGGGTCCGCCCCCGCGGGCAGGTCCGCCGGGGAGGCGAAGTCGCCGCTGGTGACCACGGACCGGCCCAGGTGCGCGCCCCGGGCCAGGCTGTCCGACCAGGCCACGGTGTAGCCGAAGGTGCGGTCGTGCTCGGCCAGGACGGCCATCGTCTCGTCGACGTCGGCGGTGCGCACCGTGTCCACCCGGACCCGCGAGGTGGCCACCTGCTTCAGCTGGACCTCGGCCCGCACGACGAGCCCGGTCAGGCCCATGCCGCCCGCCGTGGCCCAGAACAGCTCGGGATCGGACGCCTCGGTCACCGGGCGCAGCTCACCGCCGGGCAGCACGATGTCGAACGACCGGACGTGCCGGGCGAAGCTGCCGGCCACGTGGTGGTTCTTGCCGTGCACGTCGGCCGCGATCGCGCCGCCGACCGTCACCTGCCTGGTCCCCGGTGAGACCGGCACGAACCAGCCGTGCGGCAGCCCGGCCACCATGAGCTGCTCCAGGCTCACCCCGGCCTCGCAGGTCACCACGCCCGTCGCCGGGTCGAGGGCCAGGATCCGGTTCAGCCGGCCCGTCGAGATCACCACGCCGCCCGCCGACTGCGCGGCGTTGTTGTAGCTGCGGCCCAGCCCGCGGGGAATCAGCCCCCGGGAGTTCATTCCGCGGGCGGGCTCCGCCAGGAGCCTGGTCGCGCCGGCTACCGTGTCGGGCTGGGCCAGCTGGGCCTGGGTCGGCGCGATCCGGCCCCAGCCGGTGAGGGTGACGATGCTTGCCATGGTGACCGAATAGTAGCCGGGATGGCCGGCCCGGTACCGGGAGTGGATGATGCGCAGGCTGTGGATCGCCGTCGCGGCGGCCGGGACGCTGACCGCCTGTGGCGCCCCCGCCGCCACCACCCCGGCCCGGCTGGGCGCCTCGGCCACGACCCGCGCGACCGTGGCCGCGCCGCCGGCGAGCCCGACGCCGACACCCACGGCGACACCGACACCGACGCCCACCCCGGCCGCGGCCACCGTGACCAGGCAGCGGATGAAGGACGGTTCGGTAGTGACCGTCGCGACCTTCTCCGGGCCGGTGACGTACGTGCTGCACGACGGCAGCGAGGACCCCGGCCTGGCGGCGGGCCGGGTCAAGGCCGGCCCGGCGGTGCGCGGCGCCGAGCGCAGGCAGCTGCTGGCCGCCTTCAACGGCGGGTTCAAGCTGTCGGCCGGCGCGGGCGGCTACGAGCAGGAGGGCCACCTGGCCGCCCGGCTGCGGCGCGGGCTCACCAGCCTGGTCATCGACCGCTCGGGCCGGGCCCGGATCGGGGTCTGGGGCCACGGCGTGCCCGTACCGGGCGAGCCGGTGTACAGCGTCCGGCAGAACCTGACGCCGCTGGTGCTGAACGGCAGGCCCACGCCCGCCGCCGCCGATTGGAGCGTTTGGGGGGCAACCCTCGGCGGCGGCGAGTTCGTGGCCCGCAGCGCGCTCGGACAGGACGCGTCCGGCGACCTGGAGTACGCCGCGAGCATGTCGGCGAGCCCGGCCGACCTGGCGGTCGCGCTGACCCGGGCGGGCGCCCGGGTCGCGATGGAGCTCGACATCAACCCCGAGTGGGTCCAGCTCGACGTGGCCCGGCACCCGGGCGGTCCGCTGCGGGCCGGCATCCGTGGCCAGAGCCGGCCGGCGAATCAGTTCCTGGCCGGGTGGGCCAGGGACTTCATCGCCGTCCTGGGCCAGTAACTGGGCCCTAGTACTGGGCGGGAGCGAGCGCGCTGTCGGCGGTCTCCATGTCCTTGAAGAAGCGGCGGTGCACGCGCAGCTTCTCGTTGCCGGCCGGGACCTGGTGCCAGACACCCGAGCCGGGGCCGAGCCGGGTGGACCGGGGCAGCTCGGTGACCACGCCGCGGGCCGTCTTCATGCTGGTCTTGCCGGCGTCCAGCACCACGATGCGGTTCGGCGTGACGGCCAGGATCCGGTAATGGTTGAGGCCGAGGAAGACAAAGAAGCCGGTCAGCGCGGCCAGCCACTGGCTCGCCGTCTGGGCGCCGATCACCGCCTGGATGGGTTCACCCGGCCGCAGGTACTGAGCTGCCGATTCACGCATGGAATCACGAAGCGCCACGATTTCTCCCGTTGTCGCGCAGGACATTAGCTTTCATGACTGCGGCGGTCCATCACGTGCCGCCCTGTTCCACCCCGAGCCCGGTCAGGCGGTTAACCGGGCCAGTAGGAGCAGCGCACGCCGGTGTGCACCGTCTGGCGCAGGTGCTCGCCGATGACGGGATCGGCCTCGGTGATCCGCGCCAGCGCCCGGCGGATGGCCTTGCCGACCGCCACCCGGGCCCGCTCGGGCTGGTCGGGGAAGGCCCGCGTCCGCCCGGCGAACCCGGCCGCGCTGGACAGCTGGGCGACCAGCCAGTCCCGTTCGGCCCGGGCCCGGGTCACCCGGGCCGGGTCCGCGCCCGGCTGATCGATCTCGATGTCCAGGCTCTTCAGCCGGTTCCGGTAATCGGCGATGGCCTCGTGGTCGAGGACCTGCTGGGCCGCTCCGGCGTCGCCCGGGGTCAGCCCGGCCACGCCGGCCACCAGGTCGGCGGCCTGGATCTCCTGGCGCGGGTTGGCGATCAGCACGGCCAGGTGCGCCATCCCGATGCTGTCCTCCACCAGCACGCTGCGGTTCCGCAGGGTCAGCCGCCACTTGCGGCCCATCCGCTGGCATTCCGCCACCGCCGCCGTGGGCGCCCCGGCCGCCGGCGCGTCCGGGACCGGCAGGCCGATCGCGGCCGCCTCGGCCGCGGCCAGGTCGAGCTCGCGGTGCGCCGCGTCGGCGTCCCCGGGGGCGCCGCGCAGCAGGTACGCCTGGGCCAGCCGCTGCCGGGACGCCAGCAGGGCGGGCCAGTGCGCGAACGCGAGGTTCTGCTGGACGGCCGCGGTCAGGTGCTCGACGGCCAGGTCGGCCTGCCGGGTGGTGAGGGCGGCCACGCCCAGGGCGTGCTGCGTCGACCCGAAGCAGGTGACCCCGAGGCTGCCGATCATCGGCAGGTCCGCGTGCGGGTGGAGCAGCTCGTAGGCCCGCAGGGCGACGTCGGTCACCTCGAGCAGGTACGCGGCCTCCACGATGCCGTGCATGGTGACCAGCCAGGCGCTCGACCGGGGCAGCGCCGCCAGGTCGCTGCCGCACAGCGCGGCCAGCGAGCTGGCGGCCTGGTGCCGGTCCCCGCTCATCGCCGCGGCCACGGCCAGCGCGGCCACCGCGGAGTTGTCCACCGCGGACAGGACCGGGGAGTGCACCCGCTCGTGCAGCGCGGGCAGCAGCTCCGGCAGGCGGCCCTGGTACCAGCGGATCGTCACCAGCTGGGCGGCGGACCACCAGTCGTGGTCGGCGTCGCCGGCGGCCGCGCCGCGGCGGGCGCAGACGGCGGCCAGTTCCTCGGCCTCGCTGAACCGGCCCGCCCGGATGGCCAGCATCACGTCGATCGCGCTGACCACGAAGCCCACCGCCAGGTGGTCGCGCGGCTTGAGGTGCTCCTTCAGCTCGCCCAGCAGCCGCCCGGCGTGCGGGTCACCCGCGCAGTACGAGTCGGCCGTCTGCCAGAGCAGGCCCATCAGCAGGTCGCTGCGCCGGTCGGTCCGGAAGGCGGCCTTGGTCAGCTCGACCGCGAGCTGACGGCGCACGGCGACGTGCTCGGGTCCGAGCAGGCAGTGATGGGCGATCCGCAGCGCCTCGGCCAGCAGCTCGGGATCCCCGGTCGCCCGGACTTCCCCGAGCGCGGCCATGACGTCGGCGTGCGTGCCGCGGGAGTAGTCCGCCTCGCCGGCCAGCCGGGTCCGGACCCGCAGCGCCAGCGGCGAGGTCGGGTCGAGCAGCGCGAGCACGTGCTGAAGCCGGGCCTCGAGCAGCACCGAGCTGGTGACGGTGCGCCCCTCGCGGACCCACAGGCCGGCCAGGCCCAGGGCGGCCAGCGCCATCGACTCCGTGTCCTGGGCCTGCTCGGCCAGCCGGTAGGCACGCTCGAAGCACTGCCGGCCCGCCTCCAGGTCACCGTCCTCGTGCTGCGCCCTGGTGCCCTCCGCGAGCAAGGCGCGGAGGTCGCCCGGACGGACGAGTTCCAGGCGGCGGGCGGGCATCGCTCCGTCGGCCTCTCTCGTCATAGGGCCAATCTATTAGCGGCAGCTCGGCAGCGTCGAGAGATGAGCAGACGCCCGCGTCAGCCGCGGCCAGCCGATCCTTCCCGGATTGCGTACTATGCGCCGGGCGGCTTTGCTAACGTGCCCGTGGCACAGATGAACGGGGAGGCACCGTGGCCGGGATGATCTTCTTTACGGACAACTACCAGGACCGCAGCACCAACGACGGATACCAGTTTGAGTTCTACTGCCGCCGCTGCGGTAACGGGTACAGCTCGTCGTTCCAGCATTCGGTCACCGGCTTCGGCGGGCGGCTGCTGCGGCTCGGCGGCGACCTGGTCGGCGGCGCCGTCGGCGAGAAGGCCCAGCAGCTCGGCTGGGACGCCGAGTGGATGCGCGACGGCGTGCGCGGCTCGACCCGCGACAAGGCACTGGCCCACGCCGTCGAGGAGATGAAGCCGTTCTTCCACCAGTGCCACCGCTGCGGCCAGTGGGTGTGCGAACAGGTGTGCTGGAACGGCCCGAAGGGCCTGTGCGTGACCTGTGCCCCCAAGCTGGACCAGGAGATCGCCGGGATGCAGGCCGCGGCGCAGGTCAACCAGCTGAACCAGAAGATCCAGGCCCAGGACTGGACCAAGGACATCAACTACCGCGACCAGGGCACCGGGCTGTGCCCCAACTGCGGCCAGGAAAGCGGCGGCGGCAAGTTCTGCCAGGGCTGCGGGCACGGGCTGGCCGCCGCGCCGGCCGCCCAGAAGTTCTGCGGGAACTGCGGGACACCGCTGACCGGGGCCCGGTTCTGCGGCGAGTGCGGCACCCCGGCCGGCTGACCTCCTCATGAGCACAGCCCGGTACCGGCTTCTTTCTCCGCACGGGGAGAAGCGGGAGGACGGCGAGGCCGAGGTCGAGGTCCGGGACGGGATGCTGCTGCTGGCGCCTTCGGGCGAGAGCGTGCTGCCCATTCCGTTCGGCCGAATTGTGTCGGTGACCGAGCCGGAGCCTTTCACCGTCCGGCTGACCCTGGCCGGCGGGGACGTTATCGAGCTCGGCCGGCTCGGGGTAATGCGGACCCAGCTGCTCGCCGAGCTGCGCGACGGCCGGGGGGACGCCGCGGCGGCGGCCGCGGCCGCGGTCGGCGAGGCCGAGGTCTTCCCGGCGGTGGTGGCCGGAGGCGACGGCGAGGTGCGGGTCTACGACGACGCGCTGCTGGTCATCGGGGCCGACGGCAGCGAGCGGGTCAGCTTCTCCTTCGCCCGGGCGGTGCGGGTGCGGGACTACGCGGTCACGGTCGAGGTCGCGGGCCGGGCGCCGGTGGTGCTGACCCGGCTCGGCCGCCGCACCGGTGAGCTGGCCGAGCTGCTGACCACCCGGATCCGGGAGGCGAGCGTCCGCACGGCCGGGTTCCTGGCGGCGCTGCTGCCCGGGCTCGATCCGCTGGCCGTGCGCGCCGCCGCCGGGCTGCTGCGGGACGGCGTGGCCGTCCCGGCCGGCGCCCTGGACGGCGTCCAGCCGGGGCTGGCCGGGACCCTGATCCAGCTCGCCACCGTGCCGGACCGCCGGGACGCGGTCGCCGGGCTCGGCCGGCGCGGGGAGCTCGCGGTCGGCTTCCGGCAGCTCGCCTCGGTCCGCCGGCCCGCGGTCGGGGTGGAGCCCTGGCACGATCACGTCGCGACGCCGCACATCGGCGAGCACGAGAGCACCGGCGGCGCGTTTCAGCCGGGGCTGGCGGGCGTGATGGCGGCCGGGATGATGACGGGCGGGCCCGGGGCCTTGGCGGGCCCGGGGACGTTCGGGTTCGGCGAGGGGTTCGGGGCGTTCGGCGGGTACTGGGCGTTCCGTGCCCTCGGGGCCGGGATGAACAGCCGAGGGCTGCGGCCGATGACGGTCCGGCCCGACGTCACGCGGGGACTGCTGACCCCGGCCACCGAGGATCTGTCCGCGCTGACCGTCACCGGCCAGAGCCCTACGGTGCTGGCGTTCGTGCTGGCCGCGGGGCCGGGCGGGGTGGCCTACGAGGTGCTCAACCGGCCCGGGCCGCCGACCTGCGTGTTCCGGGGCGACCGGGCCGCGGTCAACCGGGCGCTGGACGACGCCGGGTTCGACCCGGCCGCCCTGGCCGCGGCACCGGACCTGGCGCCGGCCGGCCAGGTCCCGCACGACGCGGAGTGGGCCGGCCGGATCGCCATGCTGCTCGGCTGAGGGACTACTTCCGGTAGGCGCGGGCGAGATCGCCCCAGTCCGCGTCGTTGACGTTGCGCCACTGGCTGGCGTCCCGGTCCGGGCCGCCCGGCTCGCCGCCCACGATGAACTGCCCCACGCACGGCTCGACCCGCCAGTCCGTGCCGAACGCGCGGGCCGCCGACTCGATGCTGACCGACCCCAGGGCGCACGGCGCCAGCCGCATCGCCGTGCAGACCAGGTACAGGCTCTGGATCAGCACCCCGACGTGCATCAGGACCATGCGGTAGGCCAGCCCCTCGTACTTCCAGGACAGCCGGCGGAAGCGCACCGTCATCGAGATGAGCGCCGGGGGCGGCTGGGCCATAGCGGCCGCGACCCGGGCGCAGCCGAGGAGTTCGTCGACGGCCGCGGGTTCGGCGCCGACCGGCTCGAGCCGGTGCCCGAGCGGGTCGTAGTGGTAGACGCCGCGGGCCAGGCCGTCGCAGTCGCCCGCGGTGACGTAGAACTCGAGCTCGTAGCAGGCGCCGCCGCTCGGATACGGGCGGTCGCTCAGCTCGTACCCGGTGCCCGTTTCCTCGCCGGGCTCGCCGGGCGGGCCGATGCCGATCAGCGACCGGACCCGGGCCGTCCGGTACAGCAGGTCGCCCAGGTCGGTGACGGTCAGCGGCCGGGCCCCGTGCCGGCGCATGGAACGGCGGCCCTCGATCACCGCCGTCAGCGGCGGATCCGCCGCGCACAGCTCGTCCCAGCTCGGCCGGTGCAGCTGGATGTAGTGCGTGGCCTGGGGCTTGACGACCGGCTCGGCGGGCGCGGTCTCGCCGGCCGGATAGGTGATCCCGAAGTTGTGGTCGTGCCGTCCGAGGGTGCTCCGGGTGTGGAACATCATGTCCACCGGCGACCAGCCGGTCAGGGCGGGGTCGGTGTCCTCGGCGAAGACCGGCAGGTTCTCCCCGGCCGGCCGGGCCTGGACCACCATGCCCGCCGCGGCCAGGTACTCCAGCGCGTCCCCCGTCACCGGGCCGAGCGGCGATCGGCCCTGCCTCAGCGCGGCCGGGGTGACCGGGCTGGCCAGCGCCCCGATCAGCAGCATCGCCGCGGGCCGGTGCAGCAGGACCCGGTGCAGCGCCAGCGGCGACTCGATGCAGTACGCGTTCCCGTCGGTCCGCAGCTCGGCGAAGGTCGACAACCGGACCGGGATGTCCGGGGCCAGCGGCACCGGGGCGAACCGGGAGTGGACGGTGAGCGGCACCACCGAGAGCAGCGGCTGCCCCGAGGCCAGCCCGAGCGACCGGATGATCAGCGGCTGGAGCCGGTCGAACAGGAGCTGGAGCTCGGTCCGCTCCGCATCCTCCGGATCATCGATGGCGTTCTCCAGCGAGATCGGTCCCAGCCGCATCCGGCCGAGCGCCTCGCGGACCAGGCGCGAGGGCTCCTGGACGACGAGGTCGCCCCACCGGCCGCGCAGCCGGACCGGGCCCTGGTCCGGCTCCATCTCGACGTTCACGTCCTCGCGCAGGGACCACAGCTCGGAGTGCTGGCGCACGGGCACCGCGCGGGATTGACCGGTTCTCATCGGCAGGCCTCGTATCTGGAGTTACGGCGGGTTAGACGTACAGGGGGATCGGGTTCAGGTCGGCGTAGCCGGTCGGCCGGGACAGCCGGCCGAGGCGGACCGGGACGTCGAACAGGCGGCCGGGGCCGAACCGCGGCCAGAAATGACGGAGCCCCGGCACCACCACCTTGACCACCGGCATCGCGATGTCCGGCCGGGTCTGGTCGAGGACCAGGATGTCCAGTCCGGCCCGGCGGGCGGCCGCGGCGATCCCGTCGAGGCCGGCCGGAACGGGCGGGTAGTCCGCGCGGGTGCGGGCCGGCTGATCCTCCCTCGTGGCGAGGTAGGGCTGGCTGGCCAGGGTGGCCGAGGTCCACCAGGAGACCAGGTAGGGGTCGGCGGTGCCGTAGCCGGCACCGTCGGTGGCGGGCGGGAGGAGCTGGCCCAGTTCGGTCAGCGCCCGGCGCAGCGCTATGCGCGGGTTGAAGTGCGCACCGAAGCCGAACGTGATGTCCTCCGCCGGACCGCCCAGCCGTCGCGAGATCGCGGCCATGACGGGGATCCCCAGGTCCGAGGTCAGGTCCAGGGCCCACAGCTCGCGGCCGAGCCGCCGGTAGTGCCGGGACAGCCCGGTGATCCACCGGTCCCCGAACGAGGACAGGCAGACGCCCGGCTGCCGGGTGCGGTTGTACCACCACAGCGCGACCGCGTCCCGCTCCACCAGCTCGAGGAACCCGCGGACCACGGCGTCGCCGAGGCTGGCGCCGGCCGCGTTGCCGTTCGAGTCGGCCAGCACGGACGCGGACCCGGTTCCCGTCCCCCCGTGGTAATAGAGCATCGCGGTCGGCAGCAGCTTCCGCTCACCGCTGAGCAGCGACCAGACCGGCGTCCAGTCGACCGGGGCGGTCTCGTCGAACGGCTCGGGCACCCAGTGGAACGGCGCGCAGACCGCGTTCCAGCGGGCCCGGTCCGCGTACTGGCGCGGGTCGAAGAGCAGGCTGGCGTCGGGGTGCACGGCCTGGTCGCGCAGGTCGCGGTAGCGGCCGCGGACCGTCGCCTCGTCGCCCTGGCGGGTGCCGCAGTACCGCTCGATGGCCTCGCACAGCGCGCTCGTCCTGGCCTCGGCCGCGGTGACGCCCCCGCCGCCGCTCGCCTGCAGGGCGCCGGCCCGGATGCCGGCCACCGTGCTCGCGCTCATGGCCCGGTTACGGCCGGAGGTGAACGCGTGCAGGAAGGCCGGGCACCGGTCGTCGCGCCGCAGTTCGGCCACGATGCCGGTGACCGGGTCCACCAGGTGGCCGTACCGGGCGAGCGGGTCCGTTGTCTCACGCCGCTTCAGCGTCACCGCCGGCCGGCGGGCGGCCTGGGCCGCGACGAGGCCGGGGTCACCACAGTGGGCGCACTGCGGGCGCCGCTGCACGACGTGGTGCCGGCCGTGCAGGCGCACGGTGTCCAGGGTGTAGATGGCCTGCTGACCCTCGTCGCGCAGGCCCGCGAGCCACTTGACCACCTCGCCCACCGCGAGGTGCAGGGCGGCGGCGCGGCTGGGAGTGAGCGACGTCTGCGGCGCGGCCGGGAAGGCCCGGCCGCGGCCCCCGAGGACGCGGCGCATCAGGTGCGTTTCCTCCCGGTTGCCCTCGAGCCGGGTGGCCAGGCAGGCCCAGCAGGGACCGGCACCCGGCTGGAACACCGGGCCGATCCAGGCCTCGGCGCCGGACGGCTTGGCCAGCAGCCACGGCCGGCCGTGCGCCAGCTGCCGGCGGTTGACCACGTCCAGCCGGGGGTCCAGGTAGTCCTCGCACAGGACCAGGCTGACGGCGGGACCGCCCGCGCCGGGGGCGGCACCGGCGCCGACGAGGGCCGCCGTCGCGGCCGTGCAGGGGGTGAGGCCGGACGCGGCGCATACGGCCGCCGCCGCGTGCAGGGCGCCGTCCAGGGCGAGGATCTCCACCGTGGCGGTGCTGATCGCGCCGGCCGCCTCGTCGACGTCGAGCCCGGCCAGGGACCAGTAGGCCGCCGCCCCGTGGTCGCGGGCGGCGATGTCCTGGACGGCCAGGTCATGCAGGACCGTGGCCAGGACGGCCGTGTCCTTGAGCGCGGCGGCGGTGTCCGGGGAGCCGGCTGGATGGCGCAGGTCCAGCAGACCCGCCGCCGCCAGCTGCCGGACCAGGCCGGTGACTTCGGTCGTCGCCAGCTCAGCCGACAGCTCACTGGTCAGCTGGGCGAAGCTGCGGGTGCCGTCGAGCAGCGGAGCCAGCCGCTCGATGCACGATCCCGACAGGGCGGTCACCCCGCGTTCGGAGATGAGGTAGACCGCCTCTGCCGGGACCGTCTCGGCCCGCAGATGACGCTTGAAGCCGACTAGCCGGCTGTCTGCGGGATCCACGGCGAGCTCAGGCTGCGGCCATCGGCCGGGGCTCGCGGATGATGAAGTCGGCGATGGAGGAGCCGCAGTAGCTCACCACGCCCGCCGCGGCGAACTCGTTGAGGTTCTCGATCACCAGATTGCTGTGCACCGGCGCGGTAGCGGCCGGCCGGCCGCCGCGGCAGCCGGATTCGAGGAGGATCTGCGGGTTTTCCTGGCTGACGTTCATGTTCTTCCTTCCAGGCGGTGTGACCTGAAAGGAGCTTGCGGGAGGCGGGAACCGCCTGATAAGTGCGCTGATCATGGAACTGGCATGAATTTTTCACACCCGCGGGACGCCTCCGCCGGGGCCGCGGTTCCTCACGGCCGGACCATGAATTGTTCACGGCCGGAGTCGTGACGCTATCACTGGATCTTCGGCTCCGGCTCGGCGCATCCTCAAGTACCGCTATCGAGGGTCAAGCCCGTACGAGCAGGGGGACGCGACATGCAGACCGATCCCGGACGGATCAGCGTTCAGCTACTGGGCCCGTTCACGGCCAGGATGGGCCACCGCGCCGTCACGCCCAGCGCGGCCAAGCAGAGCCAGATCCTGGCCCTGCTCGCGCTCAACGCCGGTCGCGTCGTCACCGTGGCGACGCTGGCCGAGGAGCTCTGGGGCGATGCCCCGCCGCGCAGTTCGGCCACCACGCTGCAGACCTACGTGCTGCACCTGAGGAACCGGCTGGCGGCCGCGGGACCGGGCGGCACCCGGGAGTACCTGGGCACGCGTCACTCGGGCTACCTGCTCGACGCGGGCTGCTGCCAGACCGACGTCGAGGAGTTCGGCCGGCTGGCCCGGGCCGGCCGCCAGGCCGCCGAGGCGGGAGATCAGCGGGCCGCGTCGGACCTGCTCGGCCGGGCGCTGGCCCTGTGGCGCGGGCCCGTCCTGGTCGACGTGCCGCTCGGGCGGGTGCTCGAGCTCGAGGCGGCCTCGCTGGAGGCGACCAGGCTCGGCGTGCTCGAGCGCCGGCTCGAAGCCGACCTCGCCCTGCGCCGCCACGCTGACCTGGTGGGTGAGCTGACCCTGCTGGTGGCCAGGAACCCGATGAACGAGAACTTCTGCGCCCTGCTGATGACGGCGCTCTATCGCTCCGGGCACGCCGGCCGCGCGCTCGAGTCGTACCGGCGGCTCCGGTCCGTGCTCCGCGGTGAGCTGGGACTAGAGCCCTGCCCGCGGCTGCAGCAGCTCCAGCAGGCCGTGCTCTCCGGTGACCTGGCCCTGGACATCGCCGAGGCTCAGGTCGGCTCGGGGCGCCTGACTCCGCTCTGATTCTGCCCCTGCATCACTCATGCGCTGCGCTGATCTGCGCTGATCTGCGGTGGGGCACTCGAGAATTGACTTGAGAAGTGATTGTGGTTCGCGGGCCGGAATGTCCGCAGTTACCCTACTGTCGTGTGTTAACACGAGTCATCTTGTAGAGGTTTGCACCTAATCAGTATGATTCTGATACCAATCAGTATACTATCGCCCTGAATGTGGCCTTCTTCCGTCGGCCGCGGCGGCCGCCGACGGGCTGACATAACCTAGGGGAACGGTATGCCTGGCCGGAAGGTGCAGGCTGGCTGGCTAACGGGGCAGGTGCCGGGGTCGGACGGCGCCGCAGGACGGCCCACAGCCGGCCAGGAGCGGGCCGCGCCGTCGCTTGCTGCCGCCTACGAGGTTCACGGCGGCCAGCGGCTGGCCCGGCTGATACTGCTCACCGTGCTGTGCGGCTTCCTCGGGGTCCAGCTGATCGACCTGCTCGATTCGCCGATCCAGTCGCACGGGCTCAAGCTCACGGTCGGCGTCGCCTCCATCTGCGTGGTCTTCGCCCTGCAGGTCTACATCTCCTCCTCCGGCTCGGAGGCGTGGTCGATGCGGCGGCGGCTGGGGCTGCTGGCGGCGCAGGCGCTGGTCACCTACCTGCCGCTGGTGATCCTGGGCGGCGAGTGGGCCGGCATGGCGGGCTTCTTCGCCGGCTCGGTCCTGCTCCTCGTGCCCGGCCTGATCGCCTGGGCCCTGTTCGGGTGCGTCATCCTGAGCATGCTGATCGGGCCGATCGTGCTGGGCCTGAACGCCTATACCGTGGCCTACCTGACCGTCGCCAGCCTGGACATCGGCCTGATCGTATTCGGGCTGTCCCGGCTGACCCTGGTCATCAGGTACGTGCACGCGAGCCGGGCCGAGCTCGCCCAGCTCGCCGTGGTCCGGGAGCGCATGCGATTCGCCCGGGACCTGCACGACCTGCTCGGCTACAGCCTCTCGGCGATCACCCTCAAGGCCGAGCTCACCCGGCGGCTGGTCGGCGTCAATCCGGAGCGGGCCCGGGACGAACTGGCCGACTTGCTCGACGTCTCCCGGCAGGCCCTGGCGGACGTGCGCATGGTGGCGAGCGGCTACCGCAACATGTCGCTGTCCAAGGAGGCGGCCTCGGTCGTCTCGCTGCTTTCCACGGCGGGGATCACGGCCCAGGTGGAGATCGACTGCGGGCCGCTGGACGAGGGCATCGACACCGTGCTGGCCACGGTCCTGCGCGAGGCCGTGACGAACATGCTCAGGCACAGCACGGCGCAGAACTGCACCGTCGAGGCCGGCGTGTCCGGCGACGCCGTGACCTTGCGGGTAACCAACGACGGCGTGCCCGGCCCGGCCGCGGCGCGCCGTGACGGGGGCGGCCTGGACAACCTGGCCCTGCGGCTGGAGGCGATCGGCGGCAGCCTGACCACGCGGATAGGCGACGACGGCCGGTTCGAGGTGCTGGCCATGGTGCCCCTGGCGGCCGAGACCGGGCCGCCGGCCGGCGAGCCGCCTGATACCAGTCCGCCCGGCGCCGGTCTCGCCGACCTGACCCGCCGGACGTGCGGGGAGGCAGGTTCGGCCGGCAGCTAGCCCGCGAGGCCGCGTGGGATAACAGGTGTTACCGGAGTTGGGATCGGGTTTTGGAGCGGGCTTGCTCACACTGAGAATTCTGCTGGCTGAAGACGTCGCCATGGTGCGCGGCGCGTTCGTCGCCCTCATCGAACTGGAGCCCGACCTCAAGGTCGTGGCGGCGGTCGAGAACGGCACCGATATCGTCCCGAGGGCGCTGGCCTGCCAGCCCGACGTCGCCATCATCGATATCGACCTGCCCGGACTCGACGGCCTGTCGGCCGCCGAGCAGCTGCACGCCGAGCTGCCGTCGTGCCGCACCCTGATCGTCACCAACCTGGCCCGGGCCGGGACGCTGCGCCGGGCGCTGGCCGCCCACGTCTCCGGGTACATCCTCAAGGACGCGCCGCCCGAGCAGCTGACCGCCGCGATCCGCCGGGTCGCGGCCGGCAGCCGGGTCATCGACCCGCAGCTGGCCGTGGCGGTGTGGGAGGGCGGCCAGAATCCGCTGTCGCCGCGCGAGCACGAGGTGCTCCGGCTCGCCGCCGAGGGCTCCGAGCCGGCCGAGATCGCGGCGGCGCTGCATCTTTCGGTCGGCACGGTGCGCAATTACCTGACCACCATCGTGACCAAGCTGAACGCGCGCAACCGGGTCGACGCGATCAAGACCGCCTATGACGCCGGCTGGCTCCCCTGAGACCTGGGTAGCCGGGCACCGTACGGCGGCTCCGCCGCCGGCGGACTCCCTTAAGCCTTGCGGCGCCCTCACACGGCCCCAGCCGGCTCGTTGTTCACCTGCGCACCAGCCCGGTCCCGGTCGGCACGATCGTGTCTCCTTACCCCCCTTTCCCGGGGGTAAGGAGACACGATGACGTGATCATGAGCTGGAGTGGCCAGGCGACCGGCGGCTGGGCTATAGGTGAGCGCGAGGTCGGGCCGATCAGGGGGTGTTAGGACCGTACTGACCCCATATCCGGGGAAGGCGGTGAGGCACATGTACGGACCGCTCACCACGGCGGAGCTGGCCGTGCTGAAGAGCGTGCTGTTCGAGGGGAGCGAGGAGGCGTACCGGGTGGCGTGCGTCTCCCGGGCCGATCCGGGGTGGAGCGAGCATCGCCAGCCGGTTCACCGCGAGCTCGCGCAGCTGTTCATGGAGGCCGGGACGGAGCTCTTCCTGCGCCTCGACCGGCATTTCCCGCAGATCGCCTGATCAGCCCCGGGGTACGGCTCGTCGGCGCTGAGTGCCGGGCCCCATGCGGGCGTGTGATACCTGTGGCGTGAGTGATGCTCATGTTGTTTCTGGTGGCTCGCCGGCGCGGCCTCAGGTAGCGCGATTAACGGCATCGATGGAGCATTCATGCTGCTGCAACGACATCGATGCCCCATCGATGTCGTTGCCAGCAGGCTCCACATGGCCTAGACGAGTGACGGACGGGGATCGTGGCGCGGATGGGGGTGCTGTGGTCAGCAATCTGGCTGTGTACCACTAGAGCATGCCCGTAGATCATGAAACGGGCCCCAGCAGATCATTAACCGGTCCTATCGTCGTACCGGCATGACCGGGACGCCACCATTAACCCGCCCCTTGCGCACCATTTCCATCAGGGACGGCTGAAGGGCTTGCAGGAGACGCCTCAGCCAGCCCTTTAGTCCGGAAGAGCCACGTCCTCAGCCATGCCCCGTACGCCATCGCAGCGCGCGGGCTACGCCATCGAGGGTGGCGGATACGCCATCGGGGCGGCTGGCATAGGCGATCGGGCCGGCTGGCATACGCGGTGGAGGCCGTCCGCATCAGCCACTCCCCGCCGACAAATAGGCCAGCTCGGCCGATCTATGCGCGGCCCGATCCGGCCACCATTGAACTTGTCAGCCAGACGCGGGAAACCACAAGGGAAACCGCAGGTCACACAAGCAGGAGGATGCAATGGCTAGCTCAGGTCCCCGCCTTCGGGAGCTCATCCAGCGCGCGATCACCGACGACGCCTTCGCCAACGAGTTCCTGTCGAACCCGTCCGCCGTGGCCAAGGAATACGGCCTCGAGGCCCACCACGTGGAGAAGGTCCGCGAACTGGCCGCCCAGGGCCTGTTCACCCGTGAGGTCGAGGCGCACGGCGCCACCCCGGCCTACTACTAAACCGCATCGGGCCGCGGCCGACCTGCTGGTCACCGCGTCGCAGCCAGGTCACGAGCCAGCGCGACGGCAATACGTTCCGTCGCGCGGCTCGGGCCTGCGAGGCGGTTGCAGTGCATATGGACCAGTGACCAGGCGACCGGAACGGGGTCCCTCCCCGCGTCGTCCAGCTGCGACCGGTAGGCCGCGAGCGCCACGTGCCACTCCGGCCACGCCGATCGGGCCCCCTGTCCGTGCGGGTACACGGTTACAGGGGGCTGATCGCGTTCCGGGCGGCCGTGTTGTAGGTGGCCGTGGTCCGGGTGGCCGTGGTCCAGCCAGCCGTGTTCCGGGGCCAGGCCGGCCCGCCGTCGCCGTTCCGGTGCCGACAGCCGCGGTCGCGGCAGCGCGCGGACCGCGCGGCGTGATCCCAGCATGACCGCCAGGATGCGCAGCACGCCGGGGGCCGCCAGCTGTTCCGGTGCGGCCCCGCCCGAGCCGAGTAGTCCCAGGCTGAGCCGGGAGTCGCAGTGAAAGAAACGCTCGGCCGCCGCCAGGCAGGCGCCGTCTCCGTACCGGTGCCGTTCCGGCCAGTAGCTCAGCAGGGAGAATTCCCTGAGCAGCCCGGCGGCTCGCAGCCGCCCGGTCCAGGCGTGCAGGGCCGGGAGCAGCGCCCGGTTCAGGCCGTCGGCCTGGCCGTGAAAGCGCAGCCGAAGCTGTGGCACCCCGGCCGGGTCGGCCGCCCGGACGAAGAACCAGCGATCCACTTCCGCCTGTCCGGTCGCTGCCTGCAGGGCCTCGTCGGCTAGCTCGGCCAGCACGCCGTCCTGCAGCACCTCGGGTACCGCCAGGCCCGCGCAGAGCCAGGGCCCGCCCGGGAGGAACGCGGCGGCCTCGCCGTCGGAGGCACCCGTCCACGCCCCGCGCGAGCCCGCGGACCCCCGGTCGCGCAAGTCGGCAGCCCCTTGGTCGCACGCGCCGACGGCCCCTCGGTCGCACGCGCCGACGGACCCCTGGTCGCGCGAGTCGGTGTGCCCCCGGTTACGTTCTTTGGTACCCGGTGGCACACCGACCTCGTGGTCGCCGCGCGGGGAGGGATGCGGGGAGCGGCCGCCGCGGGGGACGGGGTGCAGGGAGAGGACGAGTTCGGCGGTGTGCGGGCCGCCGGGGCCCGCGGGCCAGCCTGCGGAGCGCCACGCGGCCAGGCCGCCCGGAGGCTCGGTCACCGTCGTCACGCCGCGGTCCCGGCATTCGCGGCGCAGCAGCTCCGCGTGCACCGGATCCTCCAGATCGAGCGGCAGGCGCTGGTCCCGGGCGCCGGCCATGACGACATCCGGGACCTCATGCGCGTCCCGCCAGCGCAGCAGGCCATCGCGCCACTGGCGGCCGGTATCCGCCCCGGCGAGCTGCAGCAGGCCGGACGGGAGCGCCCAGCGAGCCGGGGCCAGGATGGCCCGGCCGGTCCTGACCCGGGGCAGCCAGGGCAGCGCACGGGCGGTCCCCCAGTCCCAGGCCCGCCACGGCACCGCGCCGTCAGCGCCCAGGGCGAGCAGGAGCGCGGCGACCGGGCCCGCGCGCTGCGGGTTCAAGGTGGAGAAGCTAATCGGGCGGACGTCCCGGCCGAGCCGCTCCGAGCGCAGCCGCAGCCGCTCCGGGGTGGCGACGACCGCCAGGTCGGCCACGATAATGTCCCGGCTGGAGCGCGCGGACCGGGTCAGGTCGATCCGGAATTCCGTCCAGCCGGTCTCGGCCACCAGGTTCGCCGCCGCGGGATCCGGGGGCCGGAACACCAGCTCCACGTCGACCGGGCCGACGCCTTCCCCGTCGGCCGGGGCGGCCAGCCGCGCCGCATCGACGCCGAGCCGGGCGGCTAGCCGCCCGGCCGTGGCCCCGGCCGGGGCGGGATAGCCGGGTGAGCCGAGGACGATCAGGAAATCGCCGCGGTCCAGGGCCTGCGCCGAGGACGTGACGATCTCGGCGAACACGTCCACGGGCGGTGGGAGGCCGGCCGGGCCGGACAGCATGCTGAGGCGGTGCCGGAGCGGGCGGTCGAGGAGCAGCTCGGCGTGGCCGGCGGTGAGCGCGTCCAGGGCCAGGCCAGTCAGCATCCGGTCACGGCCGGCCTCAGCCGGGTCGGCGGAGGGGGCCGCGCTCGCGAAGGGGACGGGAGCGGCGGAGGGAGGTGGGGTGGCGGAGGGAGCGGGGGCGGCGGAGGGAGCGGGGCCGGCAACGGGATCCCGACCCGCGCAGGGGGGCAGGTTTCCGGCCGAGTGCAGGCCCAGGGATTCGGTCAGGTCGAGCAGCTCGGACAGGGGGACGGGACAGTCGGAGCCGTAGCGGTCCAGCATCGCGTGGTGCAGCCCCGCGAGCGGACGGCGGGGGCGGGGCGGGGCGCAGGCCCAGGCTACCGACGCGGCGTGCTCGGCCTCGCGGGCCACCAGCCGGGGCAGCTGCAGGTCGGTGCCGAGCAGGGTATCGGCGACCAGGTCCGCGTCGCGCGGGTGGACCTCCCGCAGTGTGGCCCGCCGCCTCCGTAGTTCCCCGGCTGCGGGCGGGGACGCCTGGTGCAGGTCCGCGCGGATGGCCTGCAACCGGGTGGCGACCGGGTGGCCGTCGAGCCGGGCGGCCAGGTGGCCGAGGGGATCCGGGGCCCCGGGGGCCGGGAGCAGGTCGCTGACCAGCAGGCGGGTGGTGAGCAGGCGGCTGAGGTAACGCGCCAGCTGATCCCGGCCGACGGCGGGGGCGGCCGTGTCGAGGAGGTCGAGCAGGGCCTGGTAGCCAGTCCCGTCCGGTCCGGCCAGGGCCAGCACGGCGTCGAGGAGAGGCGACCGGCGTACCGCCGCGTCCGCGGGCCACTGCCCCGGTTCGCCGCTCTCCCGGCTGGCCAGCACGTACCAGGCACCGGCCGGGCGCAGGGACGGGGCCGCCGCGATCCGGATCCGAGGGGCCTGCCCGGGCAGGGCGGGGTCGGCCTCGAGCTCCGTCACCAGCCCGGCCAGCCAGCGCGGCGACGGGCGCACGAACACGTCGGGCCGGCCGCCGAGGCCGCCACCGGGGACCGGGCTCCCGGTGGCCCCGCCCGCCACGACGGCGGCTGGCGCTACCGGGATCAGCGCGGTGCCGGCGAACAGGCCGAACGGCGTCGCGCGGTGCCGCAGGCGCAGCAGGTAGCCGGTCAGGGCCAGGGTCAGCCGGCGCCGGTCGCGCGGCGAGCAGGCGGCGTTCTGCGGCCACGGCCGGGCGACCGCGCGGGCCAGGCCGGCCGACGCCAGCTCGAGGGCGGCGGCCAGGGCCGGATCGTCACCGAAAACCCGGATCGCATCGCGCAGCCGGGCCGGATCCTCCGGCTCGCGCGGGTCGCGATCCGGCGGCGGCGGCCGGGGCGCCAGCGCCGCCCGCAGCAGGGCCACGTCCGCGCACGCGTACCGGCCGGGGCCGGGGCCGACCCGCCGCGCCCCCGCGCCGGGGCCGGGGCCGGGGCGCCGCGCCCCCGCGCCGGAGCCGGGCACGGCTAGGTCCGCATCAGGGCCGGGCCATCGCCGACGGCGGTGGCCAGCAGGCGCTGCGCGTAGACCCACAGCGGGGCCGGCATCGCGAACGGCACCGGGCTGGCCGCGGCGCGGAACTCCCGGTCGGTGATGGTGAGGGCGTGCACGCCGACGAGCCGCTCGAGCAGCTGCTCCATCTCGTTCGGCCCGCGCGAGGGCGGTCCCCAGGCCACCGCGACCTGCATCAGGGCCAGCCGCTCGGCTGCCTCGAGCCCGTGCAGGTACCGGTCGAAGCGGTCGCAGACGGAGAGGTCACCGACGGCCAGCTCGTCGAGCAGCCGGTCGGCGTCCTCGAGCCGGTCGGCGAACCGGTCAAGCGGCAGGTGGTCGAGGCTGGCCAGCCGGGCTCCGGCGATGCGCACGGCCAGCGGCAGCAGGCCGCAGGCCCGGACGATCCGCAGCGCCGCGGGCCGGGCCCGCGTCACCCGGTCCGGGCCGATCAGGGCGCCCAGCAGCTCCAGTGCCTCGTCCTCGGTGAACATGCCGGGCAGGAAGCGCCGGACTCCGTCCAGGCCGCCCAGGCGGCGGCAGCTGGTGAGGATCACCGAGCAGTCGCCGGCCCCCGGCAGCAGCGGCCGGACCTGGGCCTCGTCCGCCGCCCCGTCCAGGATCAGCAGCAGCTGCCGGTCGGCCAGGCGGCTCCGGAGCAGGGTGCTCCGGTCGCGGGCCGGGGCCGGGCGCGGGTCGAGGCGGCCGAGCAGGTCGTCGACCAGCTCGGCGGGCGGCCGCGGGGCGCCTTTCTCGTCCCGCAGCGGCAGCAGGACCGGGCCGTCACGGAACCGCGGGGCCAGGGCGTGCGCGGCCTGCAGGGCGAGCGTGCTCGTGCCCGACCCGGGCGGCCCGACGATGGCGGCGAAGCGTCGCAGGTGGCCTGCGTCGCTGTCCCGGCGCTCGCCGGAGCCGGAGCCGGCACCGGAGCCGGCACCGGCACCGGCACCATCGCCCGCGCCCGGCGGCTGGCCGAAGTAGGCCAGGATCTCGCCGAGCACACCCTGCCGACCGGTGAAGTCGCCGGCCGCCCGGGGCAGCCCCGACCGCCGCGGCGGAGCCGGGGGCACCCCCGCGGCATGCGCGACGACCTCGGGATCGGCCGTGTCAGGCGACAGCGCGGCGGACGAGACCGCCAGCGGCACGGACCCCGCCAGCCCAGCGCCCGCAGGCGATCCGGCCCCCGGGACCCCGCCGCCCGTCACACCAGCGGGCGGCGGGGCGTTCAGGGTCGGGTGCCCGGACAAGATGTTCTGGTAGAGCCGCCGCAGGGCCGGGCTGGGGTCCAGGCCGAGCTCGGCCGCCAGCAGCTGCCGGTGGTTGTCGTACTCGGCCAGCGCTTCGGCCTGGCGGCCGCCGCGGTACAGCGCGGTCAGCTGGTGGCTGCGCAGCCGTTCCCGCAGCGGGTGCGCGCGTACCACGCCCTCGATCTGCTCGAGCACCTCGGCGTGGTTGCCCAGCAGCAGCTCCGCCTCGAACCAGTCCTCGTAGACGGAGAGCCTGCGGTCGTCGAGCCGCGTCGCCTCCTCGCGCAGCGCGGGCGACAGCTGCAGGTCGGCCAGGGCGGGACCGCGCCACAGGCCGAGCGCCTGCCGCATGGATTCCGCCGCGGTGCGCGCGTCGCCGCGGCGCAGCGCCAGGCGGCCCGCCCGGGACAGGTCCTCGAACCGCAGCGCGTCGACCTCGGCCGGGGCCAGCACCAGCTGGTAACCGGGCGGCCGGTACCGCAGCCGGCTGGGCCGGCCGTCCGCGGTGAGGAGCTTGCGCAGGTGGGAGATGTACACCTGGATGTTCTTGTGCGCCGTGCGGGGCGGGCCGTCCCACCACAGGGTGTCGATCAGCTGCTCGACCAGCACCACGCTGTTGCACCGGCAGAGCAGCAGCGCGAGCAGCAGGCGCTGCTTGAACGGGCCGGCGTCGAGCTCGACCGGATGGGCGTCGGTCTCGGCCGTGCGGAGCTCGGCCGTCATCGGCCCCAGGACGCTGAAGGAGATCTGCACGACTCACCCGCTCATGATCGGCGAACTACCAGGCCGGACCAGCTGAAGCCGGCCGTGGCCGACAGCAGCAGGGCGATCTGGCCGGGCTCGAGCATCCCCGCGGCGTCGATGTCGGCCAGGTTCGCGGCCATGTCACCGGCGCCCAGGTGGCCGGTCCCCCGGCCCAGGTTGACGATCTCGGCCTTGGTCAGCCCGGCCAGGACCTCGGTGTAGGAGTGCAGGATCACCTCGGCCCCGAACCGCGGCGGGGCGATGACCCGGATCCTCGGGTCGTCCGCGGCCAGGCCCGCCTGGTCCAGGGCCGACCGGACGGTCTGCTGGACCGAACGGGTGACCACCCCGCCGAAGGCCGGCCCGTGCCCGGCCGCCATGAAGTTCCTGATCTGGGTGCGGATGTCGATCGTCTCGGCGTGCTCGAACGGGACCGTGTTCCACGGCGCCGAGCCGCGGTACATCCCCTCGAGGTGCGGATCGGTCACGTTGGCCGTGCTGAGCAGCTCGAACGGGCCGCGTTCGCCCGTGCTGGGGGTGGACTGGAGGAGCAGCGCGGTGCCGCTGTCGCCGTAGCAGACGTCGAGGTTGGAGGCCCACCGGTCGAAGCGCGGCGGGCAGAACCGCTCGGCCGTGGTGACCAGGGCGGTCCGCTCCGCCCCGGCCAGCAGGCGGCAGGCCGCGGTCTCGACCGCGGCGAACCCGCCGTTGCAGCCGAGGCTGACGCCGACCGGGGCGGCCCCGTACAGGGCGAGCTCGTTGAGGATGTAGTGCACCGGCTCCCAGTAGTCCTGCCCCTGGTAGTAGGTCCAGGCGTGCACCAGCAGCCCGACCTCGGCCGGGCCGAACCCGGCCTGGGCCAGCGCGGCGGCGCCCGCGCGGACCGCCATCGCGGGCGGCGGGAGGTCGCTGACGGACAGCTGCACGTAGCCGTTGGCGGCGGCGCGGGCGGGCTCGATGCGCTGGGCCCGGGCCGCGTCGATGACCGTCTCGCAGTCGTCCGGCAGCCACAGCGCGGCCGCGGCGATCCGCAGCGGCGGGTCGAAACGCATGATCATCCCTCCGTGGAAGTCATCGGGCCGAGGACAGCAGCCGGTGCAGCGAATCCAGCAGGTTCACCCCGGCCGCGCGCCGTTCGGCGCCGAGTTCGTCGAGCAGCCGGGCCATCTGCGCGAGCTCGCTGGGTTCCCCGTCGTCCTGGGCGAGCATCCGGTAGGCGGCACGGTTGCGCTGGATGACGCCGAGCGCCACCGCGGCCTGTCCGGCGAACAAGGTGAGCAGCTCCGCCGCCCCGAGCGGGCTGACCGCGCTGGGGACGGGGTCGAGCACCTCCATCACCCCGATGGTCTCGTCGCGGCGCTGCAGCGGCGCGGCCATCAGGGACCGCGGCACGTAGCCGGTGGTCTCGGCCAGGTCCCGGGCGAAGACCGGGTTGGTGCTCAGGTCGGAGACGATCAGCGGCTCCTGCGCGCCGAGGACCCAGCCGGCGATGCCGCGGGAGGCCGGGAAACGCTCGCCGACCAGGTGGTCCTCGCCCGCGCCGGAGACGGCCTCGAAGACCAGCTCGCCGGCCTGGTCGTCGAGCAGGAAGACCGACGCCGCCGCGGCCCCGAACAGGGCCCGCGCCACCGCCACGACCGAGGCGAGCAGTTCTTTGTGTTCGTGTTCCGCCTCACCCAGGAAAGCGGCCGCCGCCGCGACCAGGTTGCCGTTGTCGTTCATGCGGACCCTTTCACGTTGTCGGACATCAGGTAGAGCAGGCTTTTCACCTGGAAGGGAGTCAGGCCGGGGTGCTTGCTGCGGGCCAGCGCGCAGTACCCGGCCACGTGCGGCGCGGCGAAGCTGTTCCCGGTGATCCGGCTGCGCTGGCCGCCGGGCCAGGCCACGTCGACGTCGGTGCCGTAGGCGAAGAATTCCACCGGCGGGGTGGGGTTGTAGAGCACCAGGCCGGGGTCGCGGGCCGCGTGGCTGCCGACGGATACCACCGAGGCGAACCGCCAGGGGAAGCTCTCCACCGGGGTGTTGTGCGCGGCCGCGACCAGGACGGTGCCCGCGAAGTAGGCCTCGTCCGCCACCGCGTGCAGCGCCTCGGCGAACTTCTGCCGGGTGGTCGACAGGCTGAGGTTCACCACGTCGAACTTCTGGGCCACCGCCCAGCGCAGCCCGGCGATGAACATGTCCCCGGTCGAGCTGTACCGCTCGCCGAGCACCCGGACGCTGTACAGCTCGCATTCCGGGGCCAGCGCCCGGATCACGCCGGCGCAGGCGGTGCCGTGACCGCAGGCGTCGCCGGCCGGGACCGGGACGACCTCGAGCTCGCCGCCGGCCGGCCCGGTGACGGCGTAGGAGCCCTGCACCGGGCCGACGTCCGGGTGGTCCTCCTCGATCCCGCTGTCCACGACGCAGACCCGCACGCCGCGCCCGGTCGCGCCGCCCCAGGCCCAGTCCGCGTCGGCCGCCCCGGGCCAGTCGGCCACCACGGCCAGCTCGGCCGGGCTCAGGCCGAGGGCGTTCCAGGTCAGCGACGGCGGGCTCGGGTTCACGGCGCCTCCTCCGCGAACGCGGCCGTCCAGCCGACGCCGACGGCGTGGCCCTTGTCCCGGTAGAGCCGCCGCGCGGCGGCCGCCGCGGCGGCCGCCGCCGCGTCGTCGCCGAGGGCGCGCAGCACGTGCGCCCGGTCGAGCTCCGCGGTGGCCAGGCAGGCGGTCGAATCGGTCAGGGTCGCGGTCGCCAGGGCCAGGTCCGCGGTGTTCAGCGCGGCCCCCTGGTCGCCGCGGGCGGCCAGCGCCCGGCCCTTGACCCCGTAGATCTCGGCGTCCACGAACGGGTCGCCGGTGACGGCGATCACCTCGGCCGCGTCCAGCACGGCACCGTCCTTCCCCTGCTCCAGGTAGGCGCGGGTCAGCCCGGCCGCGGCGGCGGCGTGGCTGAGGGTGTCGCCGCGGGCCAGGCTGGCCTCGGCCGCGTCGCGCAGCAGGTTCTCGGCGGTGTCCCAGCATCCGGCCAGGCCCTCCAGGGTGGCGGCGAAGATCATCATGGTGACCGCGCCGTAGGCGTGGCCGAGCTCGGTGATGATCTGCAGCGACACCTGGACCAGCGCGCGCGCCTCGTCGTAGTCGCCCCGGTAGGCCAGCAGGACCGCGTGCGGGCAGTTCACGGTGGCGCGCACCGCCCGGTGACCGTCGCCGTGCTCGGCCAGCAGCGCGCGGCAGCCGGCCAGCGCGGCGTCGACCGGGGTCGGGCCGCGCCACAGCGACGTGGCCAGCCCGCCGACCACGGTGGCCAGCTCGAGCTGGGTGTCGGTCGCCACGGCGTGCCGCAGCGCCCGCCGCAGCAGTTCCTCCGCCTCGGAGTAGTGGCCGCCGAGCTGGCGCAGCTGGCCCACCCGCAGCCAGGCCCGGGCCAGGCCGAGGTGGTCATCGGCGGCCTCGAAGACCGGCACGGTGGCCAGCGCGTCCTCGACCGCGGACGGACCCGGCAGCTCCAGCGCGGCCAGCAGCAGCCGGGCATGCGCCGCGGTGCGCTGATCGCCGTCCGCCGCGGCCCGGCCGGCCAGCGTCCGCAGCGTCTGCTGGGCGTCCGGGTCGGCGCCCAGCAGCAGCTGCGCCTCGGCCAGCTGGACGCCGACCGTCGTCCGCTCCGGCGAGCTTTCCTCGTGCAGGTCGAGGGCCTGGGTCAGCAGGTCGGCGGCCCACGGCAGGTCGCTGCCGCGCAGCGCCCGGGCGCCGGCCGAGGCGAGGGTCTGGGCGGCGTCGATCCGCAGCCGCCGGACCCGCGGGTCGGCCGGGTGCAGGTCGGCGGCCAGCCGGTAGGCCCGCTCGAGGTGCAGCCCGACCAGGTCCGGGCTCTGCGTGCGGCGCCGGTACCAGGCCGCGAGCACCTCGTGGTAGCGCAGCCGGGCGCGCTTGGACAAGGTGTTGTAGGCGACGTCGCGGATCAGCACGCCGGAGAAGCGGTACGCGTCGGTCACCCGTTCGGGCTGGATCAGGCGGCGCTCGGTCAGCGTGCCGAGGGCCTCTTCCGGCGGGTCGCCGACGGCGGGCTCGGCGTCCAGCAGCGCCCCGAGCTCGGGCACCGAGAACCGGTTCCCCGGCACCGCCGCGCGCAGCAGCACGTCCTGCTCGGAGGGGTCGAGCCGGTCCAGCCGGGCCGCGATGACCGAGCGCACGGTGGGCGGCAGCGTGTCGTTCCCCGGCTGGCCAGCGTCGATCTGATGAGGGATCGCGGCGAGCTGCTCCAGGAAGAAGGGGTTGCCGCCGGCCCGCTCGACGATCCGGTCGCTCAGCCCGGCCTGGTGGGCCGCCACCTCGGTCAGCGTGGCCAGGAACAGCCTGGCCTCGTCGGCGCTGAGCGGGCCCAGCGGCAGCAGCCCCTCGGCCGGCCAGGCGCCGGGCTCCTCGATCAGCTCGGACCGTCCGAGCACGAGCACGAGCACCGCCGTCCCGGTGATCCGCCCGGCCAGCTGGCGCAGGGTGCCGAGCAGGGCCGGCCGCGCGGCATGCAGGTCGTCAATGATGAGCAGAACGGGGCAGCCATTCCCGATCGTCGTCAGCACCAGCGTCATGGCCCAGGCCAGCTGGTAGGGCTGATCGCCCGGTGACCCGTCCCGGAGCAGGCCGGATTCGAGGTAGCCGAGCGCCTCGCCGACGTCGGCGGAGACACCGGCTCCCGGATCCAGGGCGCCGCGGTCCCGGGCCGCGGCCACGACCTGCCGCAGGGCCTCGCCCAGCGCGTGCAGCGGGGTGCCCTCGCCGTACGGATGACACCGGCCGGCCCCGACCAGGGCGCCCTGGCCGGCCACCCGGGCCGCGAACTCGGCGGCCAGCCTGGTCTTGCCCACCCCGGGCTCGCCGTGCAGCGTGACCAGCCGGCCGCAGGCCGACCGGACGGTCTCGTCCCAGCTCCGCAGGAGCTGCTCGAGCTCGCCCGCCCGTCCGACGAAGGGCAGGTCGAGCGCGGCGAGGTGGCTGGCCTCGGGCGGCCGGAGCTCGGCCAGCCGCCAGGCCGGCACCGGGTCGGCCTTGCCCTTCAGGGTGAGCTCGCCGACCGAGACGAAGACCGCGTCGTCCCCGGCCAGCGCCCGGGTGACCGGGCCGACGATGACCTGGCCGGGGGCGGCGTGCTGCTGGAAGCGGGCGGCGACGTTGACCGCCTCGCCCGCCGCCAGCACCTGGCCCGACGAGGCGTCCTCGGCCGCCACGACCTCTCCGGTGTTGACCCCGATCCGGATGCCGATCTCCACCCCGACCAGGGTGCGCAGCTCGAGGTTGAGGGATTCGATGGAGGCGAGCATCTCCGCCGCGGCGCTCAGCGCCCGCTGCGCGTCGTCCTCGTGCAGCACCGGGAACCCGAACACGGCCACCACCGCGTCGCCGATGAACTTCTCCACCGTCCCGCCGTGGCGCTCCAGGCAGTCACGCATGAGCGCGTAGTAGCGGAGCATCACCTCGCGCAGCGACTCCGGATCGAGGCGCCCGCTCAGCGCGGTCGAGTCGGTCATGTCGCAGAACAGCACCGTGACGGTCTTGCGCAGCTCGCGGGGCGGGGACGGCGGCGCCAGGACCGACCCGCAGCTGGGGCAGAAGCGCGCGTTGGCCGGGATGTCGCCGTGGCAGCTCGGACAGGTCATGACGGCTCCCCCGGCCAGGCGCTGCCCGTCCGGGGTATCCCGGCCAGGTGACGAAGCAGGCTGGCGGCGCGGACCGCCGTGAACGCCGCGTTGCGCGCGACCGCCGCGGTCACCGCGGGACTCAGCGTCAGCCCGCCGAGCAGGGTGTCCAGGTCGCGCTGGTGGTCCCGGTCCAGGGCCGCGTGCTCGGCCACGGTACGGAAGGCGGCGGCCGGCCAGCCGGTCAGCGCGGGCAGCCGGCCGGTCACGGCGGCGTCCGGCGGGCACCCTTCGAGGACGGCGATGTAGCCGAGCAGGCAGGCCGGGTGACAGTGCCGGATCAGGTAGTACTGCGCGCCGGCCAGCGCGGCGATGTCATCGCGAAGATCATCGGCCAGCAGTGCCTGCGGCGGCGGCGCGCCCAGCACGGCCAGGTCCTCGAGGAGCCAGTCGTCGTGCCCTCGCTCCTCCTCCGCGTGGGTGCCGAAGTACCGGGCCAGCGGCCCGGCGGACGGGTCGCCGGGAGGCAGCAGGCGGCATCGCTGCGCCGCGGCCTCCATCAGCGGGACCGAGGCGCGGATCAGCCCGTGCATGGCGGCCAGGTAGGCGGGGTAGCGCTCGCGCAGCCGGGGCGCGGTCCACAGCGCGTGCGCGGCGGCCTGCACGGCGGGGAACGTCAGCCAGAGCACCGGGCGGACCAGGGTGGCGGCGGCCATCAGGACCTCCCCGCCTGCGCGCCGGCCAGCAGGCCGATGACCCGCACCGCGGGATCGGAGTCCGCACCGCGGCCGAGCAGCGCCCAGCACGCCGAGCAGATGTCCGGATATGCCTGCTCGCCGACCGCGCGGTAGCGCGGCAGCCGGGCCAGCGCGCCGGGCCCGGCGGCGGCGAGCACCGCGAGGAACGGATTGCCGGCCAGCGCGTCCAGGGTTTCCTGCAGCTCCCCGGCGTTGTCCGCGCGGGCGTGCAGCGCGGCGGGTCCGCCGCCGGTCACCACGTCCTCGTTGCAGCACGCGGTGATCCGCCCGTCGTGCCGGACCACGGGCGTGCGGGCCAGGAAGCAGGGGCCGGAAACGTACCCCGGCTGGGCGGGACGGGCGGGCTGGCCGGCGGCCCGGCGGAGCCCGGCCCCGCGGCCGCGGGGCAGCAGCTCAGTCGCCCGGATCTCGGCCCGTTCCGGCCAGGACGGGCCGAGGGCCTTGGCCAGCAGGTGCTCGGCCTCCGCGAGCTCTACGGCGGTCCCGAGAACCTGGACGGCGATCCAGGGGCCGGCTTCGGCGGTGGCGCGCAGCGCGGCCAGGTAGCGGGATTCGGGGATGCGGGCGGCGTGGTAGGCGTCGGTGCTCAGCACCACGCAGGACACCCGGGCCAGGACCGCCCGGGTCCAGCCGGGCACGGTGCCGTCGTCGCGGCCCCAGTTGCCGCTGGTGTAGAGCACCAGCTGCTTCCCGGCCGCCGCGAGCCTGGCGGTGGCCAGCTCCAGGGGGCGGCGCTCGGTGAACGGCTCGCCGCCGGAGATGCCGACCAGGCGGATCCGCTCCCGCTCGCACAGGCCGTCCACGAGCTGCCCGACCAGGGCCGGATCCGGGCGCGGCCCGCGCGGCAGCGCGCTGACCGAGCAGTGCGCGCAGCCGACCGGGCAGCGGTCGGTCAGGTAGAGCAGCACCGCCCGGCCCGGCTGTGACCGGATCCGGTCGGCCGCCGCGAGCGTCAGCGCGCCCGCCGCGCGGGTCAGCACCGGCCCTCCCCCGCGGCTGATCCGGGGTAGCCGAGCAGGACCAGGCCGGCCCGGGACCGGTCGCCGTGCCTGCGGGCGAAGCCGGCCGGGCCGGCGGCCCGCTGCAGGGCGGCGGCCTGCTGCTCGATCAGCCGGGCGGCCGGGCGGGCCGCCTCCGCCGCGGCGTCGCGCAGCGTCCGGGCGGGCAGCGACCGGCAGGTGGCGCAGTAGCCGGCCGCGGTCGGGCCGGCCCCGGCCGCGGGCCGGCCAGCCGGGCCGAAGCGGTGCGCGAGCTGGACCGGGCCGCGGGTCCGGAGGGCGCGCAGCGCGGCCGAGGAGACGCAGGCGCGGCGGATCTCCGGCCAGGTGGACGTGCTGACGTGGCCGAGCCGCAGGTGCGCGGGGACCGGCCGGGTGTCGAGCACGTCCTGGTTGCAGCACGCGGCGATGGTCCCGTCGAAGGCCACCACCGGCCAGGACAGCAGCTCACAGGGAGCGGCGGGCGGCTCCGGGGCAGCGGCCCCGGCGGCAGCCGGCTCGCCCGCCCGTGGCTCGGCGGTACGGAGCCAGCTGCGGGCGCGGCCGGCCGGGCGGACGGTGCTGACCAGCATCGGGATGCGGTCGCCGAACTCGCGGCGGACGTCGCCGGTCAGCCCGGCCAGGTAAGGGTCATCGGGGCCGGTGCCGCACGCCTGGATGCTGGCGTCGCGGCCCATGGCCAGGAGCTGATGCAGGAGCCGGAAGACCCGGTCCCGGGGCACCTCGGCCTCGTGGAAGACGTCGATGCTCACCGCGATGTGGTCGACCGACGCCAGCGCGGCGCGGATCGGGGCGGGGAGCCGTCCTCGTTCGGCGAAAAATGCGCCGGTGAGCAGGTAGCTGCGGGTGCCGACGGCGCGCGCGGTCTCGGCCAGGGTGCCTACCAAGCCCGGGCGTAGCAACGGCTCGCCCCCGGTGAGCAGCAGGTACTCCGGGTGGTCGGCGGTGGTGAAGGAGGCCGCGAAGCGGCGCAGCGGCGCGGCGGGCTGCTGTTCCGAGGTGGTGCCGGACATGGTCGCGCAGTGGCGGCAGCGCAGCGGGCAGCGCCTGGTCAGGGCCATGAACAGCGCGGAAGCCGGCACGGGGCGGCACGCGAGCAGCTCTGCTAGGTGCATATCCGGCCTCCCTCGGAGGGGACCCGTACAGGTCCCTCCGAGGAATCACGCTAGGCAGCGCCGCTTGCGCCGGACTCTAGCGCGCCTTGGCTCCCGGTATGGCCGCCGGCATACCGGGGATCAGGCGGCCGGCAAGCCGCAGCCAACCGGCCCTGCGGAGCATCGCCTTGTCCGTTTCGTCACGGATATGCGGTAACGAGGGGAGGCGCCAGTGCGCTCCACCGCTATCACAGGGGCCGCTAACGACGTCAGCGAGCAGCTCCGGTCGGCTCGTGACCTGCTCGGCCAGGGCCGGGTCGGCGAGGCCCAGCTGGTGATCGAGGCCGTGCTGGAGCATCGCGCCGGTTTCCCCCGGGAAGACCTCGTCCGGTCCTGCGGCCTGCTGGCCCGGCTGCTGGCGCTGCGCGGGGAACGGATCCGGGCCCAGCTGCTGGCCGAGCTGGCGGTGCGGCTCGCCCGCGACGGCGCGCCCGGCTCCTGCCAGGCGGATGCCTACCGCGACCAGGCCTGCACCCTGCGCGCGCTGGGTGACCGTGACGAAGCGCTCGCCTGCCTGCGACGGGCGCGCGAGCTGGCCCCCCTGGACGTGCCCGCCTGAAAGCGAAGGGGAGTTTCGTGTACTACACCAAGATCCTGGTCAGCGTGACCGAAATCTGCACGGTCGGCTGCCGTCACTGCGGGTTCATCGGGTCGGTGCGCGAGCGCCAGCCGGCCGACGAGGAGATCGCCGACTGGGTCACCCAGGCCTGTGATTTCGGCATCCCGAACATCATCTTCACCGGCGGCGAGCCGTTCCAGCGGTTCTCGCTGCTCAAGGCGGGGGTCAACGCGGCCGCCCGGCATCCGGCCAAGCCCGGCATCGGCTGCTTCACCAGCAGCTTCTGGGGCAAGAACCGGGCCACCGTGGACAAGTTCCTCGACCAGCTGCCCGGGATGACGCACTTCTACCTCAGCACCGACGTCTTCCACCAGGAGAAGGTGCCCGCCTCGTACGTGCGGAACGTGATCGACGGGGCGCTGGCCCGCGGCATCCCGCACATCAGCTTGTGCATCACCATCGCCGAGGACGCCGAGGAACGGCAGATCCGCTCGCTGTACGAGGACTACGGGGACCGGCTGATGATCGCGGTGGAGCGGGTCATCTCGAGCCCGCACATCGCCCCGGTCGCGCAGACCAGTCACCCGGCCGAGCCGGAGCACTACGCCTCCCACTGCTTCCTGCACACGCCGATCGTCAACCCCAACGGCGACCTGGCCGCCTGCCACGCGGCCAAGGTCGGGGCGCACCACCCGGACGAGAAGGACGTGTACTTCCTCGGCAACCTCAAGCAGAAAAGCTTCGCCCAGATCATGGCCGAGGCCGACCAGAACCACAGCTATCAGTTCCTGCGGGCGTTCGGTCCGCAGGGGCTGGCCCGGATGATCACCGAGACGCCGGCCATGCAGGCCCGGTGGAGCGGCACCACGTTCTCCAACGGCTGCGACATGTGCGCCCGGGTGCTGCTCACCAAGAAGGGCCGGCAGGCGCTGGCCGACTACGCCGGCGAGGACTTCCAGCAACTGCTGACCGACGCCGTGCGGGCGGAGCGGTTCGGCGAGGTACGGGAGGAGATTCAGTCATGAGCGGCCCGGTCGTGACGGGGGAGTTCGTCGGGGTGCTGCCGGCCGCGGGCCGGGGCAGCCGGCTGGCGCCGCTGCGCTACCCCAAGGAGCTGCTGCCGATCACCTACGAGCCCGCGCCCGGCGGGGACGGCACCGGGGTGCGCGCCCGGGCGGTGGCCGAGTACGCCCTGGCCGCGATCGCCAGCGCCGACGCCGACCGGGTGATCCTGGTGGTCGCGCCGTGGAAGCTCGACGTCCTGAACTACTTCGGCGACGGCCGCCACGTGGGCCTCGAGATCAGCTACCTGTACCAGGAGGAGGCGCGCGGGCTGCCCTACGCGCTGGACCTGGCCCGCTCCTGGACCCGGGGCGATCACGTGGTCTTCGCCATGCCGGACACCATCACCACCCCCGGGGACGCGCTGGCCCGGCTGCGGGCCCGGTACTGCGCGGCCGGCGCCGACCTGGCCCTGGCGGTCTTCCCGGCCGCCGAGCCGGAGCGGCTGGGACCGGTGCTGCTCGACGGCGAGCGCGTCGTCCGGGTCTTCGACAAGCCCGCCGACCCGCCGGCCGCCAACACCTGGGGCGCGGCGATCTGGAGCGACGCGTTCGCGGATCTGCTGCACGAAGGGCTGGCGGAGTGGGAGGCCGGCCCGGGCCCGGATTCGGGCTCGGGCTCGGGCTCGGGTGAGCCGGTGATCGGCCACTTCTTCGACCTCGCCGTCCGGCGCGGTCTCACGGTCATCGGCGTGCCCATCGCCGACGGCTCGTTCGAGGACGCCGGCACCCGGGTGGGCATCCTGCGCTGCCTAGATGCCCAGGCGCCATCCGTTCTCTCCGAGGTGTCCCGATGAACCTGATGTTCTTCGCCCTGTCCACGGCCGGCTTCGGCGAGACGGTCATCGGCCTGTCGCTGGCCCGCCAGCTGGAGCCGCTCGGGGTGCGCAGCCACTTCGTCATCTCGCCCGTCTCCGAGCAGGTCATGCGGCGCAGCGGCATCCCGTTCACCACGATCGAGCCGCGGATGGGCCGCCTGGTCCGGCTCCTGCTCGACGAGGAGGTCAGCCAGTTCAAGCCGGACGCCATCGTGCTGTCCGACTACTACACCTTCACCGGGGTGTTCCGGGAGCGGTTCGGCCTGGAGTCCTGGTTCATCGAGGAGTACGGGGTTCCCATCCTGCCGATCGACATCTGGGAGTGGGACAAGACCTCCTGCTCGGTCGACATGTTCGAGGAAGACCGGCCGGCCGACAAGCGCATCCTGGACATGGACGTGTTCCTGCGCCCGGTCCCGCTGGCCCACCCCGAACGCGAGGGCCGGGCCTACCCGTTCCGCCTCTGGGAGGGCACCGAACGGGTGACCCGGCGCACCAAGCGGCATCTGCACGAGACCTTCGGCCTCGGGCCCAGGGACCGGCTGGTGCTGCTGACCATCGCCCCCTGGCAGCACATGCCGGAGGACAAGTACCTGTCCTCGATCGGCACCCACGTGCTGAGCGGGGTACCGCGGCTGCTCGCCCGCTACCTGGCCCAGCTGCCCGACAGCACCCACTTCCTGCTGATCGGGGAGGTACCGCCGGAGCTGGCGGCGCTCCCGCCGGGCCGGGTCCATGCCCTGCCGCCGTGCTCCCCGGCCCGCTTCACCACCATGCTCGGCGCCTCGGACCTGGTGCTCAGCCTCAACATCGGGGCGACCACGCTGGGCCGGGCCGTCCTGTCCGACATCCCCGCGGTCGTCCTGACCAACAGCTTCGCCGTGCCCGACGCCCCGGCCATCGACGCGGTCGACGCCCGGCTCGGCGGGCTCACCCCCGCGGTTCGCTCCTGGCTGGACGGCATGCTGCCGCTGCACCAGATGCGAATGTGGCCGCTCGGCTTCCACGACTTCCTGGCGCCGATCCTGTCCGGCAACCCCTACACCGGCGCCTTCACCGACCTCGAGCTCCTCGACGAGCCCGCCGTGGTGCAGGGCATCGAGCGGGCCCTGTACGACACCGCGACCCGGGACCGGCTGGCCGCCGCCCGCGCCGAGTACCTGACCATCCTCGACACCGAGGTCGACACCCGCACCGTGTTCGCCGAGGCGGCTCGCCACGCGGGCCTCACGCTGTAAAGGACTTGTGACGATGAAGCAGCTCAGCATGCACGTGACCGACCTGTGCAACGAGAAGTGCGGGTTCTGCGTGGTCGGCTCCCCGCTGGCCAAGACCGACGCGGTCAAGTACGAGGACCTGATGAAGTTCCTGGTGACGAACGCCGGCGACGACTGGGAGTCGCTCAACCTGCACGGCGGCGAGCCCACCATCTTGCCGCAGCTGATGGACCTGCTGGAGACGGCCCAGATGTTCGGCTACCCGGAAGTGCAGATCCAGACCAACGGGCGGCGGCTGCGGGACCCGGCGTTCGTGGCCAAGCTGGCCGAGCGCGGAGTCCGGCTGTTCGTGATCTCGCTGCACGGCGCCGACGCGCACACCCAGGACTGCCAGACGCAGACGCCGGGCGGCTTCAGCGAGACCATCGAGGGGATCAGGAACGCGGTGGCGGCGGGCATCGGGGTCCGGGTCAACATGGTCGTCACGCGGATGAACATGGGGCAGATCGGCAACATCTGCCGGCTGTGCATCGAGCTCGGCGTGAAGCACATCAACATCTCGAACCTGCACCCGGTCGGCAGCGGCTACTTCGCCCTCGACATGCAGGCGCCCACCGTGCAGGAGACCAGGACGCACCTGCTGCCGGTGCTCGACGAGCTGGTTCTCGCCGACGCGGACTACCAGATCACCCTGGAGGGCTTCCCGCTCTGCGTCGTCACGCCGTACGAGCGCCTCGCCATCGAGGACGGCTCGCGGTTCATCCGGATGATGTACCACGGTGAGGTCTACGACAACTACGACCAGTTCATGGACGACCAGACCCGGGAGCACGGCGCGCCCTGCGACGGCTGCCCGCTGCGCTCCGACTGCGGCGGGGTCTACCTGGAGTACGCCGAGCGCCGCGGCTGGGCCGAGTTCGCCGCCGCCCGCCGCGACTTCGAAGCCTCAGCCGACTCGGTCACCTGACTGGGCCGGCCGCGCCGACGGGGCTCCGCTGTGAGGGCAGCGGAGCCCCGTCGTTGTCGCTGGTGAGGGCCACTGCGGGCCGGTCAGGCGGGGGTGGGCTGGGGGCGCGGGGGGAGCTGGCGGTTGCGGGCCTCGATCTCGGTGGCCAGCATCTTGCGGGAGCTGATGCCCAGCTTGGCGAAGACGTGCGACAGGTGGACCTGGACGGTGCGGGGCGAGGAGAACAGCCGCTCGCCGATCTCGCGGTTGGTCAGGCCGGTCGCGGCCAGGTCGGCCACCTGACGTTCGGCCGGGGTCAGGCTGACCCAGCCCGCGCCGCGCTGGCGGGGGCCGCGCTGGCGGCCGGCGTAGGCCGCGGCCTCGGGCAGGGACAACCGCAGGCCCTCCGCGCGCAGCTCGGCGAACCGGCCCGGTTCCAGTGTGACCAGGGCAGTCGCCTTGTCCAGGCGGTCCTGCGCGGGCACCGGCCGGATGCTGCCCGCGGCCTCGCGCAGGGCGTCGGCGGCGCCGAGCAGCCGGACGCCGTACTCGGTGCGGCCCTGCTCCAGCGCCAGGCCTGCCAGTGACTCCAGCGACTCGATGGCCATGACCGGCAGGCCGGCCTCGAGGCGGACGGTCAGCGCCTGGTGGTAGGCGGTCCACGCCCGCGAGACGTTGCCGAGGGCCCCGGCGCAGTCACCGACGGCCTGCAGGGTGCGGGCCAGCAGCGACGGCGCCGCCCCGGCGCGGGCGATGGCGTGCGCCTCCTCGATCAGCGTCCAGGCCGCGCTGGCCGAACCCGCCGCCAGCGCCACCTGCCCGAGCCCGAGGATCCCGGCCACCGCCTGGGGGGCCACCGTTTCCCGGGACAGCGCGGTGACCCGGGCGAAGGCGCCGCGGGCGGCCGGCCCGTGCCCGTGCCGCAGGCGGCTGCGGCCGAGGATGTCGAGTGCGGCCGCGTGCAGCCAGGGCGAATCCGTCTCGGCGGCCAGCGCCACCGCCTGGTCGAGGCACGCCAGGCCGGGTTCGGTGTCGTCCGAGCCGCGGTCCAGGGCCAGCCGCCCCGATTCGGCCAGGATCAAGGCGCGGGCGCCCCTGGCTTCAGGCCCGGCGGCCAGCGCCTCGGCCTCACCGAGCCAGGTCCGCGCCGCCCCCAGCCGGCCTTGCTTGCGGGCTACCCGGCCCGCCGCGAACAGCGCGACGATCAGCGCGGGAGCCGTTTCCTCGGATGAGGTCAGGCTCCCGGATGAGGCCAGGGCCCGGGCGGCGGCCAGGGCCCGCGCGGCCGTCTCCTGCGCCTCGCCGGCCCAGCCCGCCTCGGCCGCGGCCACGGCGTGCAGCGCGGTGGCTACCGGTGCCCACGGCGAATCCGCGGGAAGCGCGGCGGCCGCGGCGGCGATGCGGCGCGCGGCGGCGGCCGGGTCGCCGCCCAGCACGGCCATCCCGGCCAGCACATCGGCCCAGGGCCGGCCGGCACCGCCGGGTCCGCGCCGGGCAGCCGGCGCCATGGCGTGGTCAGCCGCCGTGGCTGCCCGGTCGGCTTGGCCGAGTGCGCAGTCGAACATGCCCTGGGCGAGCAGGACGCCGGCATAGGCGGCTGGGTCCGGGGACGACGTGGTCTCATCAGCCTGGGCCACGACCGTGGCGAGGAGAGCAGCGCCGTCGCGGAGGTGGCCGGCCAGGAGCCAGAAGGGGGCGGCCGACGCGGCCAGCCGCCGGGCGTCGCCGATCGCGCCGTGAGCGGTGCACCAGCGGACCGCCTCGGTGAGGTCGGGGACGGACAGCGTCTCCGGATGCGCGCTGGCGAAGTCCACCCGGTTCTGCTGGATGAGGCTGGCCTCGTCGGCGGCGGCCAGCAGCTGGGCCGCGTACTGGCGGACGGTGTGCAGCAGCCGGTAGCGGGCCTGCCTGCCGGTAGGGTCGCAGCCGACGAACGACCTGGCCACCAGCCCCGCCAGCGCCTCGAGTATCTCTTCCTCGGCCAGGCCAGGCCCGGCGCAGACCCGTTCGGCCGCGTCGAGGGTGAACGGGCCGGCGAAGACCGAGAGCCGGGCCAGCAGCAGCCGCTCGGACGCGGCCAGGGTGGCGGCGCCCCAGTCGAGCGCGGCGCGCAGCGAGCGGTGCCGGGGGTGGCTGGCCCGCAGGCCGCCGGTCAGCAGCCGCATCGAGTCGTCCAGCCGGGTCAGGATCTGGGCCGGGGTCAGCACCTTGGTGTGGGCGGCGGCCAGTTCGAGCGCCAGCGGCAGGCCGTCGAGCCGGGCGCAGAGCTGGTGGATCTCGGCCGAGATCTCCGGGGCGAGCCCGCCGCGCTGGGCGCCGGCCCGGGTGGCGAAAAAAGCGACGGCGTCCGGCAGCGGCAGCGGGCGGACCGGGTAGACGGTCTCCTGGCCCGCGCCCAGGCCCTCCCGGGCGGTGGCCACGATCCACAGCCCGGGCGCCCCGGCCAGCAGCTCGGCCGCGCACCGGGCGGCCGGGCCGAGGACCAGGTCGCAGTGGTCCAGCAGCAGCAGCCGGGGACCGCGGTCCCCGTCCAGCCCCGCCGCCGGACCGGTCCCGGCCAGTTCCGCCGCGCCGCGGGCGATGAGCTCCCGCGCGGCTGTCTGGTCGGACGCGTCGAGCAGGTCCACGGTAGCCCGGGCCGCCCACCGGCCGTCGGCGGCGAGGGCGGCGGCGAGGCGGCTCTTGCCCACCCCGGCCGGCCCGGTCAGGGTGACCAGGCGCGCCCGGTCGAGCAGCCCGCCGAGCTCGGCCAGCTCCCGGTCCCGGGCCAGCAGGCCAGGGAAAAAGCCAGGGCCAGGGTCGACAGCGGGGACGGTAACCGTCACGGCGGTCAGTCGGTGAGCCGGCGCTGCAGCGTCCACGAGGCGATGCCGCAGACCAGGACGGTGCCGAGGGTCAGCACGCCCATGAACGCCCAGACCGGCAGGTGCGGCACGTGCGGGACGAACGCGTCCCGCAGGCCTTCGCTCACGTACACCAGCGGGTTGATCAGGACCAGCCACTGGAGCCAGCCGACCCGGGCCAGCGACGCCCACGGGTAGTAGACGCAGCCGAGCATGGTGATCGGGACCATCATGACGGTGAACAGCAGGCTGAGCTTGCGCGGCTCCACGACGGTCCCGAACAGCAGGCCGAGCCCGGCCATCAGGAGCGAGGCGAGGACCAGCACCAGCACGGCCAGCGGCCAGTGCGCGAACGAGATGTGCGGGGCCTGGCCCGGCGCGTGCACGAGGATCACGCAGGGCAGCACGACGAGGCCGGCCACGCAGCCCTGGATGGCCCCGGCCACGATCTTGGACGCGGCCAGCAGCCACAGCGGGATCGGCGCGAGCACCCGGTCCTCGATCTCCCGGGTGTAGGACAGCTCCATCACCAGCGGGGTGGACACCGCCATGATGCCCTGCAGCATCACCGCCGAGGCCACCATCCCGGGCACCAAGATGGTGGAGAAGCTGATCCCCCCGGGCGACGGGCTGGCGCCGCCCGCGCTCTGCGTCTTGGGCAGCACGTAGGCGAAGACGAAGACGAACAGCAGCGGCTGGGTCGCCGAGCGCATCAGGAAGCTGAACAGGTCCCGGCGCAGTACCCGCAGGTCGCGGGCGAGCAGGGCGAAGAACCGCCACTGCCCCGGGTGCAGCAGGCTGCTGCCGGCGGAGGCGCCGCCGGGCAGGAAGGTGACGGCGACTTCGGGCGGCTGGGTGGTTTGTGCGGTCATTCCCGGTACTCCCGTCCGGTCAGGGTGAGGAAGACCGTCTCCAGGCTGGGACGGCGTACGGAGACATCGAGCACGAAGAGCCCGGCGTTGAGGCTGGTGCGCAGCAGCACGGGCACCACGTCCGTGCGCGTGGTGAACACGCGCAGGGTCTCGCCCTCGGCCTCGGCCCGGTTGACGCCGGGAATCAGCTCGACCGCCGCGAGGACGCCGGACAGGTCGGTGCCGGTCTCGTGCACGAGGGTCACCACCGAGTCGCCGCCCTCCCGCGCCTTCAGCTCGTCCTGGCGGCCGGAGGCGAGCATCACGCCGTGGTCGATGATGCCGATCTGCTCGCACAGCGCCTCGGCTTCCTCCAGGTAGTGCGTGGTCAGCACGATGGTCTGGCCGCCCTGGTGCATCTCCCGCAGCAGTTCCCACAGGTTGACCCGGGTCTGCGGGTCCAGGCCGGAGGTCGGCTCGTCGAGGAACAGCACGGCCGGCCGGGTCAGCAGCGCCCGCGCGATCATCACCCGCTGGGCCTGGCCGCCGGAGAGCCGGTGCACCATGGCGTCGGCCCGGTCGCCGAGCCCGAACCGGTCGAGCAGCTGCCGGCCGCGGGCCCGGGCCTCGCGGGCGGGCAGGCCGGCGAACCGGCCCCGGAACTCCAGGTTCTCCAGCGCCGTGAGCTGCCGGTCCAGCGTGTTGTACTGGGTTACCGCGCCGATCCGGCGCTTGACGCTGACCGGGTCGCGGACCGGGTCGGCACCGGCCACCGACATGGTCCCCGCGGTCGGCTTGACCCGGGTGGTCAGCATGCCGAACGTGGTCGACTTGCCCGCCCCGTTGGGGCCGAGCAGGCCGAACGACTCCCCTTCGCGCACGGTCAGGGATATCCCGCGGACCGCCTTGACCTCCCGGCCGCCGGCCGAATAGGTCTTGTGCAGGTCCTGCGTCTCGATGGCGACGGTCGCCATGGGCCACCTCCGTTTTCAGTACGGCCTGTCGCCGGCGATCGCGACCCGCTCGGTGACGCGTTCGGCCGGGAAGTAGTCGGAGACGGCGTAATGCTGCACCGCCCGGTTGTCCCAGAAGGCCACCGCGTCCGGCGTCCAGCGGAACCTGACCTGGTACTCGGGCGCCTGCAGCTGCCGGAACAGGTACTGCAGCAGCTGCTCGCCCGGCTCCGGCTCCATCCCGACGATGCGGGTGGTGAAGACCGAGTTGACGAACAGGGTCCGCCGCCCCGTCTCCGGGTGGGTCCGCACCACCGGGTGGACCACCGGCGGGAAGTCGGCCTGGATCCGGACGAGCTGCTCGGCCGGGACGAAGCCGCCCATCGCGGCGGTCATGTCGTGCACCGCCCGCAGGTCGTCGATCTCGATCCGGACCTGTACCGGCAGGTTGTCGTAGGCGGCCGCGGCGTCGGCGAAGATGGTGTCGCCGCCGGCCGCGGGCCCGCGGACCAGCCGCAGCACGAAGGCCTTGGCCGGCTCGGGCCGCCCGGTCATGTCCACGTGCCAGGCGTTCTCCCAGCCGGAGTTGGCGGCGTCCTTGACGTAGCGGGCCACCCCGGGCCCGTCCTGCGCGGTCGAGCCGTCTCCGGTCGTGCCCTCCCCGCTCAGGCGCTGCCGTTCCAGGTCGCCCCAGGCGGCGGCGAACGCCACCTGCTGGGCGGGGGTGATCCGCTGGTCGCGGAAGAACAGCACCTTCCACTCCAGCCAGGCCCGGTGCAGCTCGGCCGCCAGGTGCGGGTCCAGCGGGGCGCCGAGGTCGACGCCGGTGATCTCGGCGCCGATCAGCGGGCTGAGCGGCGTCACCCCGAACCGCTCGTACGGCCGGTCGGGCTGGGTACCGGCGAGCCGGCGCAGCCGCCGGGGCCCGCCGCGGATCGCCCGGCCCGGGCGCTCGGCCGGGCTGAGCCGGCTCTCGGCGCCGGCCAGCTCCCAGGGCAGTGCTGCTACCGGTGGGGCCGCTACCGGTGGGTGAGAGGTCGAAATCGGCATGATCATCCGTGCTCCCCTTTGTCAGCATGGGGCCGAGCTACACACCGACAATCCGGCCGAACGGTTTGGGTTCACCTTGGACCTGCCTGCCCCCCGGTTGGCGGGCAGAAAAGAAGCCGCCAACCTCGGCCCAACCCCGGTGCAACCGGGGGGACGCAGCATCGCGGTGCGAGCACGCCGAGGGAACAGGAGCACCGATGACCGGGAGCAGGCCTCTCACTGTCGCGCTGACCGGGGACTGGATGGCGACGCGGGCCGCGGTGTTCGGCGCGGGCCCGGGCGCGCAGGCGCTGCGTGACCTGCTGGTCGCGGCCGACTTCACGTTCGCCAACCTCGAGGTGGTGGCGAACGGCTGGCAGGGTTACCCGGTGCGCGATCCGTGGGGCAGCACGCTGACGGCCGGCACGCACGTGCTCGACGGGCTGCTCGAGGCCGGCGTCGCCATGGTCAGCTGCGCCAACAACCACGCGCTGGACCTGGGCGTGCCCGGGCTGACCGCGCAGCTGCGGGAGCTGGCGGCGCGGGGCATCGCCGCGGCCGGCGCCGGCCCGGACCTGACCAGCGCGCGGATGCCGGCCTACGTCGACCGCCCGGCCGGCAGCGTCGCCCTGCTGGCCTGCACCACCAGCTTCGCCCCGGGCCAGGAGGCGGCCCCGGCCGGCCTGCAGCTGCCCGGCCGCCCCGGCGTCAGCCCGCTGCGGCACCGGCAGGTCCTGGACGTGACGCCGGAGCAGCTGGCGACGCTGCGGGCCGTCGACCACCAGACCGGGCTGGCCGGCCAGCGGGCCGGGCTCGTCGCGATGATGGGGGCCGACCCGTGGGGGCAGGACGCCGACCCGTTCCCGTTCCTCGGCGGCCTGTTCCGGGCCGCCGCCGCGCCCGGCCTGTCCACCTCGGCCGACGCGGAGGACCTGGCCGCGATCGGCTTGTGGATCCGCGACGCGCGCCAGCGCGCCGACCTGGTCGTGGTCAGCGTGCACACGCACGAGCCGGGCGGCACCGAGGCCGAGCCGGCCGGGTTCGTCCGGGACTTCGCGCGGGCCGCGGTCGAGGCGGGGGCCGACGTCGTGGTGGGGCACGGCCCGCACCGGCTGCGCGGCATCGAGGTGCACCAGGGACGGCCGATCTTCTACAGCCTCGGTAACATCGTCAGCCAGATCGAGCTGACCGAACGGCTGCCGGCCGAGGACTACGCGAAGGTTCCGTCGGGCAGGCCCATCACCCCGTTCGGCTTCTTCAATGCCCGCAGCCTGGCCGATACGTGCGGGCTGGGGGCCTACGGCGAGTACTGGGAGACCGTCGTCCCGGTGGTGACGGCGCCGCCGGCCGGCGACCGGCACCGGCCGGCCGTCGTCGAGTTGCACCCGGTGACGCTCGGATTCGGGCAGCCGGTGCACCGGCGGGGGCGGCCGGAGCTCGCGTCCGCCGCGGACGGCGAGCGCATCCTCAAGGAGCTGGCCGAGCTGTCCCGCGGCTTCGGCACCACGGTGGAGATCACTGGCGGAGTCGGTCGCCTCGTTCTCGGCTAAACCGCACATACCGTCCTGCTACCGCGCTTTAGTCCGGAGCTAGCCGGGCCGGGTGAGGCTGCCTGCGGTAGGCAGCTGCCTGCCGTTCCCTGGAGCAGAGGGAGACTCCGATGGTGCGGATCAGGGCCGCCAGAACGATATTTCCCGTGGCCGCGGCGGCGGCACTCGGTCTTTTCGGCCTCGCGCCTTCGGCGCTGGCCGCACCAGGCGGGCGGGTGCCGATCGCCTCGGCGGTGCCGGCCGGGGCGACCGACGAGGGGGCCGCGCCCGCGGCCGGGAACCTGGCCCTGCGGGTGTACCTGAGCGGGCGGAACCTGGCCGGGCAGCAGGCGCTCGCGCAGCAGGTGTCCACGCCGGGCAGCGCCCGGTACGGCCGCTACCTGACCCCGGCCCAGTACGCCGCCGAGTTCGGCCCGACCGCGCGGCAGAGCGCCGGCGTGAGCGGCTGGCTGGAGGCGTGCGGGCTGGCCGTGACCGGGACGACCGCGCACTACGTGAGCGCGGCGGGCAGCCAGGCCGCGGTGACCTGCGCGGTGGGCACGCCGATGCACGACTACCGCTGGCACGGGACCACCGTGCGAGCCCCGGCCGGGGCGCCCAGCGTGCCGTCGGCGGTGGCCGGCGACGTGCTGGCCGTGACCGGGCTGAGCTCGCTGATCCCGCAGGTCCGCCCGGCGTCCGCCGCGGTCCCGGCCGCGGCCGCGTCGGCCACCTGCTCGGCGTACTTCGGCGCCACCCCGGCCAGTACGCTGCCTAAAGGCTACGGCGCCACCCAGCCGTACCAGCCGTGCGGCTACCTGCCCAGCCAGCTGCGCAGCGCCTACGGCACCGGCGCCACCGGGCTGACCGGCCAGGGCGTCAAGATCGCGGTGGTGGACTCCTTCGCCTCACCCACGATGGCCAGCGACGCCCAGGCGTTCTCCGCGGCCCACGGCGAGCCGGGCTGGGCGGCCGGCCAGTACACCGAGGTGGTGCCGGCCGGGCTGCCCGCGCAGCCGCTGTCCTGGACCGAGGAAGAGGTCATGGACGTCGAGGGCGTGCACGCGATGGCGCCGGGCGCGGCCGTGGTCTACGTCGCGGCGGCGGGCACCAACGACAGCGACTACGTGGACGCGCTGTCCAAGATCGTCGACGGCCGGCTGGCCAGCATCGTGACCAACTCCTACGTGCTCGGCGCCGACACCGGCATCCCGGCCGCCACCGTGAAGGCCTTCGACAAGGTCTTCCTGCAGGGCACGATCGAGGGCATCGGGTTCATCTTCGCCTCCGGCGACACCGGTTCCCAGGCCGCGTCGCAGGACGGCGGCGGGCCCGCCGTGACCGGTGTCAACTACCCGGCCTCGGACCCGCTGGTGACCGCGGTCGGCGGGACCACCCTGGCCATCGGCTCCGGCGGCCAGGTCCAGTGGCAGACCGGCTGGGAGACCGACTACGCGCCGCTGTCCGCCGACGGCAGCTCCTGGACCAGCCCGCCGGGCGCGTTCGCGGGCGGTTCGGGCGGCGGCAAGAGCGGCGTGTTCGCCCGGCCGGCCTACCAGCTCGGGACGGTGCCGTCCGCGTTCGGCAACCACCGCGCGGTCCCCGACGTGGCGATGGAGGCCGACCCGGTCACCGGCATGCTGGTCGGCCAGACCTTCCACCTGCCCAGCGGCAACGTCTTCGTCCAGTACGCCACCGGCGGCAGCAGCCTGGCCGCGCCGCTGTTCGCGGCCGTCCAGGCCCTGGCCGAGCAGCACGCGGGCCATCCGCTCGGATTGGCCAACCCGGCCATCTACCTGTCCGCGGCCCGGGGCGGGTTCCGCGACGTGACCGACACCCCGGCCGGCACCACGCCGCCGCTGGCCGCGGTCCACACCGTCACCACCGCCAGCGCGACCGGCCAGGTCAGCACCAGCTTCGTGCTCGCCACCTTCGGCCGCGCACAGGACACCGGGCTGTCCGCAGGGGGCGGCTACGACGACGTGACCGGCGTCGGCTCGCCCACCGCCGCCTACATCAATTCCTTCCACTGAGCTCTTTCACTGGCTACTGACGAGAGAAGATCACCATGCCCGAAGACCGGGACGAATCGCTGGAGCGGCTCCGCATCGCGGGGTTCGACCTCAGCCTGTTCGACGACGACCAGCTCGAGCTGCTCAGCACCCTCAGCGAGGGGGAGCTGACCGTGCTGCTCGACATCAAGGAACGGATCGGGGAGATCCAGCCCGAGGTCCAGGCGCACAGCGGGACCATGCCGATGACCATCGGCGGGCTGCTGTTCTAGCCGGAACCGGTCAGCCTGCGCGGCTTACCCGCGCAGGCTGACCGGGAGGCTGGCGTGCATCCGCATCCGCAGCGCCAGCCGCCGCTCCGGCGTCCCGGCCAGCGCCAGCCGGGGGAACCGCCGGAACAGCATCGGCAGCACCACCGCGGCCTCCATCCGGGACAGCGCCGCGCCGATGCAGAAGTGCACCCCGCCGCCGAAGCTGAGCACCCGGCCGCCGGGCCGCGACGGCAGGAACCGGTCCGGGTCGGGGTACTGCTCCGGGTCTCGCTGCGCCGCCCCCACCAGGCAGACCAGCAGCGTCGCGGCCGGGATCGGCACCCCGCCGAGCACGGTGGCGTCCCCGGTCATCCGGGGCACCACCTGCGACGGCGGCTCGTGCCGGAGCGATTCCTCCACCACGGCCCCGACGTAGCCGTCGTCCCGGCGCAGCCGGTCCGCCGCGGCCGGGCTGGCCAGCAACTGCTCGGTGGCGTTCCCCACCAGCGCCGCCGTCGTGCCGTAGCCGGCCGAGAACAGGAAGATGGCCACGCCGAGCAGCTCGTCCGGCGACAGCAGGCCGGCGTCGCAGGCCTGGGTGAGCGCGGTGGTGAGGTCGTCGCGGGGCGTCCGGCGGCGATCGTCGATCATCGCGGTCCAGTAGTCCAGCATGGCCGCGGCCGCCGCCTCCATCCGCTCGGTGGCCGAGCTGTCGGCGTACATGTCCATCACCTTGAAGAAGTCGGTGCCCAGGTCACGGAACCGCTCGCGGTCGGCCTCGGGCACGCCCAGCATCTCTCCCATCACCGCGGTCGGAAGCGGGTAGGCCAGCTGCGTCATCAGGTCGACCGGGCCGGGGCCGGCGTCGGCCATCCGGTCCAGCAGGCGGGGCACGACGCGCTCGATCAGCGCGCGGTACGCGGCCATCTGCCGGGGCGAGAAGGCACCGGCCAGCAGATGGCGCAGGCGGCTGTGGTCGGGGTCGTTGCGGCTCTGCACGGACTGGTACATCAGCCGGGTCGCGGTGCAGTCCCGCCAGCCCGGCAGCTTCCCGTCGTACCAGGCCGGGTCCTGCACCCGGAACCGCGGGTCGGCCAGCACCTCGCGGCAGGCGGCGTACCCGGACAGGAAGTAGACGTTGCCGGCCGGGCACACCGGGGCGACCGTGCGGAGCGCGTGGTAGTGCGGGTAGGGATCGGCCAGCCCTTCGGGCGACATCAGCCGGGCCAGCACCTCCTCGGACGCCGTCATCGGCAACTCCTTCGGCTCGCAGACAGGCCGTCTCATGGTGCCGGGCCCGGGCTGCCGACCGGTTTGCGCCGGGTTACCCGGGCCGGACCCACCGGGAAACAACCGTCCGCCAGGCGATGGGCAACCGTCCGGGCGCGTACTGGGCAGCAGGTTTCGCGACCGTAGGAGGAGTTTCCGATGACGGTTACCGGTGGCCGGCCCACTGCTGGTCGACTCAGTGCTGGCCGGCTAGGGGATGCCCGGCTTACAGACGCCCTGCTGAGCGGGGCGTCGTCCGACGAGATCAGCCGGAGCCCGCTGCCCGCGGATTACGTCGCGGCCCACCTGCGGCTCGAGGACATCCACCTGTTCCGCGACGGCGGCGACAAGGACGTGCGCCGGTCGCTGCACGTCGGCCGGGTGGCGATGCCGGAGCTCGCGCCGGACGAGGTCCTGGTCGCGGTCATGGCCAGCTCGATCAACTACAACACGGTCTGGTCGGCCATGTTCGAGCCGATCCCGACGTTCAGGTTCCTCGAGCAGTTCGCCCGCCAGGGCGGCTGGGCCGCCCGGCACAACCTGCCCTACCAGGTGGTCGGCTCGGACGGCGCGGGCGTGATCGCCCGGGTGGGCTCGGGGGTGCGCCGCTGGCAGCCCGGCGACCGGGTGGTGATCAGCCCGGCCTACGTGGACGACCAGGAGCCGGGCACCCACGCCGACGGCATGCTCGGCGCCGAGCAGCGGGCCTGGGGCTTCGAGACCAACTTCGGCGGCCTGGCCGAGTTCGCGGTCGTCCGGGCCAGCCAGCTGATGCCCAAGCCCGCCCACCTGACCTGGGAGGAAGCGGCCTGCTTCCCGCTGTGCGGGGGGACCGCGTACCGGATGCTGGTCAGCGACAACGGCGCCCGGATGAAGCAGGGCGACGTGGTGCTGATCTGGGGCGCGGCGGGCGGCCTGGGCGGCTACGCGGTGCAGTTCGTGCGAAACGGCGGCGGTATCGCGGTGGGCGTGGTCGGCTCGGACGACAAGGCCGCGGCGGTGCGGCAGCTCGGCTGCGACGTGGTGGTGAACCGGGCCGAGATCGGACTGGGAGATGCCGCCCCGGACGACCCGGAGCAGCTGCTCAAGGTGGGCCGGCGGCTGGGCACGATCATCAGGGAACGGGCGGGCCGCGACCCGAGGATCGTGTTCGACCACGTGGGGCGGTCGACGTTCGGCATCTCGACCTTTGTCGCCGACCGCGGCGGGATCGTGGTCACCTGCGGGTCCAGCACCGGGTACCAGCACGTCTTCGACAACCGGTACCTGTGGATGAAGCTGAAGCGGATCATCGGCAGCCACGTGGCCAACCTGAACGAGCAGTGGGAGACCAGCCGGCTGTTCGGCACCGGCCGGATCGCCCCCACCTTGTCGAAGGTGTACCCGCTGGCCGACGTGGGTCACGCGACCCGGCTGGTGCAGCTGAACCGGCACCTGGGCAAGGTCGCGGTGCTCTGCCTGGCCCCGATGCCCGGCCTCGGCGTCACCGACCGCGCGCTGCGGGCCCGGATCGGCGAGGAGCAGATCCTGCCGCTGGCCGGTCCCGAGCTCGTCGCGGGCAGGTGACGGCGGTGGCCATCGGGATCCTCGCCACCGGCAGCTACGTACCGGACCGGGTGGTGACCAACGAGGAGATCTGCACGCTCGTCCCGGACGCGACGCCGGACTGGATCCTGAGCCGGACCGGGATCGTGACCCGGCGGTACGCGGCCCCGGACCAGGCCACCTCGGACCTGGCGGCCCGCGCGGCCGGCCGGGCCCTGGCGGCGGCCGGGGTGACCGCGGGGGAGGTGGACTACCTCATCGTGTCCACCTCGACCGGCGACTCCCCGCAGCCGCCCACCGCCTGCCTGGTGCAGGACCTGATCGGCGCCCGGAACGCCGCCTGCCTGGACATCAACGTGGTCTGCTCCGGGTTCGTCTACGGACTGGAGATCGCGCGCGGCCTGCTGGGCGTCAACCGGGGCACGCGCGCGCTGGTCATCGGCGCGGACGTGTACTCCCGGTGCCTGGACTACCGGGACCGGCGCACCTCGGTGCTGCTCGGCGACGGGGCCGGCGCGGTCCTGGTGGGTTCGGTGCCCGCGCCGGGCGGCCTCGGTGAGATCAGCCTGTCCAGCTACGGCGACGCCAAGGACCTCATCGGCGTGGCGGCCGGCGGGAGCCGGCTGCCGGCCTCGGCGTCGACGGTGGCCGGGGGCCAGCATTTCTTCACCATGCGGGGCCGGGACGTGCGCGACTTCGTGCTGGACAACATCCCGCCGCTGGTCGACAAGCTGCTCAGCCGGGCCGGGCTCGGCCCCGGTGACGTCGGCTGCTTCGTCCCGCACCAGGCCAACGGCCGGCTCATCGGCGAACTGGCCGAACGGTGCGGTCTGGGCGGCGTGCCGCTGGCCCGCGTGGTGGAGCGGTACGGGAACCTCGGCAGCGCGTCGGTCCCGGTCGCGCTGGACGACGCGGTCCGGTCCGGCGTGGTGGCCGGGGGCGATGTGGTGCTGCTGGCCGGGTTCGGCGGCGGCATGGCGGCCGGGGTCGGGCTCGTCCGCTGGTCTTCTTCCGTTGCCTCGGGGAGGTTGTCATGACCGTGATCAGCCGGATCGGCGTGGTGGGGGCCGGCCAGATGGGCGGCGGGTTCGCCCAGGTCTGCGCGCGCGGCGGCCTGGACGTGACCGTCGCCTGCCGGGACGAGGCCAGCCGGGAGCGGGCCCGGCAGCGGATCACGCGGTCGCTGGAGACGCTGGTACGCAAGGGGAAGCTGACCGCGTCCGAGCAGGCCGAGGCGGCCGGGCGGATCCGGTACGGCACCGGCCTGGGCGGGCTGCGCGACTGCCAGTTCGTGCTGGAGGCGATACCCGAACGGCTGCCGGACAAGCTCGCCCTGTTCACCGAGCTGGACGCCGCCGTGCGCGATCCGGACGCCATCCTGGCGTCGAATACCTCCTCGCTGCCGCTGGCCCGGCTGGGCAGCGCGACTCAGCACCCGGCCCGGGTCATCGGCGTGCACTTCTTCAACCCGGTGCCGGTGATGCCGCTGGTCGAGGTGATCAGCGCGCTGCGCACGGCGGCCGACGTGACCGCCCTGACCTCGGTCTTCATCACCGACGGGCTGGGCAAGCAGGTCATCCACGCCAAGGACCGGGCCGGCTTCGTGGTCAACTCGCTGCTGGTGCCGTATCTACTGCATGCAGTAAGGATGCTGGAGGCCGGGATCGCCTCGGCCGAGGACATCGACAACGGCATGCGGCTCGGCTGCGGGCACCCGATGGGCCCGCTGGCCCTGATCGACCTGATCGGGCTGGACACGATCGCCTCGGTCGGCGAGGCGATGTTCGCCGAGGCCAAGGAGCCCATGTACGCCCCGCCGCCGCTGCTGCTGCGGATGGTCGAGAGCGGCCTGCTCGGCAAGAAGACCGGAATCGGCTTCTACGCCTACGACTGATCTTTCCCGTCCGGTTCGAGTCGAAGGGAGGTGGCACGATGATCATCATCTTGATCCGGCGCGCGATCCGGGCGCTGAAGGGACGCAAGGGCTGACCGGACCCACTCCAGGCTGGCCCGGTGGATCACGATGCCGTGCTCGAGCGCGAGCAGGCCGTGCTGCCGGTCCGCGGGCGCGACGGTGGTCACGTACCGCTCCATCCCGGAGACAAAGCCCTCGAGCGCGCCGGCCAGGTCCTTGAGGAAAGCGAGCACCTCCTCGCGGTCGAGTTCGTCTTCCATCATCACGAAGCGCATCAGGTGCAGGCCGAGGTCGTGCACCACGCTGTCCGGGTCGACCGGCCGGCGCAGCCAGTCCCGGTGCGCGGCGTGGCCGGCCGCGGTCGCGTGGTACAGCCGCTGCTCGCGGCCGCCGCTGGAGACCGTCTCCTCCACGGTGAGCAGGCCGCGGGCGACGAGGCGGCGCAGGGCCGGGTACATCGCGCCCGGGCTCGGCTGGTACACGCTGGCGGGCGTGGTGCTGAACCGCTTCTTCAGCCCGTACCCGGACTGCGGCTGGCGGGCGATGTAGCCGAGGAGCACCTGCTCGAAGCCGGTCAGCGGACGCCGGTCGGTGAGCTGGCGCCGGTTGCCTGCGACGATCTCGAACTCCTTTCAATGAGTCGATTAGACATGTATTCTCTTTATAGCTCTCTCTAGCTCGCATGACGAGGCCTGAACGAAGGGAACGCGACGCAAATGCAGAGCGTGAAGGTGCGGCGGAGCCGGATCTCGGCGCAGCAGGCCGCCGAGGTCATCCGGACCCAGCTGGGCGGCGACTACCAGGTCGAGGCCGAGAACGACACTATGCTGCACGTCCGTAAAGGCCTCGCCCGGGCCAAGGTGAGCCTGCGCGACGAGCCGGGCGGCACCGTCTTCGACGTCTCCGGCGAAGGCGGCGCGGCCGTGCTGCCGCTGTTCAACGTCTACACGAAGATGATGAGCGAACGCGGCATCGCCAGGCGGACGGCCACCGTCCTCGGGGAAGCGGAGGCCTTTCGTGACGACGGCTGAACCGCTGGCCCGGCCCTCCGCTGACGAGGCCGCCGCGACGGCTCCGGTTCCGGCCGGCACCGCCTCGGCTGGCCTGGAGCCAGCCATCAGCGTGCAGGGGCTGCGGATGAGCTACGGCTCCTACGAAGCGGTCCGCGGGATCGATCTCGAGGTGAACCGCGGCGAGATCCTCGCCTTCCTCGGGCCGAACGGCGCGGGCAAGACCACCACGACCGAGATCCTCGAGGGCTTCCGCAAGCGGACCAGCGGGGACGTCCGGGTGCTCGGCACCGACCCGGAGCAGGCCGGTCCCGGCTGGCGAGCCCGCATCGGCGTGGTCCTGCAGGTCAACGCGCCGGAGCGGCTGCTCACCGTGCGCGAGTGCCTGAGCATGTACGCCGGCTACTACCCGGCGCCGCTGCCGGTGGACCGGGCGATCGAGCTGACCGGGCTGACCGAGAAGGCCAGTTTCCGCTGCGACCAGCTCTCCGGCGGCCAGCAGCGCCGCCTCGACGTCGCGCTCGCCCTGATCGGCGACCCGGAGCTGATCTTCCTGGACGAGCCGACGACCGGCTTCGACCCGAGCGCCCGCCGGCAGACCTGGGACGTCGTCTCCGGGCTGCGCGACCTCGGCAAGACGGTCTTCCTGACCACTCACTTCATGGACGAGGCGGAGGCGCTGGCGGACCGGATCATGATCCTGGCGGCCGGCCGGATCGTCGCGTCCGGCACCCCGCAGACCATCGGCGGGCGCGACGTCGACGCCACCCTGATCACGTTCACCCTGCCGGCCGGCCTGACCCCGCCGGTGCTGCCCGGCCAGACCAGCGCGTCGGCCGAGCGCGGGCGGGTCCGGATCAGCGTGCCCGAGCCGGCCCCGGCCCTGCACGCGCTGACCGGGTGGGCGCTGGAGCAGGACCTGCCGCTGCACGACCTCGCGGTCCAGCGCCCGTCGCTCGAGGACATCTACCTGCAGCTCACCGCCGACTCACACGGGGGCGCCCGATGAGCACCGCCGCCCTCGTCGCCCACCAGGCCCGCTACGACCTGCGGACGTCGCTGCGCGACCCGCGGGCGCGCGGGTTCACGCTGGCGCTGCCGCTGCTGCTGTTCCTGCTGTTCGGTTACATCTTCCGGCACGAGACGTTCAGCGTTGCCCGTGGCCTGACGATCGCCGGGGACACGTACTACCTGCCCCGGATGATCGTGCTCGGCCTGGTCAGCGCCACCCTGTCCAACCTGGTGGTGGTGCTGGTGGCCAAGCGCGAGACCGGCGCGCTCAAGCGGCGCCGGGCGACCCCGGTCCGGCCCGTCGTGCTCATCGGCGGTGACGTGATTACCTCCGAGGTCTCCGCGCTGACCATGGCGGTCGTGCTCGGCCTGGTCGGCTGGTTCGCGTTCAAGGTCCACCTGACCGGGGCCGGGGCGGGCGCGGTGATCACCACCGTGGTAATCGGCACGGCCGCGCTGTGCGGCGTCGCCTACGCGGTGGCCACGTTCATCTCCTCCATCGACGCGGCGGGCCCGCTGGTCATGCTGGTGATGTTCGCGCTGAACGCGATCTCCGGGATCTACGTTCCGGAAAGCCTGTTCCCGGCCTGGCTGCGGGACGCGGCGCAGGTGCTCCCGGTCCGGCCGCTGGCCGTGGCCATGCAGGCCGCGTTCGATCCCCGGACCAACGCGGGCCGCCCGTTCGCCTGGCCCGAGCTGGGCATCGTCGCCGCCTGGGGCATCGCCGGCGCCCTGTTCGCCATCCGCCGCTTCTCCTGGACCCCCTCCGGCCACTAGCCCTGGCTCCAGACCGGCCACTCTTCATGATCACGTGTTGTTGCAGGTCGTCGGCGACCTACAACAACACGTGATCACGGAAACGACGCCAGGGGCTCGGGCGGGGGCGGGAGTGGTCATCGTAGGGTGGGAGGGGCGCCGCCCGCGGGGCGGCGCGGGGCCGACGCGACAGCCACGGAGACCGTATGCCTTCCTCAGTTCCGGTGATCGACCTGCGGCCCTGGTTCAGCGGCGACGAACAGGCCCGGGCGGGCGTGGCGGCGGAGGTCGACGCCGCGCTCCGCAGCGTGGGCTTCTTCCTGATCACCGGGCACGGTGTCGAGGACGAGCTGCGGGCCCGGGTCCGGGCGCAGGCACGGGCGTTCTTCGCGCTGCCGGCCGGGACCAAGCGGCGCTACGCGGTCACCGTCGGCGGCCGGGGCTGGCTGCCGCCCGGCGTGGAGGCCAACGGCTACGCCGAGGGCACCGAGACGCCGCCCGACCTGAAGGAGTCCTACGCGGTCGGCGCCGACCAGCCGACCGGCGATCCCGAGGTGGACGGGGTCTGGTTCCAGCCCAACGTCTACCCGGCCGAGGTGCCGGGCCTCGAGCCCGCGGTCGTCAGCTACCTGACCCGGATGCGCGCGCTGTCGGATGAGCTGCTGGTGCTGTGCGCCGCCGCCCTCGGGCTGGAGGCCGACTTCTTCACCCGGCACACCGGGCACGCCACGCACACCATGAACATCAACTGGTACCCGCCGATGGCGGTGGCCGGGCAGCCGGAACCGGGCCAGTTCCGGATCGGCCCGCACACCGACTTCGGCACCGTCACCGTCCTGGACCGCGAACCGGGCCGCGGCGGCCTGCAGGTGTGGACCGAGCAGGACGGCTGGGAGGACGCGCCGCACGTGCCCGGCGCGCTCACCATCAACACCGGCGACCTGCTGGCCCGGTGGAGCGGCAGCCGGTGGAAGTCCAACCGGCACCGGGTACTGCCGCCGCAGGCCGAGGCGCCGGATGAGGACCTGGTCTCGCTGGTCTACTTCTACGAGGCCGACCACGACGCGGTGGTCGAGTCGCTCCAGCCCCCGATCGGCCAGCCCAATGACTACGCCCCGGTCGTGTCCGCCGCCTTCCTCAAGGAACGCCTGGACGCCATCACCATCGGCTGACCGCGTCCAGTTGACAACCAGGGGTTGATCGGGAAGGGCTTCTCCCAGGCCGACATCGCCCGCGAACTCGGCGTCACCCGCCAGGCCATCCAGAAAATGCTCGCTCTGCTAGCTCCGCGAGCCAAAGGGCGGATTAGTAGTAGTAGGGGAAGCGGGCCCAGTCGGGGGAGCGCTTTTCCAGGAAGGCGTCGCGGCCTTCGACGGCCTCGTCGGTCATGTAGGCCAGCCGGGTTGCCTCGGCGGCGAACACCTGCTGGCCGACCAGGCCGTCGTCGATGAGGTTGAAGGCGTACTTCAGCATCCGCTGTGAGGTCGGGCTCTTGGCGTTGATCTTGGCCGCCCAGTCCAGCGCGGTCGGCTCCAGGTCGGCGTGCGGCACCACCGCGTTGACCATGCCCATCCGGTGCGCCTCGGCCGCGTCGTAGGCCTCGCCGAGGAAAAAAATCTCCCGGGCGAACTTCTGGCCGACCTGGCGGGCCAGGTAAGCCGAGCCGAACCCGCCGTCGAAGCTGCCCACGTCCGCGTCGGTCTGCTTGAACCGGGCGTGCTCGGCGCTGGCCAGCGTGAGATCGCAGACGACGTGCAGGCTGTGCCCGCCGCCGGCGGCCCAGCCGGGCACCACGCAGATGACCACCTTGGGCATGAACCGGATCAGCCGGTGCACCTCCATGATGTGCAGCCGCCCGGCCCGGGCCGGGTCGATGGTCTCGGACGTCTCGCCGCCGGCGTACCGGTAGCCGTCCCGGCCGCGGATGCGCTGGTCACCGCCGGAACAGAAGGCCCAGCCGCCGTCCCGCGGCGACGGGCCGTTGCCGGTGAGCAGCACGCACCCCACGTCGCCGCTCATCCGGGCGTGGTCGAGCGCGACGTACAGCTCGTCCACGGTGTGCGGACGGAAGGCGTTCCTGACCTCGGGCCGGTTGAAGGCGACCCGCACCGTGCCCGAGTCGACGGCCCGGTGGTAGGTGATGTCGGTAAAGGAGAACCCCTCGACGGCACGCCAGCGCTCGGGGTCGAAGATCTCTGAAACCATGGCCCCCATTGTGGCCGACGCCTCCCGGCCGCTCCCGGGAGGGCAGCCCGGGGACGAATCGTCCAGATAATTTCTCGCATTCCCCACTTGCGCCACATGACCCGCGATGCCATAAATCGGTAACAGGCTCGAAATCGCCCCGGGCGAGACTGTGGCCTGCTGCTGACCGCAAGGAGCATCTCGATGACAACCCTGGACGGCCTGACCGTCGCCGATATCGAACGGCAGAAGCTGCAGAAGCACTTCGGCCGCTACGACATCCTGTTCTTCCTCATCTGCACCATCGTCGGCGTGGACACGATCGCCTCGGTGGCGTCGAGCGGCGGTGAGGCTTTTACCTGGATGATGGTCTTCGCGGTCGTCTTCTTCGTCCCCCAGGCCCTGCTGTTCGCCGAGCTCGGGTCCGCCTTCCCGCAGGAGGGCGGGCCCTACTACTGGACCCGGCTGGCCTTCGGGCACCTGGCCGGGGCGGTGAACAACTTCCTGTACTGGATCACCAACCCGGTCTGGATCGGCGGCACCCTCGCGATCAGCTGCATCGGCGCCGTCCAGGTGTTCTTCAACAACGGCAACCCGCTGCCCACCGTCGTCTGGTACATCGTGGCGCTGGTGTTCATCTGGACCTCGATCGTCGCCGCGATCACCTCGTTCCAGGTCGGCAAGTGGCTGCCGACGGCGGGTGCCTACGCCCGGTTCCTGCTGCTCGGCCTGTTCACCATCTCGGTCGTCATCTACGCGGCCAAGCACGGCTGGCACGGCGCGGGCAGCTACTCGCCGACCGCCGGCGGCTTCGTGGCCCTGGTCGGCGTGCTGCTGTTCAACTTCGTCGGCTTCGAGCTGCCCAACAGCGCGGGCGAGGAGATGACCAACCCGCAGCGCGACGTGCCGTTCGGCATCGCCCGCTCCACCATTGCCAGTGTCGTGCTCTACGCGGTCCCGGTACTGGGCATCCTGCTCGTGCTGCCCACGAGCGCGATCACCAACTTCAGCGGGTTCGTCAGCGCTATCCAGCAGGTCTTCACCGTGTACGGCGGTCACGTGAGCGCCGGTGGCGCGGCCTCCTTGACCGGGTTCGGCCTTGTCCTCGGCGATTTCTCCGCCCTGCTGTTCATCGTGTGCCTGGTCACCTCGGGCGCGACCTGGATCATGGGGTCGGACCGGGCGCTGGCCGTGTCCTGCTACGACGGGGCCGGGCCGCGGTCGCTAGGCGTGATCAACGCCCGGTTCGGCACGCCGGTGCGGGTCAACGTGTTCAGTGGCGTGATGGCCACCATCGTCGTCATCCTGGCCCAGCAGATCACCAGCGGCAACGCGGCCAAGTACTTCGACGCGGTGCTCGGGGTGACGATCTCGACCACGCTCATCAGCTACCTCCTGATCTACCCGGCGCTGTGGAAGCTGCGCCGCAGCCACCCGGACACGCCCCGGCCGTTCAAGATGCCGGCCTACCGGTCGCTGACGGTCGTGCTGATGGTCCTGGTGGCCCTGGCCACTATCCAGCTCATCGCGCCCGGGCTCGGCTACCACTGGTTCGGCGCCGACTTCCGGCCGGACGGCTGGGGGGCCGGCGAACGGCTGACCTTCCTGTGGACTGAACTGCTCCCCGTACTCTGCTTCGTCGTCATCGGGGTGTTCTTCTGGTGGCGAGGCAAGCGGACCAGAGAGCAGGCGGCCCGCCTGGGCGCGGACGAGATACCGCTCACCGGGTAGGGCCCGCCGTAAGGCGCGGGGCGGGTGGTGCTCGTAGTGGCCTAGTGCCAGCCAGGATGTCCCCGGGGTAGCTCCGCATGGCGCGGCTAACGGCATTGATGGAGCATCCATGCTGCTCGCACGACATTGATGGAGCATCAATGTCGCGGTTCGGGAGCGCGTGGAGGCCGGGTTGGTGGCGGACGTGAGCTGTAGTGAGGATGTGGTGGCTGTGGTCGGGGCCTGGCCGACCTGGCCGCGCGCCAGCGGCCGGACCGCGCTCGAAGGCCGCCATCAGCCAGTGGTCATCCCGAACCCAGCCGAACCGGCACAGTCCGGCTTCAGTGGATTTCAGGTACTGACTCGGGATTACCGCTGGCCATTGATCATGGCCGGACCGTGGATAACCGACGCCCGTATCGGAGGAATCCGGGAAATTGATACCCGCGAGTAATACCGGGCATTGCCGGGCGACCTGCCATAATAGTGAATAACTTATTTCCTGATGACCGGATTTGGGGCCCCGATAGCGGGCATTTTGCGGCACGAGCCATTTACCGCGAGACCGTCCTGGGCAAAACGTGCCTACAGGGTGAACCGTAATGTGCCGCCTGACCTGGGATGCTGCGCAAATACCAGCAGGCGGGCAATATGAATACACGCTTCCCCTTCGTTAAAAAGGAGAACGGCGAGCCGCAACTGCGCGACCAGGGTCACGGTGGCGACACTGGCGGCACCCGATAGCGACCCGGAGTTAACGCGACGTAGTCTTCACGCTGAGTACACGACCGGGCGGAGGGAAATCCCGCGCCGGGAAGCCGCCATTACCCGGCCCGCGACGGCGGCCAGGCCAGTGAAATCCACGGTGCCGGGCGTGCCGAATTCTGGAGCCGGATTCGGGGAAATGCCGGCCAGGCAGGCGTTTCCGCGCGCGGGCCCGGGCCGGACGCCGGGCCGCGGAACCGGGCAGGCGTCGGCCGTTCCGGCCCTGGGTGCTTACAGTGAGAAACCAGTCAGACACTCTTCGTCATGACCCCCGAATGGGGGTCATGACACGGCTGGTACTGGAAAAGTAAACTACCCGGGTAGCGAAAAGCCGAGGACGGGCACATCCGGGCTCCCCGGGCCGCATAGGGGGGGAATAGCGACCTAGGAAGACGGCGGGATGCGCCCGTCCTCAACGGCTCGATGATAACAGCCCTCATGGGATGTGGCCGTCCTCAACCGCGCGATAATACAGCTCGATCTTCGTTGGCGCGGCCCGGCCCGCTTTCGCGTATTTCAGGCGGACGCGCTGGAGATACTGTTTCACGGTCTCGGAACTGATCATCATCTTCCTGGCCACGGATTTCAGCGGCATTCCGGTGGCGTACAGCTGCAGGGCGCGTCGTTCCTGGTCGCTGAGGGCGGGCCGGTCCGGTGCGTCATCGGTGGCGAAGATGTAGGCCAGGCTCGGTGATACCCAGTCGCGGCCCGCGGCCACCTCGGTGATCGCGGCCCGGATCTGGCTGGCCGGCTCGTTCTTCAGGACGTAGCCGAGCGCCCCGGCCCGCATCGCGTCGCGGACGGCGAGCGGCCGGCTGGAGGCCGACAGGACCAGGACCGCCGGGCCCGCCGCACGAATGGCGGCGACGTTCCGCTCCACGGTGGTCCCGTCGCCGAGGTCGAGATCGAGGAGGACGACATGGGCACGGCGGCCGGGCCCGGCGAGCAGCCCGTCGACGGTATCCGCGGTGCCGGTCACCCGGATGCCGCCGCCCGCGCTGACCCAGCTGGCCACGCTGTCCAAGATGATGGGGTGATCATCAACGGCCGCGATGTCGATGATGGTCAACCGGCCCCGCCCGTCAGCCGGCCAGCCTCGCCGGTCAGGAAGACAGCGCCGCGCCGGCTGATCTCGACGCAGCCCGGGGCGGGCTCGCTGAAGGTCAGGTACAGCTCGGTCTCCGCGCCGGAGGCGATGACCGTGAGCATGACCTGATGCGGCGGGAGCGCGCCGAGCTCCGCGTCCACCGTGGCCGCGATGGCGCGGGCGACGTCCGGCGGGGCGACCGGATTGCCGATCACCTGGACGTTGACCAGCAGCCCGCGGGCGGCGGCGGCCCGCAGCGCGGGCCCGAGCGCGGCGGCGAGGCCGCCCGCCTCGGGCGCCTGGCCGGTCAGGGAGTGCCGCAGGGCGGCCGCGTGCCGGGCGCACCGCTCCCGCACGCCGGCGTCCGCGGGGTCGAGCCGGCCCTCGGCGATGCCGCGCAGCAGCGGGAGCGCCTCGAGCTCGAGCCGGGCGAGCCGGCTCCGCCGGTCCGCCAGGACGGCGGCGGCCGCGGCCCGCTCGGCGTCCGACCGGCTCGCCAGCGCGGCCCGGCGCGCGCTCATCCGGGTGTGCAGGGCCAGGGCGGGCCGCAGCGCGGCGAACGCGATCAGGATGGCCACCAGGATGTAGCCGCCCGCCTCGAGCTGTACCAGGCTGGCCGGGCCCGCGCCGACCGCCTCGATGACCAGGACGGCGTGCAGGGTGAAGACGGCCAGCGCCGCGGGGATCCAGGCCCAGGCCGGCTGGCTCCGCGCGACCAGGGCGAGCAGCCACGCCGTGCCCAGGATGGCCAGGTCGACGCTGCCCGAGCCACGATCCGGGCGGTGCTCCCATCCGATCGCCGTCACCGCGGCCGCCGCGATCAGGACCGCCAGCGCCGCGTCCCGGGGAATCAGGCCGTCCGGGCGGGCCCGCGGCAGCAGCCAGGCGGCGGCCGCGAACAGCGCGGCCCAGACCGCGACCGGCACCGCGGGCTGGCGGTAGTCGCCCAGGTTGGCCAGCGTCTGCAGCAGCCCGACGGCCGGCATGACCACCGACATCGCGGTGATCATCCGCGCGACCCCGGACTCGGTGGTGTCCCGCACCACCGCGTGATGGCTCACCACGGCGAGCTCTCCGCGGCTGAGGCCAGGGCGTCCCGGTCCCCGGCCACGGATTCGGGCCAGGACATGCGGATCACGGTGCCCTGTCCCGGGGCCGACCACACGCAGGCGTGGCCACCGCAGTCGGCCACCCGTTCGGTAATGGACCGCCGCAGGCCGAGCCGGCCCCGGTCGACGCGGGCCAGATCGAACCCGGCCCCCCGGTCACGGACGATCACCTGCGCTCCGTCCTCACCCGCTCCGGCGGTCCCGTCCGGCCCGGTGTTCTCGTCCGGCCCGACGCGGCTGACCTCGACCCAGGCGTCGGCGGTCCCGGCGTGAGCGGCCACGTTCGACAGGGCCTCGCGGGTGGCGTTCGCGAGCGCCGTGATGACCGGCGCCGGGATGGCGGGCACGCCGCCGGTGACCGTGACGTGGACGTCGAGGCCCCGGGCGCGCATCTCGGCGGCGACCCCGCGCACGCCGCGGACCAGGTCCGCGGGCCCGGCGATGCACCCGTCGGGATCCGGGTCGCCGAGCGCGGCCTCGATCAGGACCACGTCCTGCTGGCACCGGTTCACCGCCCCGGCCACGTCGTCGCGGTCGCCAGGAGCTACTGGCCCGGCCCGGGCGAGCGCGGTGAGCGTGTTGAGCACGGTGTCGTGCAGCAGCCGCTCGTGCTCGCGCCGTTCGATGTGCCGGGACAAGATGACGTACTGCTCCCGGGCGGTCCGGTCCGCCTCGTCCAGGGCGGCGTCGGCCGCGGTCGCGCGGGGGTAGAGCGTGCGGCGGCCGTAGCTGTGGACGGCCGCCACCATGATCAGCAAGATCGCGGCCGCGGCCATCATCCGGCTGCCGGTGCCGGGCATCCGGGCCAGGCCGGCCAGGTAGGCGGCGGGCGAGGCCAGGGCCAGCGGCACCGCCAGGACGGCGGGGGCATACCAGGCAGGCACGATGAGCTGGCTGGACATGACGATGACGAGCCAGCTGTAGGCATGGTCACGGACGGCGGGCGGCACGCATCCCTCGGCGGTCAGCGCCAGCGCCAGGTAAACCGCCGAGTCCAGGCAGGCGAAGCGCGGGGCGGGCCAGTTCCGCCGCAGGTAGACCGTCACGACCGCCGCCCAGGCGCTGGCCGCGACGGGCCCGGTCAGGCGCCACGGGTCAGCGGCGTAGAACGAGGGCCACAGGGCCACCTGCACCGCGATATAGGCGATCCCCGCGCACCGCACCACCGACGCGAGACGGGCGATGACCGATCGCAGGGTCGTCATCGCGGGGCCAATCGGTACGGTGCCGGAATCGCGGGTACGCCACCACCGCGGCGGGTATTCCGTCGGCCGCATGCACCAGATGATAGGCCCGTATACGCGGGCTTTCGGTCATCATTGGCAGGTTCGGCCGCCGCCCGGCGAGAAGCACGCCGATTGCCCGCGTGATCCGCCCGATTATTTCCGCAGATTTTCGAAACAATATTAACCTAACGAGCTGGCCATCCCGCCCAGTGTGCCTATTTTCGAATAGCGGCGCCGAAGCTGCCGGGCCCGTCGAGCGGATGATTACGCCGCCGCGCCCGGGCCGGCCGCCGCGGCCGATCGGTGCCGCCCGGTGCCACCAGACGCATCGCCCTGAATCACAGCGGGCGGAGACGAACTCGCGTAGGGTACTCGTACTATGACTTTAGGTTACGGCTTCGCGTCACCGCCGCCGTTTGGCCAATTCAGTAAACGGAGCAAGTTAGGGGCACGCTCGTGCAGGCCGACGCGCACACACTCGCGGTCGAGCAAATGCGGCTAGGCGATCACGCTTTTGCGCATTACGGGGACGATAACGCCCGCTGGGGGGTTCCGGCCGTGTTCACCCAGCGGGGACTGGGCCGGGGCGAGAAGGTCATCATCATGGGTGACCCGGCCGTCCCGCCCGACGAGGCGTACCAGCGGATAGCCGCCTTCGGCGCCCGGGCGGAACGGGCGCGGGAGCGCGGGCAGCTGGTGTTCAGCAGCATACGGGCGCTGATCCACCCGGACCGCACGTTCACCGCGCGGCGGCAGCTGAGCCGGCTGCGGGAGGAGACCGCGCGGGCCCGCTGGGAGGGATACGCCGGGCTGCGGGCCTTCATCGACATGGCCTGGGTCCGGGACCTGGGCATGGACGTCGAGGGCGTGATGCGGCGCGAGAAGACCGCGGGCGGCCTGTTCGCCAGCCGGCGGTACGCCGAGATCTGCAGCTACGACCGCCGCCGGTTCGCGCCCGCGGTGGTGGAGGAAATGCGGGTCAGCCATCCGGTGGCGCTGCTCGAACGGCCCGGCGAGCTTCAGGCCTGGCACTCGTACGACGAGGTGCACCTAATCGGCGACGGGGACGTTTCAACGCGGGAGCGGTTCCGCGACGCGATCCAGGCCGTGCTCGGGCCCGCGCCGGGCGGACAGGTGCTGGTGGACCTGTCCCGGCTGTGCTTCCTGTCCGCGGGATGCGCCGGCGACCTGCTGCGGCTGGTCGCCCAGGCCGACGCGTGCGAGCTCGTCGTGATCTGCTGCTCGGACCTGCACGCCCGGACGCTGCGTCACCTGGGAGCGGACCGGATCGGGCGGCTGGTGCTCGACGAACTGGCGGAGGACAGGTGACCTGCGCGCTGCTGCTCGACATGTACTTCACCGCCGCCGAGCTGTCCCGGCTGCGGCGGTGCCTGGCCGACGTCGTCCGGATGGCCGGCCTGGCCGAGCCGCGCCGCAGCGACTTCGTGTTAGCGGTTCACGAGGTGACCGGCAACGCGGTCCAGCACGGCGGCGGCCGCGGACGGGCCCGGCTGTGGTACGTGGACGGGGCCCTGCGCTGCCGGGTGACCGACGACGGCCCGGGCCTGTCCGACCAGGCGATCCCGGCCGCGCTGCCCGATCCCTGCTCCGACTCCGACTTCGGCGAGGACGGCCGCGGGCTGTGGCTGGCCCGGGAGCTCAGCGACCGGCTGTACATCACCGGCGGCGCGGGCGGCGCGATCGTCACGCTGGAGTTCGAGCTGGTGGTTACTGCGCATCGAGATACGCCCGGATTGGCGTCCGCAGCAATGCCTGGCGAGCCGGCCAGGCGCTAGCGAGCCAGGTGAGCGCGGCTGCCGCCGCGGCCGCGGCGAGCAGCACCGGCACCGGGACGACCGGCAGCAGCACCAGGCGGTGGCTGGCCTCGCTGAGCAGCACCTGCGCGCCGAACCAGCCGTACGCCACCCCCATGACCAGGCCGAGCAGCACTGCGCCCCCGCTGAGCAGTCCCGCCTCGGCCCTGATCATCCGGCGGGTCTGCCGGGGCGTCTGCCCGAGCACCCGCAGCAGGGCGATCTCACGGTGCCGGAGCCGCAGGCCGTGCGAGACCGTCGTGATGACCCCGAGGGCCGACGTCAGCGCGGTCATGCTGATCATCACGCCCCCGGCCACGACGATGTCGTCAATCTGGCCGACCAGCCCGGACGCCGCCGCGAAGTACCCCTCGGCCGCGGACAGCGCGGTGGCGGAGGCCACGGCCAGCATGGTGACGACGCAGACCCCGGCCGCCACCGCGAGCGCCGCCCGCGAGCTGCGGGTCGCGTTCTGCCGGATCCGGCGGCCCGCGATGTCCAGGTCGCCGCCGGGCCGGGCGAACCGGGTCAGCCCCCGGACCAGCCCGCTCACCACCCGGTCGGCCGAGCCGAGCAGGGCCGCCGCGGCGAAGGCGCCGGCCACCACGCCGGGCAGCACCGCGTACGGGGTGATGACCGCCGCGGCCAGGGCCAGGGCGCCGATCCCGGCCGCGAGGCCGGTGCAGACGCGGACCCAGCGCGGCGCCCGCCGCCGGCTCGTGTGGCCGGTCCCGGCGCCGGCCGACAGGTGCCCGGGGTCGTCCGCGACGCGCAGCGCGACCACCGGTCCCTGGGCCAGCACCGGCGCGTACCCGCGGGTCACGGCCCAGCGGACGCAGGCCAGGTGCGCCAGCAGGCCGACCGCCACCGCCGGCAGGCTGCTGACCAGGTCGCCCAGCGAGGCGCCGGGAGACTTGCTGCTGGCGAGCACGGCGTTCACCAGCGGCAGGCACAGCAGGGCGCTCACCACGGCGGCCAGCAGCGAAACCGGGACCGCCTGCCGCATGGCCTGCCGCACCAGGCGCCGGCGCTCGGCCGCGGCTGACGCCCCCAGCAGCCGCCGCAGCGCGATCGTCCGGGCCTGCCCGGCCGCGACGATCCCGTAGGCGTTGGTGGTCACCACCGTGCTGACCACCAGCGCGATGATCAGGAAGGTCACCCGCAGCAGGGTCAGGACCGCGAACGCGCCCGGGCCGACGCCGCCCCCGGTGAACACGCGCTCCAGGCGTCCGGTCAGCAGGCCGGTCACCACCAGGATGAACGTGCTGTTGGCGGCGCCCAGGGCGACGCACCAGCCCGCCGTGCGCCGCCCGTCCGGGGTGGCCGTCGCGGCGGTCACCGGTCACCCCGCGCCGCTACCACGATCGCGGCCAGGTCCTCGGCCGAGGTGGTCCCGGCGACCGCGATGTCCCGGGCGACGGCCCCGTCGGCCAGCACGATCACCCGGTCGGCGAGCGCCGCCGCGGCCACGTCGTGGGTGACCATGACGACGGTGACGCCCTGCTCGGCCGCCAGGCCGCGCAGCAGGCCCAGCAGCCGGCGGCCGGCGCCCAGGTCGAGGTTGCCGGTCGGCTCGTCCGCGAAGACCACCGCGGGCCGGTGGGCCAGCGCCCGCACCACCGCGACCCGCTGCTGCTGCCCGCCGGACAGCTGGCCAGGCCGGCGGTCCAGCAGGCCGGACAGCCCCAGCGCGCCGATCAGGTGCTCGCGCCAGCGGGCGTCCCGGCGGGCGGGATCGAGCCCGAGGCTGAACGGCAGGTCGATGTTCTCCGCCACCGACAGCGCCGGGAGCAGGCTGAAGTCCTGCAGCACGAAGCCCATCCGGTCTCGCCGCAGCGCGGTCAGCGCGTCCTCGTCCAGGGTATTCAGGTCCGCGTCGCCGAGCCGGACCGAGCCGCCGTCCGGCCGGTCGAGCCCGGCCAGCAGGTGCAGCAGCGTCGACTTGCCCGACCCGGAGGGCCCGATCACGGCGGTGAAGCTGCCCGCCGCCAGGTCCAGGTCGAGCCCGGCCACCGCGTGAACCGCGCTATCGCCCTGACCGAACGTCCGGGTCAGCTCCCGGGCCGTCAGCGCCGCCCGATGAGCCGCGCCCGTCCGGAACGCGGGCGCGGGAAAGACAGGTGATGGATGCATACCCACGACGGTAGGAAGCGGAGACCCGGCCCGCCTCGGTCGCCAGGACCGTCTTCCTCCTCCCGGAGTACCGATCGCTCCTCCCGGAGTACCGATCGCCGGCGGCGGCACGGTTCGTCAGAGCGCATCCCGCGGCCCGGCTCGCCCCCGGCCCGGCTCGCCACAGGTCCCCGGCCGTGGTGCCGTGCCCACCCCCTCGCCCCGGGCCCACCCCGCCTTCCGGGCGGCGCGGCCAACGACATCGATGGAGCATCCAAGTCGTCATCGCGACATCGATGGAGCATTCATGTCGTTGCCGGGGCCGGGTGAGGCCAGGAAGCTGGCCGGCGGGTGATCAGGCGGGCGGGCCGGCGGGGGTGTCCGGGGTGAGCAGGTGGTTCTCGTGGGCGAAGACGACGAGCTGGACCCGGTCCCGCAGGGCGAGCTTGGCCAGGACCGAGCTGACGTGGGTCTTCACGGTGGACTCGCTGAGGAACTCGCTGCGGGCGATCTCCGCATTGCTCAGGCCGCGCGCGGCGGCGAAGAAGACGTCCCGTTCCCGGCTGGTCAGGGTGGCGATGGCCGTACGCGCCGCGGGCGCCGGGCCGGGACGGGCCGCCCCCGCGTCGAGCACGGAGACCAGGCGGCCCGCGATGACCTCGTTCCCGCGGTGGACGGCGCGTATCGCCGAGCAGAGCAGTTCCGGCGCGGTGTCCTTGAGCAGGAAACCGCTCGCCCCCAGCCGGATCGCGTCGGCCGCCGCCTGGTCCATCTCGAACGTCGTCAGCAGCACGACCCGCGGCCGGGGGCCCGCGAACCCGCTGGCCGCGAACAGCTCCCTGGTCGCCTCGACGCCGCTCAGCCGGGGCATCCGCACGTCCATCAGGACCACGTCCGGCCGGGTCCGCGCGATGACCTCGAGGCCGGCCCGGCCGTCGGCGGCCTGCCCGACCACCTCCAGGTCGGGCTGCGCCCCGATGACGACCGCGACCCCGGCCCGGAACAGTTCCTGGTCGTCGACCAGCACCACCCGGATCGGCTCGGCGGGCCCCGACCCGGCCTGCACCGCCGCCGGGCCGCTCATCCTGTCCTCCCCGGAACCCAGGCGTCCGCCACGAAGTCCTGACCGCCGTCCGGGCGCGGCTCGCGGTCCGTGCCGAGCCGGCCGCCCACCCGGCTCAGCCGGGCCTGCATACCGGGGATGCCCAGGCCCGCCCCGGACCCCGCGGATCCTGTGGGCTCCGCCGAGCCCGTTGTCCCCGCGGGGCCCGCACCGTCGCCGGTCGCCACCTGGTTCCGCACCTGGATCAGCACGCCCTCCGGCGACCAGCGCAGCAGCACCTCGACGGGCGCGGCCCGGTCCCCGTGCCGCAGCGCGTTGGTGAGCAGCTCGCGGGTGACCGCGACGAGCACCGCGCGTTCGTCCGGTCCCGCGTCGGACGGCTCTCCCTCGTGCCGCACCGCCAGGGCCACGCCCGCCTGCCGGACCCGGGCGAACAGCTCGGGCAGGGTGTCCCCGGCGGACGGCCCGGGTGCCGCGGCGGCGGTGGCCGGTCCCGGCGGTGCCGGCCCCGTGGCCGGTCCGGCGGGCGCGTCCTCGGCGGAGCCCAGCCGGGTCAGTACCTCCCGGATCTCGCCGAGGGAGTCCCGGGCCGTCGCCGCGATGGCGGCGACCGTCGCCTGGACCTGTTCCGGGGCCTCGGCCGCCGCCAGGTCCCGGAACCGGACCGAGTCGGCCTGCGCGATGATCACGGCCAGCGAATGGCCCACCAGGTCGTGGACCTCGCGAGCCAGCTCGGCCCGCTGGCCTTGCACGACGGCCAGCTGCGCGGCCCGCTCCGAATCGGCGGCGGCCAGGCTCTCCCGCACCGCCGCCTGCTGCGCGGCGAGCACCGACCGCCGGGCCAGGCCGGCCAGGTACGTGGCCGCCACCGGCGCCAGCACCGCGAGGTACAGCACCACGCCGCGTCCGACGATGCCGCCGGGGATGGAACCTGGCACGAGGGCATACGCGATCCGCTGCACGCCGGTTCCCCGCTGGATCAGCGTGATCGACCCCGGCACCGCGGCAGCCGGCAGGATCAGCCCGGTGAGCAGGGGCAGCGGGCGCGGTCCGTAGGCGGTCACGCTGTACAGGACGAGCACCACGCCGACGAGGGCCACCAGCCCGCCGAAGCCGTCCGTCACCTGGATCAGGCCTCCGGCCAGGCCCAGCGTCCAGGCCGCCCAGGACCAGGGCCTGCGTACCACCACCGCCGTCAGGACCAGGACCAGGCTCGCCGTCTCGGCCGGGCTCACCGGCCGCAGCCCGCCGAAGAGCCACGCCACCGCGGCCAGCAGCACCGCGATCATGGCGTCGACCGCCACCGCCCACCGGCCCGCCTGGCCGAGGGCCCGCGGCACATTCACGACCACAGCATAAGTGCCTGGCCACAACGCTGGCCTCGGAGCCAGCCGTCCTGGTGACACAGAACAATCTCGCCGGATTGTTCCTTCTGTGGGTGATGACGTGACAGCATCGGGTAAACACGGATGCGTAAACTCCGGCCGTCATCGGGAGGAATCGTCGTGGAGCCGAGGCCGGTGTTCGACCCGAACACCCCGAGCGTTGCCCGCACGTACGACTACCTGCTCGGCGGGAAGGACAACTACCCCGTCGACCGGGAGGTCGGCGAGATCTTCATCCAGAAGTTCCCCGGGGCGGTGCAGATCGCCCTGGACAACCGCTCCTGCCTGGTTCGCGCGGTGTCTCTCCTGGTCGGCGAGCTGGGCATCGACCAGTTCATCGACCTCGGATCCGGCCTGCCCACCGCGGACAACGTGCACCAGGTCGCCCAGCGGGCCAACCCCGGCGCCAAGGTCGCCTACGTGGACAACGACCCCATCGTGTTGGCGCACGGCCGCGCGATGCTCGAGGAGAACGAGAACACCAAGGTCATCGCGGCCGACATCCGGCAGCCGGACGAGGTGCTGGCCGATCCTGAGCTGCGCGGGCTGATCGACCTGGACCGCCCGGTCGCCGTCATCGCCAGCGCGATCCTGCACCACCTGCTGGACGACGACGATCCGCTCGGCGTTATTCGCGCCTACGCGGCGGCTACCCCGTTCGGCAGCTGCCTTTTTGTTTCGCATTTCCGCGCCCTGGCCGACCCGGAATCGGCGGCGATGGAGGCGGTGATGATGAAGGCGTTCGGCCGCGGCCAGTGGCGGACCGACGAGCAGATCGCGGAGTACTTCGACGGCATGCGGCTGGTCGAGCCGGGCATCGCGGCGTGCGCCCAGTGGCGGCCGGACACCGATCCGGGCGAGCTCACCTCCTACCAGCGACTCATCGCGGCCGGCCTCGGCCGCAAGTAACACCGGAACGCCCGTAACACCGGAATAAGCCGTTGGTCCCGGCCGCTGGCCCCTGCGATGATCTCCGTGATCGCCATCGCCAGTACCACCGAGAGGAGGAGGGGAAGGGCCGCCAGCGGCCGTGCCCCGGACCACCATGCCAAAGGCTCTACTGACTCCGCGGGCCGAGGATTTCCCCCGCTGGTATCAGGACGTGATCGCCAAGGCCGAGCTGGCCGAGAACGGGCCGGCCCGCGGCTCGATGGTCATCAGGCCCACCGGCTACGCGCTGTGGGAGCGGATGCAGCGCGAGCTCGACGACCGGATCAAGGAAGCCGGCGCGGCCAACGCGTACTTCCCGCTCCTGATCCCCGAGTCCTACCTGCGCCGGGAGGCCGAGCACGTCGAGGGGTTCAGCCCCGAGCTGGCGGTCGTCACGATCGCCGGGGGCAAGCAGCTGGAGGAGCCGCTCATCGTCCGGCCCACCAGCGAGACCGTGATCGGCGAGTCGATGGCCCGGTGGGTGGAGAGCTACCGCGACCTGCCGCTGCTGCTCAACCAGTGGGCCAACGTGGTGCGCTGGGAGCTGCGGCCCCGGTTGTTCCTGCGAACCACCGAGTTCCTCTGGCAAGAGGGCCACACCGCGCACGCCAGCGAGGCGGATGCCCGCGCCTACGCCCGCCGGATCCTGCACGACGTCTACCAGGACGTGCTGGTCAACATCCTGGCCATCCCGGTCGTGGTGGGCCGCAAGACGGTGCGCGAGCGGTTCGCCGGCGCCACGTCGACGTACACGCTCGAGGCCATGATGGGCGACGGCAAGGCGCTCCAGATGGGCACCAGCCATGAGCTGGGCCAGAACTTCGCGCGCGCCTTCGGCATCGACTACCTGGCCGCGTCCGGGCAGCGTGAGCTGGCGTGGACCACGTCCTGGGGCATCGCCACCCGGCTGGTCGGCGGGCTGGTCATGGCGCACGGCGACGACCTCGGGCTGCGCGTGCCGCCCCGGCTGGCTCCGGTGCAGGCGGCCGTGCTGGTGGTGAAGGACGGCGATGGCGTCGCCGGGGTCGCGGGCGAGCTGACGGCCGCGCTGCGCGGCGCCGGCGTCCGGACGATGCTCGACGAGCGGGTGGGCGTGCCGTTCGGCCGCCGCGCGATCGACGCCGAGCTCCGCGGCTACCCGGTCCGTATCGAGGTCGGGCCGCGCGATATCGCGGAAAACCGGGTCATCGTGGTGCGCCGGGTGACCGGGGAGAAGATCCCGGTCCCGGTCGGCGACGTGGTGCGGGTGGTGACGGCGGCGCTCGAGGCCGACCAGCAGACGCTGTACGCCGAAGCGCTCGCGGAGCAGCAGCGGCGCACCACCGACGTGACCTCGGTTCCGGAGGCGATCGAGGTGTCCGGCGCCGGCTGGGCCCGGCTGCCGTGGTCCGCGGTCGGCGGCGCGGGCGAGGCCGAGCTGAACGCCCAGGGTGTCACGGTGCGCTGCCTGGTGCGCGCCGGCGGCGGCGTGCCCGATGCGGAGGACGAACCGGACCTCGTCGCCATCGTCGGCCGCGCCTACTGAGCCGCGAGCCACGGGGGCTGGGCCGGGAGCAGCGCCGCTGGCGGGGAAGCCCGGAGGTACCGTGAGATCATCCCCGCAGGCACCGATGAGGTGATCATGGACGACGAACGGGCGGCCGGGCCTGCCACGGTCCTGGTGAACGGTCAGCGACGGGACGTGCGCACCGAGCCGGACACCGCGCTGCTGTACGTGCTGCGCAATCACCTGGGCCTGAAGGGAACCAGGTTCGGCTGCGGGCTCGGCTTGTGCGGGTCGTGCCTGGTGCTGGTGGACGGCCTGCCCGCCTACTCGTGCGACACGCCGCTGTGGGCCGTGCAGGGTAAGGAGATCACCACGGTCGAGGGACTGGGGCCGCCCGGCCAGCCGCATCCGGTGACCCGGGCGCTCATCGCGGGACAGGCCGCCCAGTGCGGCTACTGCCTGTCCGGCGTGATCATCGCGGCGGTCGCCCTGCTGCGGCGGAACCCCGATCCCGGCGACGAAGAGGTCCGGGCGGCCCTGGATGCCAACCTGTGCCGGTGCGGTTCGCACAACCGCATCGTCCGGGCCATCCTGGCCGCCGCGGCCGAACTGCGGGCCGGCCCGGCGTGATCCCCTCCCCGCCGACCGGACTGCCGCCGTCGCTCGCGGCGAACCCGCGGCTCGGCGACTGGCTGCGGGTGCTGCCCGCGGGCATCATCGAGGTGCGCCCGGGCAAGGTGGAGCTCGGGCAGGGCGTGCTCACCGCGCTGGCCCAGGTGGCCGCCGAGGAACTGGACGTCGGCCTCGGGCAGGTGCGGATGGTGGCCGCCGTCACCGGCCTGAGCCCTGACGAGGGTTACACCGCGGGCAGCCTGTCCATCCAGCACTCCGGCGCGGCGCTGCGGCTGGCCTGCGCGGAGGCCCGGGGCCGTTACCTGGCCGCGGCGGCGGCCCGCCTCGACGTGACGCAGGACAAGCTGACCGCGGCCGACGGCCGGATCCTGGCGCCGGACGGCCGGGCCACCAGCTACTGGGAACTCGCCGACGACGACCTGCTCGACCGGCCCGCCACCGGCCGCTTCCCGCCCAAGCCCGCTTCCGCCTACCGCCTGGTCGGTACCAGCGTGCCCCGGCTGGACCTGCCGGACAAGCTCACCGGCCGTCCCCGCTACGCCCAGGACCTGGCCCTGGACGGCCTGTGCTACGGCCGGGTGGTCCGGCCGCCGTCGCGCGGCGCGACGCTGGCCGGCCTGGACCCGGCGGCCGCGCTCGCCCTGCCCGGCGTGCTCGCGGTGGTGCGGGACGGCAGTTTCCTCGGCGTGGTCGCCGAGCGCGAGGAGGTCGCGCTGCGCGCCGCCGGCCGGCTGCGCGACGGCGCCCGCTGGGAGCGCCGGCCGACGCTGCCGGACGCGGGCGACCTGGCTGCCTTCCTGGTCGCGGCGGACGCCGAGACCAGCGTGCTGGCCGAGCACGGCGGCGCCCCGGTCCCCGGCCAGGCCGCCCCTGGCCAGGTAGCCACTGCACTGGAGGCCACGTACCACCGGCCCTACCTCGCGCATGCCTCCCTCGGGCCGTCCAGCGCCACCGCCCTGGCCGGCGGCCAGGGCGACCGGGGCCGCCCCCGGCTGCAGGTCTGGTCGCACACCCAGGGCGTCTACCCGCTCCGGGCCGAACTCGCCCGGGCCCTCGGCCTCGCCGCCGGCGACATCACGGTGACCCACGTGGCGGGCGCGGGCTGCTACGGGCACAACGGCGCCGACGACGTCGCGCTGGACGCCGCCCTGCTCGCCCGGGCCGTTCCGGGGCGGCCGGTCCAGGTCACCTGGAGCCGGCCGGACGAGCTCGGCTGGGCCCCGTTCGGCGCCGCGGCCGTCGTGCGCATCAGCGCCGAGGTGGACCAGGCCGGGGACGTGCTGTCCTGGCGGCACCAGATCTGGGGCAACGGGCACTCGACCCGGCCCGGCTCGAACCCGTCGGTCGCGCTGCTCGCGGCCGCCCACCGGGCGGGCGGCCAGGACATCGAGGCCGCCGCCGAACCGCCGATGGCCCGCGGCGGCGGGGCCGGCCGCAATTCCGTGCCGGGCTACGACTTTCCCGCCTACCAGGTGGTCAACCACCGGCTGCGGGAGATGCCGCTGCGCACGTCCGCGCTGCGTTCCCTCGGCGCCTTCCTCAACGTGTTCGCGGCCGAGTCGTTCATGGACGAGCTCGCGGCCGCGGCCGGCCGGGACCCGGTCGAGTACCGGCTGGCCCGCCTCACCGACCCGCGGGGCCGGGCCGTGGTCGAGGCGGCGGCCCGGCGCTCCGGCTGGGACCGCTGGCGGACCGGGCCGGCCGAATCCGCCGGGCACGGCATCGGGTACGCCCGCTACAAGAACTCCAGCGCGTACTGCGCCGTGGTCGCCGAGGTGACCGCGGTCAGCGACATCCGGATCCGGCGGCTGACCATCGCGGTCGACACCGGCCTGGTCATCAACCCGGACGGCGCCGTGAACCAGGTCGAGGGCGGCGCGATCCAGGCCTGCAGCTGGGCCCTGAAGGAGCAGGTGCGCTTCGACCGCTACGGCGTGACCAGCGACACCTGGGAGACCTATCCGATCCTGCGGTTCTCCGAGGTGCCGGCCGTCGACGTCGAGCTGCTGCCCGGCGCCGGGAACCCGGCGCTCGGCATCGGGGAGACGGCACAGGGCCCGGTGGCGGCCGCCATCGGCAACGCCGTCTACGACGCGCTCGGGGTCCGGGTCCGCACCCTGCCGTTCAGCGCGGACAACATCGTCGCGGCGATGGACGGTTAACCGGGGGACGGCTAGCGCCCGGCCAGGTAGCCGGCCAGGTGCTCGGTCACCGCGCGCGCGTCGTCCTCGATGCCGCAGATGAACGTGGACTTGCGCCGCCGCAGCACCGGCAGCCCCAGCGCGTACAGGCCCGGGCGGTCGACCACGCCGCCCTCGTGGCGCAGCTGGCCCTTGGCGTCAACCACGGGCACGTCTAGCCAGCCGTACTCGGGCCGGAAGCCGGTCGCCCACACGATCGAGCGGATCTCGCCGCTGCCCAGGTCGAGCTGCAGCCGCGACGACTCCGGGGCCCGGGTCGGCTCGAGCCGCTCCGGCGGGCCGAACTCCGCGTCCCGCCCGCTGGTCAGCGCCCACTCGTCAAACGTGTCGAGCAGGCGCCGCAGCTTGAGATCAGCCAGCGAGAACAGGTTGCGCAGGCCGCCGGAGAACAGCGCGCGGCCGTCCCGCGTCATAGCCCACCGGCCGACCAGCTCGACGCCCATCGCGGTGAGCGCGTTGAGGTCGAGCGTGGTCCGCTCTCGTGTCCCGACCAGCTGCGGCGAGGGCAGCCGCCGGGCCCGGGTGAGGTCGTCGAGCTCGTCGTAACGCTGGTCCCACACCCCCGCCGTTTCCATCCACCACAGCACGTCGCGCCCGCGGTACAGCCGCGGCAGCCGCACGTGCTCCCCCACCGACAAGGTCACCGGCCGGCCGGACCGGTGCAGCTCGGCGGCCAGCTGCACGCCGGTCGCCGACGCCCCGACCACCAGCACGCCGCCGTCGGGCAGCTTGCCCGGGTCGCGGTAGTGGAACGGGGTGAGCTGCTCGACCGAGGCCGGCACCTCGCCCGCGAAGGCCGGCACCGAGGGCCGGTTGCAGGCGCCGCTCGCGATGACCACCGCCCGGGCCGCGAGCTCGCCGCCGCCCGTCGTGACCAGGTAACCGTCCCCCGACGGGCGCACCGACGTGACGGCGGCGCCGGTCCGGACGGGCGCCCGGGAGACCGCGGCGAAGCGCTCGATGAGATCGGACACCTCGCCGGCGGTCATGTACCCGTCCGGGTCCGGGCCGTCGTAGCTCAGGCCCGGCAGGCGGCTCTGCCAGTTGGGCGTGAGCAGCCGCAGCGAATCCCAGCGCTCGCGCCGCCAGGAATTGGCCACCTCGCCGCGTTCGAGCACGACGTGATCGACGTTGCGGCCGGTCAGGAAGTGGCTCGCGGCCAGGCCCGCGTGCCCCGCGCCGATGACGACGACGGTGGTGCGTTCGATGATGGGACCCCTGCTACTTGGGGGTGACTTCGACGGTGACGTTCGTCGGGTTCGTCAGCGCGTCGTACACGGCGGAGCGCTTCTGCGACTGGGCCACCAGCGCCTCGATGTCCTCCTGGGACGCGTCCGCGTCGATGTTGAAGGTCACCTTGATGTCGTTGAAGCCGTTGCGGACGTCGGAGTCGGCGCCGAGGATGCCGCGGATGTCGTGCGCGCCCTCGACCGTCGAGGTAACCGAGCGCAGCTGGATACCGCGGTTCTCGGCCACCGAGGCGACCCCCGCGGTCAGGCAGCTGGCCAGGCCGACGATGAGGTACTCGATCGGCGTGATGCCCTTGTCGGTGGCCGCGAAGACCTCGGGGTGGTCGGCCTCGAAGACCGACTCCTGCTTGTGGGCCTTCTCCTCGCCGAGGCCGAAGAAGCTGTCCACCTTGATCTGGCTGTGCACGCCGTTCTGCCACGTGGCGGCGGCGCGCCAGGTGAACTGGGCGGCTTCGGGCGCGCCCTTCAGGACTTCGCGCGCGTCGAGCAGCGCCTGTACGTTAACTCCGTTGGTAACCGTGGTCATAGCTCTTACCCCTGCCCATATTCCCGAGTGAGACGATTGACAATATACCCGCCCGGACCAGCTAAGATAGCGCCATGGCCGCCCCTGCCCCGACGTCCGCGTCAGGTCCGGCCGGTCCGGCCGGCACCGCCGGCTCAGTCGGCACGATCGAAACCCGGTACCTCGACCTGCCGGAGCCGGTGCGGCTCGACTGCGGGCGGGAGCTGCCCGGCGTCCGGGTGGCGTACGAGACCTACGGCACCCTCTCCCCCCGGCGCGACAACGTCCTCCTGGTGTGCCACGCGCTCAGCGGCGACGCCCACGCGGCGGGCTTCGCGAAGACGCCGCCGCCGGAGAGCACCCGCGACGGGTTCGGGGCGACCGACCGCGACGGCACGGCCGGCAAGGGCCTCGGCTGGTGGGACGGGATGATCGGGCCGGGCAAGGCGTTCGACACCGACCGCTTCTTCGTCGTCTCCACCAACCTGCTCGGCGGCTGCCGGGGCACGACCGGACCATCCTCCGCCGACCCGGCGACCGGCCGGCCGTACGGACCGGACTTCCCGGTGATCACGGTGGCCGACATGGTCCGGACCGAACGGATTTTTCTCCGCGCCCTCGGTATCGACCGGCTCGCGGCGGTGGCCGGCGGCTCGCTGGGCGGGATGCAGGCCTTCGAATGGGCCATCCAGTTCCCGGACCAGGTCGACGCGGTGATCTCGATCGCCAGCACGCCCGCCCTGCAGCCGCAGGGCGTGGCGTGGAACGCGATCGCGCGCGAGTCGATCATGCGCGACCCGGCCTGGCAGGGCGGCCGCTACTACGGCACCGGGCGGGCCCCCGAGGCGGGCATGGGGGTGGCCCGGATGGTCGGCCACATCACGTACCTGTCCGCCCAGGCGCTGGGCGACAAGTTCGGCCGGCGGCTCCAGTTTTCCGACGACGTGCGCTACACGATCACCGAGCCCGAGTTCCAGGTGGAGAATTACCTGCGGCATCAAGCCGACTCGTTCGTCAAAAGGTTTGACGCGAATACCTACCTGTACATGTCGCGGGCGCTGACGTACTTCGACCTCGCCCGGCAGTACGGCGGCGGGTCGCTGGCGCGGGCCCTGGCGGGCGTGGCGGCGCGGACGCTGCTGATCGCGTTCAGCTCCGACTGGCTGTACCCGCCGTCCTCGTCGGCCGAGATCGCCGACGCGCTGCGCGGCCTCGGCAAGCCGGTCGAGTTCCAGGTGATCGAGGCGCCCTACGGCCACGACTGCTTCCTGCTCGAGGAAGCGCGGCAGACGCCGATTATCCGTAAGTTCCTGGAGGAAGCTTCGTGACCAGGCCACCTGAACAAGACCACCCGTTCGGGTTCGAGACCAGGCAGCTGCACGCCGGCCAGCGCCCCGACCCGAACACGGGCGCCCGTGCCGTGCCGATCTTCCAGACCTCCAGCTACGTGTTCGAGGATCCGGAGTCGGCGGCGGCCTACTTCAACTTGCAGGAGTACGGCAACACCTACTCGCGCATCATGAACCCGACCACCGCCGTGTTCGAGGAGCGGGTCGCGAACCTCGAGGGCGGGGCCGGCGCGGTGGCCTTCGCCAGCGGGCTCGCCGCGCAGAACGCCGCGCTGTTCACGCTGCTCGAGCCGGGCGACCACATCGTCTCGTCGGCGGCGCTGTACGGCGGCTCGGTGAACCAGTTCAAGCACGTCCTGCGCAAGATGAACGTGGCGCTGACCTGGGTCGACCCCGATGACGGGGCCGCCTGGGAGCAGGCGGTGCGGCCGGAGACCAAGGCGTTTTTCGGCGAGACGATCGGCAACCCGGGCGGGAACGTGCTCGACATCGAGGCGGTGGCGGGCATCGCGCACGCGCACGGGCTGCCGCTGATCGTGGACAACACGTTCGCCTCGCCCTACCTGTGCCGCCCGATCGAGTGGGGCGCCGACATCGTGATCCACTCGGCGACCAAGTTCATCGGCGGCCACGGTACCTCGATCGGCGGCGTCGTGGTCGAGTCGGGGCTGTTCAACTGGTCCAACGGGCGGTTCCCGGTGGTCGCGGACCCCTCGCCCGCCTACCACGGGCTGCAGTTCCACGAGACGTTCGGCACCTACGGCTACCTGATGAAGCTGCGGGCCGAGAGCCTGCGCGACCTCGGCGCGGCGCTGTCGCCGTTCAACGCGTTCCTGTTCCTGCAGGGCCTGGAGACGCTGTCGCTGCGGATGGAGCGGCACGTGACCAACGCGCTGGCGGTGGCATCGTTCCTGGAGGCGCACCCGCTGGCGTCCAACGTGACCTACGCGGGCCTGCCCGGGAGCCGGTACCGGCCGCTGGTGGACAAGTACCTGCCGCGCGGGGCGGGCGCGGTGTTCTCGTTCGACTGCGCGGGCGGCCGCGACGGCGGCCAGGATCTCATCCGGGGCGTGACGCTGTGGTCCCACCTGGCCAACGTCGGCGACGCGAAGAGCCTGATCATCCACCCCGGCAGCACCACCCACCGGCAGCTGAGCGACGACGAGCTGCGGGCGGCCGGGGTCGGCCCGGGCACGGTCCGGCTCTCGGTCGGCACCGAGTCGGTCGAGGACCTGATCTGGGACCTGGAGCAGGGCTTCGCGCTGGTCGCCGCGAGCGCGGCCGGCAAGGAGGAGGCTTCCGCATGAGCGAGCCGAAGGGGCGCGCTCCCGTCTGGACTGAGGAGCGAGGAGCTTGCGACGAGCGACGAGGGAAGACGGGAGCTCCGAGCGCCCCGGAGGCGAGCGGGGCAGGCAGAGCATGAGCGACTTCGACCTGGCCAAGTACCAGGACCCGCTGGCGATCCAGCGGGTCCTGCACTCGGCCAAGACGATCGCGATCGTGGGGCTGTCCCCGAACGAGCTGCGGGCCAGCTACTTCGTCGGCTACTACCTCCGCCGGCACGGTTACCACATCATCCCGGTGAACCCGCGCGAGACGGAGATCCTCGGGCAGAAGTGCTACCCGAGCCTGTCCGACGTGCCCGAGCCGGTGGACATCGTGAACGTGTTCCGCGCCCCGGACGCCCTGCCGGCCCTCGCCCGGGAGACGGTGCGGATCGGCGCCGGGACGCTGTGGTGCCAGTTCGGCGTGATCAACGAAGAGGGGGCGAAGATCGCCGAGAAGGGCGGCGTGACCGTCGTCATGGACCGCTGCCTCAAGGTCGAGCACGCCCGCTATGTCGGCCGGATGCACTGGCTCGGCTTCAACACCCAGCGCATCACCTCGGTCCGCACCGGCCTGCAGTAACCAGGTTCACGCGCTATCTCTGCGGTGCGAAACCGCAGGTCGCAAAGGCGCCGACTTCCCCGCTACAGGGCCCGGGCTGTTGGCGCTACTGCACAGTTTTACAAACAAAGAAGGTCTGGTAGTCCGACCACAGGCATACCTTCGCATTGGGGCGGAACCACTGGTGCACCTTGAAATTCGCGCTTTCCCAAACGTTGATGGATCCGCTCCCGGTGCATGCCTGGGCCTTGCCCTCATTTATGCCGTTGATATTAAGGTGCACGTACTTGCAGAAGCTTTCCTTCGTGAAGAACATCACTCCCTTGACGGTGCCGATGCATACCGAACCGCCGCCGGTCGCGTAGAAGCCGTGGCCCTTGACATGACCGCTCTGAGGGATAAAGAACTCCGGGGTGCCGGTGCAACCAGCTGCGGGGGTAACCCCGGTATGGTGCAGTGCTACCGTCTTGGCCTGGCTGACCGCGCTGGACGCGGCAGCAGCATAGGTCGCGGTGGGAAGAGCGAAACCAAGCGCCGCAGGCGCCAGCCCGGCCGCGCCGGCCAGGTAATGCACCTTTTTCATGCACTCCTCCTCACGCTCGGTAAGCCGACGGCCGGAATAAAGCAGCCGCCGCCCGCCTCCATGGCTCCTTTGACGTTACAGCGCCGTACCGGTCCCCGGCAATGGTGCGATGGATTCCAGCCCGCACTTTGACGCCGAGTTGCGAGAACCCGTACTGTCATCACCGTATTGTGACCTTTCGGGGCAAAGTCATGACGGGCGGGAGCTGATAGCGATGGATCAGGCCGGTAACGAGCAGCCCGATCTCGTGAGCATGCCCCGCTGGACGTACGACAGTGCGCGCCCCAGCCCATCGGGTGCGCCCGTGTTCGTGCTGTGCGGGGCCAGGTCCGGTTCCACGCTGCTGCGGTTCCTACTTGATGCGCACCCGGAGCTCGCGTGCCCGCCGGAGACCAATCTGCCTGCCCTGGCCGCGCAGCTCGCCACGGTCTGGTCGCTGATCGAGGGCGCTCCCCTCGGGGCCGAGCGCGGCGATGAGCCGCCGGTGGTACCTCAGGCGGCGATCGCGGGTGTCCGCCGCACCATGGACGAGATGACGGGTTCCTACCTAGCGCGCCGGGGTAAGCGACAGTACTGCGACAAGAGCCTCGGCACGGCTCAGTATGTTGAGCTGCTGCTGCGGATCTACCCGGATGCGAAGTTCCTGTGTCTTTACCGGCATCCGATGGACGTGATCGCATCCGCGCTCGAGGCGTGCCCGTGGGGGCTCAACGGCTACGGATTCGACGCCTACGTTGCCAGCACGCCGGGCAACGTGGTGCTCGCGGTCGCCAGGTACTGGGCCGACAACACAGCCGCGATACTCGCCACCGAGGAGCGCTTCGCCTCATCCTGTCACCGGGTCCGATATGAGGACCTGGTCGGTGACCCTGAGGCGGTGGCCGACGGGATATTCGAGTTCCTCGGCGTGCCGTCAGCACCGGGGATATCCACTCGATGCTTTACCTCTGAACGTGAGCGATTCGGCCCGGCCGACTACAAGATCTGGCATACCTCGCAGATCTCCACCCAGTCGGTGGCGAGGGGCTGGTCGGTGCCTGCCGGCATGATCGCGCCGCAACTCGCGGTTCAGATGAACGAGATGGCGGACACGCTGGGATACGTTCGCGTCGACGACGGATGGGGAACCGCGTCCGCGCCCGCCGATCTGCGTGTGGTCGGTGGGCTCGCCGGGTCGGCCACATCCGTCCGTACGGCGGTTCCACCGGTCGCAGCGCTGCTGAGCGAGCGCCTTATGGCCGGGCTGTCCCGGATTGACAGCCTTTTCGCCCAGCGCTGGGACGCCTGCGCCACGGAATCCTTCACTGTGTCCGCCACCTCCTTGCCTGGGGAAGGGACCGCCGAGAGCCAGTGGCGGGTGGACCTGGGCACCCGCACGGTGACCGGCGTCAGCAACCCGGATGACGATGACACCGCCTGGGACGTCGTCGGCTCGGCCAGCGCATGGGAGGCCGTGCTCAGCGGCCACACTAACCTCGGCGTCGCGCTACGGCGCTGCGACCTGAGGTACTGCCAGACCAGCGAGGCTGCGCCTACCGCCGCGGACACACGCATCGGCATGCTGGCCGACTTCCTCGGCCTGGGGTCGTGGCAGTCGGCCCGAGTACCCGGCCGGGAAACGGCCACGGCAGCCACGTCCTGATGCCAGCCACCCCCCAGCGGCGGGTTTCCGGAGTATGGTCCGCGAATCGCGGCTCCGCGTGGCGCACGACGACGGGCAGCACGTCACGGGATCCGGTCATCGTGCTCACCTATGCGCACGCCGGGTCCGAGCGCCTGCAGCATAGGCTTGCTAGCCGCTCGACCCTGGCCTGCACGTCAGGCACGGGTTTGCTGCCCCTGCTCGAGCAGGCGGCGACCACCTGGCGCGGCATCGACGGGCACGGCGGGCCGCTGTCGCCCCTCGCCGCCTCGGCGCTTCGCGCCATGGCGGACGCCATGATCACCTCCATCCTGGTCAGAACGGGCGAGACGCGCTGGTGTGAGATCGCGCAGGCGCCAGCCATGTACGCGGGAACCTTCCTCAAGCTTTACGACACGGCGAAGTTCGTGTGCCTCCACCGGAACTGTCCGGATGTGATCCGCGCGGGTGTCCAGGCGAATCCCTGGGGTCTGGCCGACTCCCCGTTCGGTCCTTTCGCCGCGGCCTATCCGGGCAGCAGCGTGGCGGCCATCGCGGCGTACTGGGCGGCTTTCACCGAGTCTCTGCTGGAATTCGAAGCGGCACATCCACGGGCATGCCACCGGGTCAGGTACGAGGATCTGGTTGACGACCCGCACGACGTGACCGACCGGATCTCTGCCTTCCTCGGCCTCGGCCCCGACGATGCACCCGCCCCGGGCCGTCCCGGCGATGATGCCGTACCTGCGGGCACGCGGGACCTTGCTCCTGACGCAGGTTCGCGAGTGCCGACAAGCAAGATCCCGCAGCCGCTTGAGGCTAGGGTCAACGAGCTTCTGGTCCAGCTCGGGTACCCGCGGCTGGCCTGACAGCCCCGGCGAACTCGTAGTAACCGATGGCGTACGGCGGCGGCTAGTACACGTGGACCGTGACCGGGCTGGCTTCACGAGCGGAATGCGCCTCGCCCTGGCTTGCCTATGAAAGCGAATTTCCCGGCGCTGACGCGCCCGGCCCTGGCCGGAATGTTCATGACGATCCACGTGGGCTAACCGCGCCGCGGTTGATGGCGATGCGCCCGGCCGGGGTCGTGGTCCCGGCCGGGGTCGTGGTCCCGGCCGGGCGACCGGCGTTTCCCGTCCGGCGGTCAGCTGCCGATGGTGAAGCTGGCGGTCAGCTCGGCGGCCGAGTCGCCGCCGGCGAAGACGTCGATCGTGGTGGCGTCGATCACCCAGTCCCGGGCGGCCGCGTTCCAGTAGCGCAGCTCGGCCGGGCCGAGCGGGAACTCCAGCGTCCGTGACTCGCCGGCCGCCAGCGAGACCCGCTGGAAGCCCTTGAGCTCGCGGACCGGCCGCGAGGCGGTGCCGCGCCGCTGGTGGATGTAGAGCTGGGCCACCTCGTCGCCGGCCTGCTCGCCCGCGTTGGTCACGGTGACCGACACGGTGACGGTCTCGCCCGCCCGCAGCTGGTCCCGGTCCAGGGTCAGGTCGCGGTACTCGAACCGGCCGTAGGACAGGCCATGACCGAACGGGAAGAGCGGCGTGCTTTCCTCATCCCAGTAGCGTCGTCCTTGGTTGACGGGTTCGTGCGAGACCGTGTGGCTGTAGATGAGCGGGACCTGGCCGGCCGTGCGCGGCCAGGTGAACGGCAGCTTGCCGCCCGGCGCGACGTCGCCGAAGACCAGGTCGGCCACTGCCGCGCCGCCCTGGGTGCCCGGGTACCAGATGTCGAGGATGGCCGGGACGTGCTCCGCGGCCCACCGCAGGTCGAGCGGGCGGCCGTTCATGACCAGGAGCACGACGGGCGTGCCGGCGGCCACGACGGCCTGCAGCAGCGCCAGCTGCCCGCCCGGGAGCCCGAGGCTGGAGCGGGAGGCCGCCTCGCCGATCATGTTCTGCCACTCGCCCACGACGACCAGCGCGACGTCGGACTCGCGGGCCAGCGTGACCGCGCGGGCGAGCTCGGCGTCGTCGTCGAACCCGTCCGGGTCGACGGGTGCGTTGCCGGGGAACATGTCGAACATCGACGGGAAGACGCGCTGGGCCGGCCGGATGCCCGGTGCGTAGCCGACCTCGATCCCGTCGCCGGCCCGGCTCCTGATGCCGTCGAGCACCGTGACCGTCTCGTCCAGGTCGAAGTCGAAGCACCAGGGCCCGAGGATGTCGCGCCGGGAGTCAGCCAGCGGCCCGATGACGGCGATAGAGCTGACGGCGATGGAGTGCGGGCCCGTCAATGGCAGCAGGCCGCCCTCGTTGCGGAGCAGGACCGCCGACCGCTGCGCGGACTCGCGGGCCGCCGCGCGATGGGCCGGGTCGGCGAGTACCTCCCGGGCCTGCTCCTCGTCCACGTACGGCTGGTCGAACAGGCCCATCCGGACCTTGGCGGCCAGGATCCGCCGGACGCAGGTGTCGAGGGCCTCCTCGTCCACCAGGCCGGCCTCGACCGCCTCCGGCAGGTGCGCGTACGCGGGATCGCCGACCGCCATCTCCATGTCCACGCCGGCCCGCACGGCCCGCGCGCCGGCGTCGGTCAGGTCGGCCGCGAAGCCGTGCGTGCGCAGGTTGTGCACCGCCTGGGCGTCGCTGACCAGGAAGCCGCCGAAGCCCCAGGTGCCGCGGAGCACCTCGTCCAGCAGCCAGTGGTTACCGGTGGCCGGTACGCCGTTGAGGTCCATGTAGGCGGTCATGATGTTCGCGGCGCCCGCGTCGACGGCCGCCTTGAACGGGGGCAGGTACACGTTCCACAGCTCGGAGTCGGACAGGTTCACCTCGTCGTAATCGCGGCCGCCGAGCGCGGCGCCGTAGCCGGCGAAGTGCTTCGGGCCGGCGATGACCCGGCCGGGCGACCCCAGGCCGTCGCCCTGGAAGCCGCGCACCTGGGCGACGGCGACCGCGGCGCCGAGGTACGGGTCCTCGCCGGCGCCTTCCACGATCCGGCCCCAGCGGGGGTCACGCGCGATGTCGACCATCGGCGCGAACGCCCAGTGGATCCCGGCCGCCCGGGCCTCGCGGGCGGCGACGGCCTGGCTCCGCTCGATGCCGGCGGGATCCCACGACGCGGCCATGGCGATCGGGACCGGGAAGATCGTGCGCAGGCCATGGATGACGTCGAAGCCGAACAGGACGGGGATGCCGTGCCGGTTGCCCTCGACCGCCCGCCGCTGCAGCCGGTTGATCTGCGCCGGGTCGGTGACGAACAGCAGCGACCCGACCTGGCCGCGGGCCAGCGCCTCGTCGACGGTGATCCCCTGGCCGGCGACGGGGGCGCCGGGCTCGGCCGGGCCGGCCGCGGCCTCCTCCCGGGACGGGAGGTCGAAGTAGAAGTACTGGGTGAGCTGCCCGGCCTTCTCCGCCGTGGTCAGCTGCGCGATCAGCGCATCGACGCGCCCGGCCACCTCGGCATCGCACAGGGCCGGCAACGAGTGAACGGACATGCTGCTCCTCCGGGCTGAACGCGCTGGCATCCGGGTAACTGGCTCGCGTAGTCACTATCGCACGGGGCACATCCGCGACCTACCCGGACATCGGCGGGTGGGCTGGCCTCCGTTTCCTGATGCGGCCGTCACCCGGGTTCTGATGACCCTGTGCACCTCGGGGCCGAAGGCGGTCCCGCTGGCCCGGCGCTACTGATCGGGCCGGACAGCCCGCAGGTCGCCGCGGCGGAGGCGGCCAGCTGGTGAACCGGCTCCCGGCCGAGACGACCGTGCACTGGCACGGCGTGGCGATCCGCAACAACATGGACGGCGTGCCCGGGATGACCCAGCCGCCCGTGCCGGCCGGAGCGCAGTTCAGCTACCGGTTCGCGGCGGCGCAGGCCCGGCCGGCATGATGGCCGCCCTGGGCTACCAGACCTGAGCTTCGGCTCCCGGATGGTGAACGTCCCGGGCACATCTTCCCGAACACGAAGAGAAGTCATATGTTGACTTAAAGTAAATGTATCAGTTCACTTAGTGGTAGCTCTTCAAGAGTTGGAGATCACTGACGGGTCGCTGCCCGGCCAGCCGGGACCGGGGCGCGATCCCGGAAGGGAAGCATGATGGCTGAGCTGCCCTTGGTAGGAGACGAGTTCGCGGGTTACCGGATGCGCTCGGTGCTCGGCCGCGGCGGGATGAGCGTGGTCTACCAGGCGGAGAACCTCCGGCTGAGCAGTGTCATCGCGCTGAAGGTGCTGGCGCCCGAGCTCGCCTCCAATGACATGTTCCGGGCCCGGTTCCTGGAGGAATCGCGGATCGCGGCCTCGCTGAACCACCCCAACGTGATCCCCATCTACGACATGGGCTCTCAGGACGACCTGCTGTACATCGCGATGCGGTACGTCTCGGGTACCGACCTGCGGCAGATCCTCAAGAAGCGCGGGCGCCTCGCCCCTGAGTCCGCCTTGTTCCTGCTGGGGCAGGTGGCCCGGGCGCTTGACGGCGCGCACCGCCGGGGCCTGGTGCACCGGGACGTGAAGCCGGGCAACATGCTGATCGAGCGGGGCGCCGACGAGGCCGACCCCGATCACGTGTACCTGGCGGACTTCGGGATCACCAAGCACGCCATGTCGCGGACCGGGCTGACCTCGACCGGGCAGTTCCTGGGCACGATCGACTACGTGGCGCCGGAGCAGATCCGCGGCACCTCGGTGCTGGGGCTGGCCGATCAGTACTCGCTCGGCTGCGTGCTGTACGAGTGCCTGACCGGCCGGGTCCCGTTCGAGAAGGACCTGGACGCCGCGATCAT
>JAICWX010000240.1 GCA_025934635.1 Streptosporangiaceae bacterium | reverse complement strand
CGGCCAGTTCGGTACCGGCCAGTTCGGTACCGGCCAGTTCGGTACCGGCCAGTTCAACGGCGGCGGCCAGCTCAGCGGCGGCGGGCAGGCGGATTCCCACACGCTCGTGGTGGACCGCGAGGAGGGCCTGCGTCACACCGACGGCGGCCGCCATCAGGGGGGCGGTTTCGGCGGCGAGCGCGAGCCGTTCCTGGGACGGTGGCTGTTCGGCCCCCGGCTGATCATCGTCGCGCTGGTCATCGTGCTCGGCGTCGGGCTCGGGCTCGGCACCTGGTGGTTCACCTCCGGACGGTTCACCCAGGTACCTACGGTTTCCGGGGTCAGCGTCAGCCAGGCCACCGCCGTGCTGACCGCCGACGGCTTCGCCGTCCAGGCGGGCCAGCGCCAGGTGCACAGCAACACGGTGGGCAAGGGCTCGGTCGTCGGCACCAGCCCGGCCGGGCGGGTGTCGAAGGGCGCGGCGGTCACCATCGAAGTCTCGAGCGGGCCGTTCACCTCCGCGGTGCCCGCGGTGAAGGGCGAGAAGCAGAACGACGCCCAGGCCGCGCTGCAGCGCGTCCACCTGAACTTCACCATCGTCAAGGTCGCCTCGAACGCCCGGGTGGGCACGGTGACCGGCACCAGGCCGGGGGCGGGCACGAGCTGGCCGCAGACCCAGCCGGTCACGATCATGGTCGCGGCCGGGCCGCCCCTGCCGGACTTCACCGGCATGGACATCAACGCCGCCCTGCGGCTGGCCGGCCAGGACAAGGTGACCCTGCAGCAGCAGCCGGACAACAACAGCCAGCAGGCCAAGGGCATCATCACCGGCCAGCAGCCGACCGCGGGCGGGGTGTTCCAGCCGGGCCAGACCGTGATCGTCCAGGTGTCCACCGGCCCCCAGCTGGTCGCCGTGCCCAACCCGATCGGCATGTCCGTGCAGGACGCCACCAAGCTGCTCGAGGACGCCGGGTTCCAGGTCAAGGTGAACCGGTTCGGCTTCTTCAACAAGGTCTTCGACTTCAGCCCGGTCGGCGAGGCCCCGCGCGGCAGCACCATCACCCTCGACACCGGTTTCTGACCCGCCCCGTGCTTGATACTCCTGTGCTTGACGGCATGCGCTAGCATGGCCGACATGCGTGAGCAGTTCTGGTTTTGGTTTGGCTACCGGTCCGGGTTCCGGACGGTCGCCCGCCAGAGCTTGCGCTGACGGAAGCGACTAACGAAACCCCGGGCCATCGGCTCGGGGTTTTTTTGTGACTGGAGGCGGATGATGGTCGTGGTGATGACGGCGGAGGCCGGCGAAACGGAAGTCGACGGCGTCGTCGACCGGGTGCGATCGGCGGGCGGCGACGCCTTCGTCAGCCGCGGCATGTCGCGGACGATCGTCGGCCTGGTCGGCGACACGGACCACCTGGACACGCTGAACCTGCGGGGCATGCCAGGGGTCAGCGACGTGGTGCGGATCACCTCGCCGTACAAGCTGGTGAGCCGGGAGCACCACCGGGAGCGCTCGGTGATCCGGGTGGGCGGCGTCCCGATCGGGCCGGACACGCTGACCGTCATCGCCGGCCCGTGCGCCGTCGAGACGGCCGAGCAGACGCTGGAGTCCGCGCAGATGGCCCGGGCGGCCGGCGCGTCGCTGCTGCGCGGCGGCGCCTACAAGCCGCGCAGCTCGCCGTACGCGTTCCAGGGGCTGGGCGAGGCCGGACTGAAGATCCTGGCCGAGGTGCGGGCGGAGACCGGCCTGCCGGTGGTGACCGAGGTGGTCGACCCGGGCGACGTGGACCTGGTGGCCAGCTACGCGGACATGCTGCAGGTCGGCACGCGCAATATGCAGAACTTCCCGCTCCTGCAGGCGGTCGGCGGGGTGGGCAAGCCGGTGATGCTCAAGCGGGGCATGAACGCCACCATCGAGGAATGGCTGATGGCCGCCGAGTACATCGCCCAGCGCGGCAACCTGGACATCGTGCTGTGCGAGCGGGGCATCCGGACGTTCGAGAAGGCCACCAGGAACACCCTCGACATCAGCGCGGTGCCGGTCGCGCAGCGGCTGTCGCACCTGCCGGTGATCGTGGACCCGTCGCACTCCGGCGGCCGCCGCGACCTGGTGCTGCCGCTGTCCCGGGCCGCGATCGCGGTCGGCGCGGACGGCGTCATCGTGGACGTCCACCCGCACCCGGAGTCGGCACTGTGCGACGGCCCGCAGGCCCTGGTCGAGTCCGACCTGCGCGAGCTGGCCTCGGTCGCCGCCCACCTGTCCCCGCTGGTCGGCCGCACCCTCACTCCCGCCCCGGAGATCCCGCGCGCGGCGGCCCTGGCCTGAACGCCCGGTAGCCGTAACGATCCCGGAACGTCGGCTGGGTACCGTTTTCGTGTGACCAGAAAGCCGATCCTGACCGTCGTGGCCTGGTCAGCGGGAGCGGCCAGCCTGGCCGCCTTCGCCGCCGCGTGGGTGCTGGCCGCCCGTAGCGGCGACCTGTCCGACATCGCCGCCGAGTTCGGCCCGGACCGGTTCATGATCGCGTACACGGTCGCGGGGGCCTTCCTGGCCGCCCGCCGGCGGTCCAACCCTGTCGGCTGGCTCCTGCTCGGCATCGGCCTGGTAGAGGCGGTGCGCGGGCTGGCCGGCGAGTACGTACGGCACTCGCTGGCAGGATCGTCCCACGGCGCTCCGCCCGGCGGCGCGATCTGGGCGGCGTGGTTCGTCAACTGGTCGTTCGTGGTGCTCTTCCCGACCGGCCTGCTGACGTTCATGCTGCTGCTGTTTCCTGATGGCAGGCCGCTGACGAGGCGGTGGTGGGCGGTGGGCTGGGGTGCGGCTGGGCTGACCGTCGTTTTCCTGGCCATCACATGGCTCGATCCAGGCCCCATCACGCTCGGTGGCGGCCTGCCCAGTGTCCCTAACCCGACCGGCGTCCGCGGCTGGTTCCGGCTGGAGAACAGCGCGCCCGGTCAAGTCCTGTGGGTGCTCAGCTGGGCGGCCGTACTGCTGGCGGCGGTGAGTGTGGCGCTGAGGTACCGGCGGTCGGCCGGGGAGGAGCGGCTGCAGCTCAAGTGGTTCGTCTACGCCGTGGCCGTGAGTGTGGGCCTGACGCTGCTGCTGGTTCCCGCCTCCGCTGCGGGCGGCCCGGGGCAGGCCGCCTACGACGTGTCCATCGTGGCCGGGTTCGGGCTGGCCATGCCGGTGGCGATTGGCGTCGCCGTGCTGAAGTACCGGCTCTACTCGATCGACCGGATCATCTCCCGGACCGTCTCCTACGTCCTGGTGACCGGGCTGGTCGTGGGGGTCTACCTCGGCTGCATCGCCCTGCTCAGCCAGGTGCGGCCGGTTCGGGGCAGCGTCGGGGTCGCGGCTTCGGTGCTGGTGGCGGCGGCGCTGTTCAACCCGTTGCGGCGGCGGGTACAGGCCGTGGTCGACCGGCGGTTCGACCGGGCCGGGTACGACGCCGCGCAGGTGGTCACGGGGTTCTCCGAGCGGCTACGCGAGCAGGTCAACCTGGACGTGCTCGGGGCCGACCTGACCGGCGTGGTGCAGCATGTGCTCGCTCCGGAGCACGTGTCACTGTGGCTGCGCGACCAGCCGGACGGGCAGGAACGGGCCGGGGCGGATAGCTGACCCCGTTCGGTGCTAAGGATTTTCCTGGCGGTATTCCTGCGCGCTGCGGGCCAGTTCCTCGGCCAGGTCGTCGGCGTCCAGCCGGCCCTCGATGCGGTGCAGGTCGTCGAGCCGGGCCCGGGTCTCGACCTGGCGCGGGGCGAGCAGCGTGCAGCAGTCCTGGTCGGGGAGCTCGGAGATGGCCAGGGTGCGGATCCGGCGGGCCTCGTCCATGATCTCGGACTTGTCCCAGCCGACCAGCGGGCGCAGGATCGGCAGCCGGACCGCGTCGTCGAGCGCGGTGATGTTGGTCAGGGTCTGGCTGGCGACCTGGCCCAGCGAGTCACCGGTGATCAGCGCGGTCGCGCTCAGCCGCCGCGCCAGGGCCTCGCCGGTCTTGAGCATCAGCCGCCGCTGCGCCACGATCAGCAGCCGGTCCGCGCCGGAGGACTTCAGCGTCTGCTGCGCCTTGCCGAACGGCACCACGAACAGGCGCGACCCGCCCTGGAACCGGTCCAGGCCGCGGACCAGCGCGTAGGCCTTGTAGATCGACTCCGGCCCGGTCAGCGGCATACCGGAGAAGTGCAGGAAGAAGCAGCGCAGGCCGCGGCGCATCATCCGGTAGGCGGCGACCGGGGAGTCGATGCCGCCGGACATCAGCACGACGCCACGGCCGCTCATCCCGACCGGCAGCCCGCCCTGGCCCGCCATTCCCTCGGTGAACACGAACACCTCGTCCTGGTCCACCTCGATGAACACGGTGGTGTCCGGGCGGGAGAGGTTGACGCTCAGCCCGTGCGCTTCCTGGATCTCCCGGCCGACCTGCACGCCTATTTCCCCGGAGGTGAGCGGGAAGCGCTTGTCACGGCGGCGGGCGCGCACCGCGAAGGTGCCCGCGGCGTCCTTGGTCAGTGCCATCGCGGCGGCGGAGACCGCCTCGGGCGTCTTGGGCACCCGCATCGGCACGCAGACCCGGACGATGCCGGGCACATCCTGCATCCGCTCCGCGATCTGGGTCGCGGCCTGGGCCCAGCCCGCCGGGCCGCGCTGCCTGCCGTCGGCGACCCGCAGCAGGATGACCCCCTCGCGCTGGCGCAGGTCGGCCGGCACGCCGATGTCGCGCAGGGCGGCGCGGATGTTGGCCTGGAGGATGCGCTCGAACTGCTGCCGGTTCCGCCCCTTGAGCACGATCTCGCCCAGCTTGAGCAGCACGCACGGCTCATCGGGCCCGTGCGGGCGCAGGGAATCGGCGGTCGGCGGCATTCCCCTAGTCTGCCAGCAGGAAATCCGTATCCCGAACAGATTGCGGGGGTAAGCACGAAACCGGAAACGGGTGCTAGCCCCAGTGCCCGGCGGCCGGTGCGCCGATAGCTTGATGGCGTGAGCATCTCCGATGAAGTCCGCGCCTCGGCCGCGGCACACCGTGATCTCGGCCCCGGTTACGAGAGCGCCGTAGCCGAGGGACTCGTCGAGCGCATCGGCGAGGAAATCGACCGGCGCGTGGACGCCCGGCTGTACGGCGGCCAGCTGCCTTATACCGAGCCGCAGCCGCGGCCGCAACCGCGGCTGCGCCGGGAACCGCTGCCCGGGCGGCTGGGGTTCGGCACCGTGGTGCTGGCCCTGGGCTCGATGAGCCTGGCGGTCGGGGCCTCGGCGGCGGTGCTGCATCCGGGCACCGGCCAGGCGGGCACGCAGTGGCTGGTCGCGCTGATCTGGCTGGTGATCGGGACCATCAATATCGCCTACGCCCGGCACCGGTGGTAACCGGCAGCTCATTTGTGGTGATTGCCCGGCGCGTTATACCGTGCGCTCATGAGCAGCGACCACGAGGCCGAGATCCGCGCTTCGGTGGCCGCGCACGCCGACCTCGGTCCGGCCTATGACGACGCCGTGGCCGAGGGCCTGGTCGAGCGCATCGGGGCGGAAATCGACAAGCGGATAGACGCGCGGCTCGGACAGTTCGGCGCCACCGGGGCTCCCGGGCCGGCGCCAGGATCTCCCGGGCCCGCCGGGCCGGCTCCTGGGCTTCAGGGGCCCGCGGCGCCGGCCGGCGCCCAGCCAGGGGCCCCCTCCTTGCCGGCCGGCGCCCCGCCCGCCGGAACCATGCCCGCCGGAACCATGCCCGCCGGAACCATGCCCGCCGGAACCATGCCCGCCGGAACCATGCCGGGCCTTCCCGGAGTTCATCCCGCACCGGTCGGGTACCCCGGATATCAGGGCTACCTGGGGTACCCGGGGCCCGTGCTGCCGCCCGGGTACCAGCTGGGCCCGCCGCCGGCCCGGCCGTCCGAGGTCGGGGCGCGCAACGTGGCGACGACGATCATCGCGCTCGGGTCCATGACCCTCGGCGTCATCGCCACCGCGGTCGTGGCGCACGCAGCCGCGCTCGGCGGGCAGGCGTTCATCATCTTGCTCATCTGGGCGGCCATCGCGGTCGTCAACATCGCCCACGCGCGCCGCCCCTAGCCGGGCGGCAGGACGCCGCACAGCAGGCGGTTGTCGCCGCGCTGCCACAGGGTGCCGACCTCGGTGAAGCCGGCCGCCCGGAGGGCCTCGACGTGGGTCACGAGCCCGGTCGACTCGGTGCCGCCGTGATGCCCGGCGTCCACCCGGCGGCGGTCACGCTCGGCCACGTGCGGGGCCAGCGCCGGGTCGGCGGCCACCGCCTTCCACCAGTCATGCCAGTTCTCCCGGTGGCCGCCGGGGAAGCGCCGCCGGTCCTCGCGCTGGCGCAGTGCCAGGTCCAGGCCGGCCAGCACCGGGGTCTGGCTGGCGTCCAGGGTGAAGTGGTCGCCGTCGAGCAGCAGGCCGCCGGGCCGGAGCACGGAAGCGAGCTCGGCGTACAGGGCGCGCAGGTCGGGCCCGGGCAGCCAGTGCAGGGCCGTGGTGCTGACCGCGGCGTCGGGCGCCCGGTCCAGGTCCAGCCGCGCGGACCAGCCGGGGACGCGCAGGTCCAGGTCGGCGAAGCGCAGCCCGGGTACGCCGGCGTAGGCAGCCCGGCCCAGCGTCATCGACACCGGGTCGGCGTCAACGCCGATGACCGTGGCGCGCGGCAGCCGGGCGAGCAGCCGGACGGCCAGCGAGCCGGGACCGCAGCCGACATCGAGGACGAGCGGGTCGGGGCGCCCGGCCCCTTCCTCGACCGCGTCGATGAGCGCGGTGAACCGGTCCTCGCGGTCCGGCAGGCTCTCCTCCTGCTGGCGGTCCCAGCGCTCGATCCAGTCTCGGGCGGTATCACGGTCCAGTTCCGGCACGCTGACTCCCTGGCGACTAGTTACTGGCTAAGATAACTTTGACAGTCACCACGCTAAGCGGAGGGGGTGTAACTGGTCAAGTGAATTTCAACAGTCACATGGACATCGTGATCCGGGTGGCCGCGGAGCTGGTGAACCTGCTCACCCCCGGCGAGGACCGGGGGCGCCGGTACGTCCCGCCCGAGGACGACGAGCGCACCGCCGCGGTCGGCGCCGTCCTGCGCGGGGCCGGCGCGCGCGAGGCGACCGGGGAGGAGGCCGCCGAGCTGTGCTTCGTGGCGGCGGAACTGCGCGGCGTCTTCGAGGCCGTCGCCGCCGGCGCCGTGGACGACGCGGCCCGCCAGGTCAACGCGCTGCTCGTCCGGACCGGGGCCCGGCCGGAACTCGAGCGGCACGACGGCGAGCCCTGGCACCTGCACTTCCACTCCGCCGACGGCACGCTGCCGAACGGCTGGGCCGCGGGCTGCGGCACCGGCCTCGCGGTGGTGCTCGGCGGGGAGCTGTACGACCGGCTCGGCGTCTGCACCGCGCCGCGGTGCGACCGGGTCTACGTCGATACCTCGCGCAACGGCACCCGCCGGTACTGCTCGACCTCCTGCCAGAACCGGGTCAAGACCGCCGCGTTCCGCGCACGCCTGACCTAAATTTCGCGGACCAGTACGACCAGGGAAAGCCGACCCGAAAATGTCGTACCCCCCTCGTAATGTGTCATCCATGAACCCACCACGCAGACGCCGCGCCGAGCCGCCTGATGAGCGGTGCGGGTGCGCGGAATGCGAGGCGCTGTCCGGGGGCGCCGATCTGGACCCGGATGCATGCATGCAGGCCGTCGCCGACGACATCCGTACCGTCGGCTGGTCGGTCTCCGCCGTCCTGGGCGACGAGGTCGCGCCGCCCTGGGCGTACACCGTGGGTCTGTGGCTCAGCTACCAGGGCCCCGAGCTGACCATGTTCGGCCTGCCGGTCGAGCACATGACGGTCATCTTGAACTCGATCGGCGAGCGCATCGCCAGCGGCGCGGTGATTGAGGCCGGAGACCAGGTCGACGGCATCTGCCCGTGCTCGCTCACCATCCGGCCGGTGCACGAAAGCTGGCGGATGACCAGCATGTTCGCGGTCTCGGACCGGTACCACGGGTACGTCAGGCCGCCGTACCTGCAGGTGGTGTGGCCGGACCGGCGGGACCGCTATCCCGGTGACGCCGGGTTCCAGTTCAAGTACGACGGCAGGCAGCCGCTGCTGTGGCTGCCGCGGGACGACAACCCGCCCAGCGTCTGGACCCGGATCGACCAGCTCTGCTGACCGGCACGGTGCTGGCCGGCACGGTGCTGGCCGGCTTGGGGGAAGTTTCCGGCGTCCTTCCTGGTTAAAACTGTTTGCCAGCACGCGGCACGGCTGGCTAGCGTCGGGCCAGATGACCGGCAGGAAGGCCGCGTCAACCGGAAAGGACAGGTCCGATGTCACGGGGCAGGCTCACCCGCCGGTTCCCCGTGCTCGGGATCCGGGATTTCCGCTTCCTGCTCGCGGACCGGCTGATCGCGCCCGCGTCGGTGGGCTTCTCGCTCGTCGGCGTCTCCTTCGCCGTTCTCAAGGCGACCAATTCCGCCACCGACCTGTCCTACGTGCTTGCCGCCCAGATCGCGCCGTCGCTGGTGTTCGTGCTCATCGGCGGCGTCGCCGCCGACCGGTTCCGGGCGCAGCGGGTCATCGTGGCGGCCAACGTGCTGATGGCCCTGGGCGAGGGCACCTTCGGCATCCTGGCACTGGCCGGCAACCCGCCGTTGTGGGCGATGCTCGGTCTCGAAGCGGTCACCGGGACCGGGGTCGCGCTCTTCTACCCGGCCTCGCAGGCCCTTCTCCCCCGCATCGTCCCCGACAGCCTGCTGCAGGAGGCGAGCGCGCTCAGCCGGCTGGTGATGAACACCGGCCAGATGGCGGGCGCGGCCGCGGCCGGCCTGCTGGTGGCGGCGGCCGGGCCGGGCTGGGCCCTGGTGCTGTGCGGGGCGGGCATGGTGGCCACCGTCCCGATGCTGCTGGCCATCCGGGCCACGGGTCCCGTGCTTGTCGGCACGGCGCCGGGCAGCACGGGGTCAGCTAGTACCGCGCGGGCCCGGAGCATGATCGCCGAGCTGCGCGAGGGCTGGTCAGAGTTCCGGTCCCACACCTGGCTGTGGGTGATCGTGGCCCAGTTCAGCGTGGTGATGATGGCCTGGTACGGGGCGTTCTCCGTACTCGGCCCGGTGGTGGCGCGGGAGCACCTGGGCGGCCCGGCCGCCTGGGGCGCGATCACCGCGGCGGACGCGTTCGGCCTGATCGCGGGCGGGATGGCCGCGCTGCGCTTCACGCCCCGGCGGCCGATGCTGTTCGTCGTGGTCACCGGGGGCGCGATCGCCATCTCCCCGCTGTCGCTGGCGATGGTGCTGCCGCTGCCCGCGGTGTGCGCCGCGTCGTTCGGCCTCGGCGTCTTCGTCGAGATGATGATGGTGCAGTGGACGGTCGCGATGACGCGGAACATCCCGCCGGACAAGCTGGCCCGGGTCTCGTCGTACGACGTCCTCGGCTCGGTCATCGTGATGCCGATCGGGGCGCTGATCGCGGGTCCGCTCGGCACCGCGATCGGGACCAGCCGCGCGCAGTACGGGGCGGCCGCGCTCATCGTCATCGCGTCCGCGCTGGCGCTGATCCCGCGCGACATCCGCACCATGCGCTACAGCGAGGCGCAGGCACCGCCCACGCCGGAGGAAGTGACCGAGGCGCTCGAGGCCGTGCCCCTGCGGGCCTCGTAGACCCCGGGCTTTCGCGGGCAGAAGGCCGGAACGGCGGGCGCCCCGTGGTACCCGCCGTTCCGGCCCGGGCCCTCAGACGTTCTTCTGGTAGGAGCGGAACGTCGCCACGGACACGGCCACGCAGGCCACCGCGAGCACCAGCAGGCCGCCGCAGCGCACCCCGATCCCGGCCCAGCCGGGATCAGCGGAGACCGCGCTGCGGCCGATCTGCACCACCCAGTTGAGCGGGTTGCGCGACGCGATGGCCTGCATCCAGCCCGGCATGAGGCTGGTCTGGATGAACGCCGAGGACAAGAACATCAGCGGCAGCATGAAGAACGTGTACACGCCGATGATCGCCTCGCGGCTGCGCAGCGTCATGCCGACCGCGTTGGACAGGGCCCCGAACACCACCCCGACCAGGATCGACGCCGCGACCATGACCGCCACCCCGGCGACGCCGCCGTGGTAACGGGCCCCGCCGGCCAGGCCGAGCCCGACGATGATCAGCGACTGCACGGCCGTGCTGACCGCCTGCTCCACCACGGACGCGTTCATGATCGCGATCCGGCTGGCCGGGGCGGCCAGGAAGCGGTTCAGCGTGCCGCGCTCGATCTCCTCGATCATCGCCATGCCGGCCCACATGTTGTTGGACATGGCGTTCATCGCGATCAGCCCGGGCACCAGGTAGTCCAGGTAGCTGCCGTGGTAGGCGAAGCCCGGGATGTCGATGACCCGGCGGAACAGTTGGCCGAACAGGAACAGCCAGATCACCGGCTGCACCACGCTGAACGCCAGCACCCACGGCTGCCGGACCAGGGCGTGCATCTTCCGGCCGGTCAGGTACCAGGTGTGGGCCAGGGCGGTGCGCAGCGGCACCGTGTTCGGCGCCGCCGGGGAGCGTCCGGGGGCGGACGGAACCGAGTCGATCTGCATGGTCGTCATCACTTGCTCACCCCGGCGGTTTCGAGCTGGTCATCGTGGTCGTCGCGGCCGTCGCGGCCGTCGCGGCCGGGGGTCCCCGACTCGCTGTAGCGGCGCCCGGTGTGCCGCAGGTACACGTCGTCAAGCGAGGGCCGGGCCACCGCCACCGAGGCGGCATTGACGCCCGCCCGCTGCAGCGCGGCCAGCACGACCGGGACGGCGGCCGCGCCGTCGTCGCTGCGGGCGGAGACGTCACGGCCGGCGATGAGCACGTCCCGCACCGCGGGCAGGGCCGCCAGCGCGCGCCGGACCAGGGCGGCGCTGGCCTCGGCGCCGGCGCCGGCCCCGGCATCGAAGGGCAGCTCGACGTGCACGGCGTCGCCGCGCAGCTCGCCCTTGAGTCCGTCAGGCGTGCCCGAGGTGACGACCCGGCCGCGGTCCACGATGGCCAGCCGGCCGGCCAGCCGGTCCGCTTCCTCCAGGTAGTGCGTGGTCAGCAGCACGGTCATCCCCTCGCCGGCCGCCAGCCGCGCGATCTCGGCCCACAGGGCCGCCCGGGACTCCGGGTCCAGGCCGGTGGTGGGCTCGTCGAGGAACAGCACCGCGGGCCGGTGCATCAGGCCGAGCGCCACGTCCAGGCGGCGCTGCATGCCGCCGGAGTACGTCTTGACCAGCCGCCCGGCCGCCTCGGTCAGCCCGAAGTGCGCGAGCAGCTCCTCGGCGCGGGCCCGCACGGCCGGGCCGCGCAGCCCGTACAGCCGGCCCTGCAGGATCAGGTTCTCCCGGCCGGTGGCGGTGGGGTCGGCCCCTGACCGCTGGGCGACGACCCCGATCACGTGCCGGACCTGGCCCGGGCGGGCGATCACGTCGATGCCATCGACGCGCGCCGTGCCCGCGTCGGGCCGGGCCAGCGACGTGAGGATCTTGACAGCGGTGCTCTTGCCTGCCCCGTTCCGTCCGAGCAGGCCGTAGATCATGCCGCGGGGAACGCTGATATCCAGCCCGTCCAGCGCCCGGATGCCTTGCTTCTTCCCGCGCACGGCGTAGGTCTTGACGAGCTGACGCGCCTCGATGGCGCAGTCGGTCATGCTCACTGGTTTCTCCTTGCGATCCAGTCCAGCCCCGCGAGGAGAAACCCGGCTACTGTAGACGGTGGGACCTCAGGGTTTCGCGTACGCGGGATCGAATGAGGTTGACGGCCCCGGCCGCTGGTGTTTGCCGCACCAGGCCGGGGTCGTTTTTCGTGTTAGCTGTCGGGACCCTCCTCTCCCTGCAGCAGTGCCAGGACGTCGTCCGGGACCTCCCCGGTGTCGTGGAAGTGCTGCCAGTCCTTAAGGCCGGGGAAGGTGCCGTCGGTGAAGTCCTTCAGCAGTTCCCGCACCCATTCGGTCTCGGCCCGCCGCAGCGCCAGGTGGTATTCGGATTCGATCAGGAAGAGCGGGGGCAGGGTGTTTTTCAGCGATTCCAGCATGGCCTGGTGCTCGGCGGTGGTCGCCTCGAGGTGTTCGAGCCGCTGCCGCAGCAGGCCGGTCAGCTCCCGGGGGGACAGCACGGCGCACTCGGCCAGGGCCGCCTCGAACTTGGTGTACTCCCGCTCGGGCTCGCTGATCAGCTCGCGCAGCCAGTCCGTCAGCTCGGCGCGGCCCGCGTCGGTGATCCGGTAGGTGGTCCGCTCCGGCTGCCTGCCCTCGCGGGCGACTTCCACCGTCTCGATGAAGCCGTGCTTTTCCAGGTTCTGCACGACGGTGTAGAGCGAACCCCAGTTGATCTTGATGGACTGGTCCTTGCCCCGGTGCCGCAGGGTGGCGGCCATCTCGTACGGGTACATCGGCCGTTCGGTCAGCAGCGTGAGCAGCGAGAGCGCGAGCAGATTGCTGATCTTCCGCCGCTTGGCCATCGCATTCACCGCCTCGCAGCCAGATCCTCGTGTACGAGGATTCGTAGTGAAGTACTCGTAGGCGAGTATAGGCACATGGATCCGGGGTCCGCAATGAGGCAGGTCAAGATCTGCCGGCCGGCTGAGGAGGGAACCCTGTTCGGAGTCGATGTGCCGTTAGTCAGCTTCTATGCTGCCGGCGGGCCGGCTAGCCGGGGGGCCGACTAGCCGAAGAAGACTTCGGCTTCGGCGTAGCGCTGGGGCGGGACCAGCTTGAGCTGGCTGGTGGCCTCGGCCAGGGGAACCCGGACGATGTCGGTGCCGCGCAGCGCCACCATGACGCCGAACGCCTCGTCGTGGACGGCCTGGACCGCGTGCACGCCGAACCGGGTGGCCAGCACCCGGTCGAACGCGGTGGGCGTGCCGCCGCGCTGGATGTGGCCGAGGACCGTGCAGCGGGCTTCCTTGCCGGTCCGCTTCTCGATCTCATCGGCCAGCAGCTGCCCGACGCCGCCGAGCCGGACATGGCCGAACGAGTCGAGCTGCTCGCCGGTGGTGGCGAGATCCTCGCTCACCGGGTGCGCGCCCTCGGCGACGACCACGATGGGCGCGAACCGGGTCTGGAACCGGTGCTGCACGTAGGCGCAGACCCGCTCGATGTCGAACGGCCGCTCCGGGATCAAGATCACGTTCGCGCCGCCGGCCAGGCCCGCGTGCAGTGCGATCCAGCCCGCGTGCCGGCCCATGACCTCGACGATCAGCGCCCGGTGGTGGCTCTCGGCCGTGGTGTGCAGCCGGTCGATCGCCTCCATGGCGATGTTCACCGCGGTGTCGAAGCCGAAGGTGTAGTCGGTGGCACCCAGGTCGTTGTCGATCG